>JAFUMW010000032.1 GCA_017482465.1 Clostridia bacterium
ATAGATAACACCCGTCCCGTGATCTCGGGAATGCACAGTCTTCTCCCCGAGGACATCTGGTCTCCCGAGGATCAGGGCGAGATACTCGACGTGCTTTGTACACACCCCTATCCCCTTTTCACCCCGTATTGCAACACCGATCCGCTTAATGAGCAGAAGTCGATCCTTCACTCGACCGCCGAAACTGTAATGTACGAGGATATCGGCGGAAAGCCTGCATTCGTTGAGGAAATGGGTACGCTTGGCAACATGATCGCAAGCAAGAGGATAGCGGCGGACTACATACGTGCCTCACTGTGGTCACAGTGGGCTCACGATTGCAAGGGCTTTATGTGGTGGTGCGCTAACGAGCAGAGCCACCTCACAAGAACCCCGTACGACTGGGAAAACGTTGAGCGCGAGCTTGGATTTTTCGAGCTTGACGGTACACCGAAGCCTGTTCTTAACGAGATCTCCGAATTCACAAAATACGTAGACAGCTTTGAGTACAAAAAGCTGCCAAAACGCATATGCGACGCTGTATGCGTGCTGTCGCGCGAACAGGATAAGTGGGCGGCGGCATTCGGCGCGTTCTTGCTCGCCAAAAAGATCAACATTGATCTTAAGTTCGCATATTCAAACGAGGTAATACCCGATGCGCGCTTCTACATTCTTCCCTGCATAGACTCTAACAGTGCGATTTATAACCATACGATGAAAAAGATACTCGAAAAGGTTGAAAAGAACGGCGCATCCCTCTATATCTCGCTGGGGAACGCGCTCATTTCGGGCTTTGAAGCCTTCACGGGTCTTGAGGTGCAGACAAGACGTATGCCAACAGCACCCGACAGAGTAAAGCTTGGCGGTACAGAGTTTTCGCTTACACCTTCCGCAAAGCTTGATATCAAAGCAACAAGCGCGACGGTGCTTGCGACCGATGAAAACGGCACTCCCGTTATGGCGAAAAACAGCTACGGCAAGGGTACAGTTTACACTCTCGTATATCCGCTTGAATACTATGCGGCAAAAACACCCGGCGCTATGAGCGGCGAAAACGAAAAGCAGTATCACAAATTCTACGAGGCGATCGACACATTAAGATGTGAATGTAAGGTAGCATCTGTTGAGCCATGCGGCGTGGGAATGACCGAGCATATCGTAAACGAAAACGAAAGGATACTCGTTTTTGTCAACTACACGCCAAACGGCGAAAATATCCGCGTAAAGCTTAAGGGCTACGTCTCGGATCACATAGCAGGAGCAAGCAAGGCAAGCATAACCGCAATGCCGGGCGGCTTCAAGCTCAAAATTCCGGCAAACGACGGTATCTCCGTTGTAATAAAAAAAGCTTAAAATACAACAACAAGTATCTTAAACAAGATTTACAAAAAACACCGTGCATCAGCACGGTGTTTTTTATCTAATTTCGAGAACATATAGTTTTAAGAAGCATTGATACCGTATCGAGTTGTTTGGCATCAAGCGTTTTTAAATCATTTATTATTTCTGCAAGCTCACTTGGATACGACAAATCAATATCAAAAAAGTCTTTAGGTGAAATTTCAAGATACTCACATATAAAGAAAAAGCCGGACATTGAGGGCAGTGCCTTCCCACTTTCTATCGTATTGATATAACTATGGTTTTGTCCAAGTGAAAGACTCATATCACGTGCAGAAACACCTTTTTGTTGTCTGAGCTTTGCAAGCCGTAATCCAAAATCAATATCTTTCATTTTATCACCGCCTTATATAATATTGTATACTATACAAGACGATTTATCATCGGATATAATATGTTATGTGTATTACATCATCGTATTTAATGTGATATAACCAATAAATGAATTCATTTTCCGTAAAAAAACACCGTGCTGATGCACGGTGTTTTTTTATTTGGCAAAGTTGTTATCTGGATTTGCGCTTTCTTGCAGCTTCAGACTTCTTCTTGCGCTTTACGCTGGGCTTTTCGTAGTGCTCTCTCTTGCGAAGCTCGGAGAGTACACCGCTTCTCGCACACTGTCTCTTAAATCTGCGGAGTGCGCTGTCTATTGATTCGTTATCCTTAACAATAATTTCTGCCATCTCGTTATCCCTCCCTCCATAATGGAAAAGAAGATATAATATCTCTTGAATATTATACTACAAATCAAACACGGTTGTCAATAGTATTTTTACAATTATCTTATTTTTTGTCGTAAATTATTTTACAACTATGTTAATTATCTTGCCGGGAACGCAGATTTCCTTGACTATCGTCTTGCCGTCAAGGTACTGTGCCATACGCTCGTCAGCCTTCGCCGCCGCGATAGATGCGTCCTTGTCAGAGTCAGCGGGAATAGATATCGTAAAACGCATCTTACCGCTTATCTGTACAGGAACCTCGATCGTCGCGTCAACAGTCTTTGCTTCATCCCACTCGGGCCACTTTGCAAGCGAGCAGAGCGACTTTTCGCCGAACTCCTCCCATATCTCCTCGCATATGTGAGGTGCAAACGGGGAGAGGATTCTTACGAAGGTCTTGAGCTCGTCAACCGTAAGGCTTCCGTGCGAATAGATATCGTTGATAAGGGTCATCATAGCCGCAATAGCTGTGTTGAACTTCATATCCTCAATATCAAGCGACACCTTCTTTATCGTTTTGTTAAAGGGTGTTTCAAGCTCGGGTGTAACACCGCTTCCCTTTGCCATATCACAAAGTCCGGCAACACGGTCAAGGAAACGATTACATCACATAACACTGCTTTCGCTCCACGGTGCCGCTGACGCGTAGTCGCCCATGAAGAGAACGTATACACGAAGAACGTCTGCGCCGACCTCGTCGACCACGTTGTTGGGGTCAACAACATTTCCGCGCGACTTACTCATCTTAACGCCATCCGGACCGAGGATAAGTCCCTGTGCAGTTCTCTTTGCGTAAGGCTCACTTGTCGGAACTACGCCGATGTCATAAAGGAACTTATGCCAGAATCTCGAATAGATAAGGTGACGTGTTACATGCTCCATACCGCCGTTGTACCAGTCAACGGGAAGCCAGTACTTGAGCTTGTCGGCATCTGCAAGGCAGGTGTCATTCTTGGGATCAATGTATCTGAGATAGTACCAGGACGAGTCTGCCCACTGGGGCATTGTGTCGGTTTCACGCTTCGCGTCGCCTCCGCACTTCGGGCACTTGCAGTTTACGTATGAATCTATCTTTGCAAGCGGGCTTTCGCCGCCCTCTCCGGGCTCGAAGTTGTCCACCTTGGGAAGTCTTAAAGGAAGCTCCTCATAAGGAACGCCCACCGTACCGCACTTTTCGCAATGTACTATCGGAATAGGCTCACCCCAGTATCTCTGGCGGTTGAACGCCCAGTCCTTCATCTTGTACTGCACGCCCTTTTCACCTACGCCCTTTTCAGCGAGGTATTCAAGCATCTTCTCTATGGCTTCTGCCTTTGTCTTGATGCCGTTCAAGAAATCAGAGTTTATCATCTCACCGTCGCCGGTGTATGCTTCCTTGGAGATATCTCCTCCGCTGATGACCTCGATTATGTCAATGCCGAACTTCTTGGCAAACTCATAATCGCGCTCGTCATGCGCGGGCACTGCCATGATAGCGCCTGTGCCGTAACCCATCATTACATAGTCGGAGATGTAGATCGGGATCTCCTTGCCGTTTGCAGGGTTAACAGCCGCAAGTCCCTCTATACGCACACCCGTCTTGTCCTTGACAAGCTGTGTACGCTCAAACTCGGTCTTCTTACTGCATTCGTCCTTGTAAGCATCGAGTGCATCTATGTTCGTGATCCTGTCTCTGTACTTTTCTATTATCGGATGCTCGGGCGCGATAACCATGAAGGTTACGCCGAACATCGTGTCGCATCTTGTGGTATAGATACGCAGAGAATCGTCAAGTCCGGCAAGCTTGAAGTTTGCAAACGCACCTGTAGATCTGCCGATCCAGTTCTGCTGCTGGAACTTGATGTTGGGAAGGTAGTCCACCTCCTCAAGTCCTTCAAGAAGCTTATCGGCATATTCTGTGATACGCAAATACCATACAGGCTTTGCCTTTTGTACGATATCGCTGTGGCAGATATCACACTTACCGCCCTGCGAGTCCTCGTTGGAAAGAACGACCTTACAGCTCGGGCAGTAGTTTACGAGAGCGTTGTCACGGAATACAAGTCCGTGGTCAAACATTTTTCTGAATATCCACTGAGTCCACTTATAGTAGCCTTCCTCGGTGGTATCTATCGTCTTTGTCCAGTCAAACGAGAAGCCAACACGCTTGAGCTGGGAGGTAAACTTTGTTATATTGTCATCGGTCACCTTACGGGGATGTATACCTGTCTTTATAGCATAGTTTTCGGTAGGCAGACCGTAAGCGTCAAAGCCGAGCGGGAAAAGAACATTGTATCCCTGCATACGTCTTTTGCGGGATATTACCTCAAGTCCCGAGTACGCCTTGATATGACCTACGTGCATACCCGCGCCGCTGGGATAAGGGAACTCGACAAGTCCGTAAAACTTTGGCATAGACGTGTCCTCTTTTGCAACAAACGCGTTTTCTTTTTCCCATCTGTCCTGCCATTTTTCTTCAATGGCCTTGAAATCGTACTTCATTTGGATCAAAACCTTTCTGTATAGATGTATTTTATTCTGTCAGTATATCCGAGATGTCGATCTCCTCGGCATCCGCCCAGAATTTTTCAAGCTTATAAAATTCGCGGCTCTCCGCATTGAAAATGTGTACCATGACCGAGCCGAAGTCAACGACCACCCATTTGCCCTCGGTATATCCGTCAAGTCCGCGTGCGGGAAGTCCACACATCGAAAGCTTATACTCCACCTCGCCTGCCATGCTCTTGATCTGTGTGCTCGAGCTTCCGCTGCATATTACGAAATACTCGGCTATTATCGTCTGTTCCTCAACGCGCAAAAGCTTTATGTCGCGCGCCTTTCTTGCGTCAAGTATACGCACCGCTTCAACAGCCGCTTCTCTTGCGTCCGCGTTTGAAAGATCGGGGTACTTGATCTCATTATTGTTATCCATATATTCTTGCCTTTCTGTCGGTGTTTACTTTATTATTCCTCAAAGCTATCTTGTTCAGTCACAGCTTCGGTTTCGTCTGCAGACTCCTCTGACTGTTCGGTCTGCGCTTCGATTTCCGCCAAAGCGGTATCGCTTTCATCCGTATCCTCGCTTACAGACACGTCCTCTTTTGTGTCAGTGCTGTCCTCAGACTCTGTCTGAGTCTCCGTGTCCTCAAAAGATTCGTTTTCATATGTAACGGCTTCGGTTTCTTCAAAAGCTACAGACTCAGGTTCGGTCACCGCCTCGGGTACTGTTTCGGTGCTTACGTCCTCTTCAACCTCGGGCGAACCGTAATATCTGGGAATATAGATGCCGTTTTTATCTAAGCTCTCACCGTTGCTTACTACATATTCGCTGTCACTGCTTCTGTATATACCGTCGATCTTTGTACCGTTTCCGTCTGTGAAAAGAAGATCCCTATCAAACATTTCATCCGTAATATCGGTATTGTACACGTTGAAATATTCGTTTATTATTTCGAGAGTGTTTTTTCTGTTTATCACATAGTATGAAACGCCGCCGGAATATATCGCCTCACCGGGAAGAGTCATCATGTTCATGTTGGACAGATCTACCGAAAGCGCCTCCTTCGCGTAATAGACCGCGTCGGTAATAGTAAGGTCGGTGGTGAGATTTTTGAGCGCCTGTTCGACGATCTTTGTCACTGTGTTGACCGAGAAGGTCTCCTGAACACGCTTAAGGAAAGCGGTCATAAACAGCTTCTGCGCGTTCTGACGTCCTATATCCGCCTGAAGATATCCGCTTCTGAAGCGGACAAATCCCGCCGCTGTTTTGCCGTCGAGCACCTGCGGACCTGCTTCGATGTGTATGCTGAGCCCTTGGAACTCATCGTCGTAGTGCATCGCCTCGGGGACATCCACCGGAACACCGCCAACTATATCGACTATCGACTCAAACGCCTGAAGATTGATAAGCGCATAATTGTCAAGCTCGATGCTAAACGCATTTTCAAGCACGTCGCAATAGTTTGCCAGCGCTGTGTGGTATACATTTTCAGCACCGTTTAAACGTGCGCGTCCCACAAGATAAGCAAACATGCTGTTGACCCTGTGAGCATATCCGTCATACTCGATATACGTGTCTCGCGGCAGCTGCATGATGCTGATGCTTCCGTCGTTGGTATCAAAGCTTGCTATCATGATAACGTCGGTATTGAGCGCTACCTTATCGTGTCCGAGCAAAAGGAAATTGTAGATGCCGTCCACACGCACTATCTCCGGTGCTCTTGCGCCCTCAAGCTGCTTTTGCAGATTTTCTCCGAACATCTTAAGCGCACGTGATATGTTGTATTTATACATTCCCTGCGTATACGCGAGCGACATACCGCTGTCTGTGCCGATCTGTGCAAAATGCGGATCGTCGTCCACATCCGGCACATAGGTCTGCACGAAAACATAGCCCGCGGCAAGGACCGCTATGATAAGCACGAGCACAGATATAAGCACTACCTTCCAAGCAGATACTCTTCTGCCGTGCATGCTCTTTTTATTCTTTTTATTTTTCTTTGTTTTACTGTTCGCCATTATGAGTTACCGTGACCCTTAGTTCGTATGTTTCTCAAGTTCTTCTTTGATGTATTCGCGCGCGTCGAGTGTAACAGCATCAATATACGCGCCCTCATCCGTCAGGTTCTTCACAGTCATATCAAACGAAAGCAAAAGAGTGCTCAAAAGATGCTTATATCTTTCTTCCGCCGTCATCTTTTTGCTTATACCGTCATAAAAATATCTTCTTAATCTTACGCAGTCCTCAAACGTACGCGTATCCTCGATATAATCGGCAAGATACAGGAGCATGTCGCAAAGCGTCATGCCGCGTCTGCCTGTGGTATGGTAGGTTATAGCGTCAAAGACCTTTTCATCCGTGCTCTCGGGAAACAGCGCTTTCGCAAGATGCGCGCCTGTAAACGCATGATATA
>JAFUMW010000033.1 GCA_017482465.1 Clostridia bacterium
ATGTAAAGCCGCATGGTGCGCTTTACAACATGGCGGCAAAGGACGCGTCGCTTGCAAAAGCGATATGCGAGGGGGTATATGAATATGACAGCTCGCTTGTTCTTATGGGACTTGCCGGCAGTGAGATGGTGACCCAAGCAAGAGCGATCGGACTTCCCTGCGCGTCAGAGGTGTTTGCCGACAGGGCATACGAGGATGACGGAACGCTTGTTGCCCGTACAAAGCCGGGTGCTATGATAAAGGATGAGGATGAGGCGGTAAGACGTGTTATCGGTATGATAAAAGAACATACGGTAAGCTCGGTGAACGGTAAAAAAATAGAAATATGTCCCGATTCGGTATGCGTACACGGCGACAGTGAAAAAGCGCTTTTGTTTGTAAGCAAGATAAGAACCGCTCTGATAAAAGAGGGAATAGAGATCAGGTCTCTTAACACTTCCAAACATTAAAATCACGGCAGTATATGTGAAGATCATGCTTCAACATATACTGCCGTGTATTCGTTTGTTATTCTGTCGCACGGTCTGTCATAGCGCACGTATACACCGCGCTTTTGCGACTCAAGGTATGTAATAACGCTTTTGACACCCGTGCTGAAAAGCTCGGGAGCTTCCTTTTCAAGTCGGCGCTTGATCAGTGCCGTAAGACTGCGCTCGCACTTGAGAAATTCGGGGATACGCCCCTCGCTGTTTGTCGTGATACGGTCGATGATGATAGTATCATAAAGTGCACGTCTGTTGCTTACGCAGAGCTTTTCAAGAGCATCTGCAAGCTCACGCGTGAATCTGTCAAGACCGCATCCGGGCTTGTATATCATTGTATGTGAAAGCGACTCGTACAGGTCAAAGGGGGAAAGCCCTGTCTGCGACAGCGCGTAGTCAAACGTACGGCGGAAGCGCCCGCTGTTGTATATACGCTCGTGCAGATCCTCGATACGTCGGAGAGTGTCAAGCTCTTCTCGGTCTATATACTCTGTGCTGATGACCTCATATGGCGCGTTGGGAGAAAAGTTGCACTTGTACGGGTACGCATCATCTCCCATCGGCGAACCCGAGAGAACCTTTAAAAATCCAAGCTGAAGCATATGCGGACGCATATCAAAGGCTCGGTTGAAGCTTTCACGAAAGCTTTTGTAGTCTTCAAACGGAAGGCCCGCGATAAGATCGGTGTGAACGTGCACATTTCCGAGTGCAAGCAGTCTGAGAGTGTTGTTTACAGTCGGTTCAATATCGGTGCTTCTGCCGATCGCTGTCAGCGTTTGTTTGTTAAAGCTTTGTATGCCGACCTCGAACTGCACAGCTCCGTAAGGTAGACGAGAGATGGCTTCAAGTGTGGCATCGTCAAGAAGTACCGCGGATATCTCGAAGTGGATACGTACGCCGTCGGGTATGGCGTTGCCGTAATTTTCACTGATGAAGTCAAAAAATCTTATTGCTCTTGCGCGGTCTGCATTAAATGTTCGGTCAACGAGTTTTATCGTTGATGTGCCGCTGTTTGCAAGCATTAACAGCTCGTCAAACGAGCGCTTTTCCGGAAAGAATCTCACAGTACCGCATTTACCCGAAAGGCAGAACGCACATGAGAACGGACATCCGCGGCTGGTTTCAAGATATGCTATCCTGCCGCCGAGCGAATCGAAGTATTCGCTCACATACGGGCTTGGCGGAATGTCCGTCGGTGTGTGAGGCTCACTTGAACGAATATCACCGTCGAAATACGCAACACCGGGTATGCATTCGGCGTTTTCACCGAGGCATATTGCGTCAACAAGCGCGGCAAACGGACGCTCTCCCTCTCCGCAAACGATGAAGTCTGCATGACCGGGAAGATATTTTTCGGGAGAATATGAGACCTCAGGTCCGCCGAAAATGATCCTTATATTGGGCAGAGCCGAGCGAACAAGCGCTGACACCTCAAGCACTGTACGAATGTTCCATATATAACAGGAGAATCCGACTATATCGGGACGGCTGTCGATTATACGTGTGGCGATATCCGTGCTTTTTTCATTTATCGTGCCTTCAATGACGCAAGCTTGGATATCGCTTTTGCAATACTCCCTTATCCCGGCGAGAATGTACCACGCGGCGAGAGAGGAGTGTATATATTTTGAATTTATCTGACAGATTACGGTATTCATTTCATATGAAAGCTCGGTTGTAAATATCGAGCATTTCCTCGTAGCTGATAACATACGGGCTGTTTGCATAGTTGCTTGCACCCCTGACCTGATCAACGTATTCGCGTCTCGCGTCAGCGTCGAGCTTGAGATATACTCCCGCAAGGTCCGGAATAGTACAAGCGATCTCCTCGGGCGTTGTATCAAGGTGAGAAGCAAAGGCGTAAAGCTTGCTTGAACCTGTTTCGTTTTTCATGTTGTACTTTATGTACTCACCTGTGAATACAGCGCACGCCTTTCCGTGAGGAATACCGTTGTATAATGTTATGCTGTATCCCAGCGGATGCGGAAATCCCGTGCCGGTCGTATTTATGGCGATGCCTCCGGCGCATGCCGCCGCCATAAGATCAGCGCGTAAAGCTTTCACGGCAGTATCCTCAGAATTGGCAAGTGCGTCCGGATCATTTTTGATAGCTTTGAACGCATTCCAAAGCTTTTTGGCACCGTATAATGCGAACATCATGGAGATATCTGTAGACTTGGGTGAGAGATATGATTCGATACAGTGGCAAAATGCGTCAAGCGCTGTGCTCAATGTATAGTCAACACCGAGAGTATAGGTGTACTTCGGATCAAGTATAGCCGCCTTTGCGTAAGAGTGTGTGCTTTTGAATGTCTTTTTTACGTTTTTTTCATCGATCGTGAGAACAGAGTAATTGTTGACCTCGCTTCCTGTACCCGAAGTGGTGGGTATAAGTATGATCGGGAGCATGTTTGCAATGTCAGTTGTGAAGATGTCGGATTCTGTAAGGTTTTTATCTGCACCGAAAGCGGCGATAGCCTTTGCCGCGTCGAGCGGTGATCCTCCGCCGATGCCGATGATAAAGTCGGCACCGAGCTCACGTGCGAGAGCACCGCCCTCAAAGCAGACAGAGAGCTTGGGATTTTCCCCGATCTTATCAAAAAGAGTGTGATCTATACCGTGCTCGTCGAGTATGGCGGTAACGTCATCGAGCGCACCGCAGAGCTTGGCGGAGTGCTTACCTGTGACGATGAGCGCGTGTTTTCCGCATACAAGCTCATTTTCGGCCTTGGTCAAAGCATTTTCGCCGAAATAAGTTTTGACAGGCATAAAAAAATCGAAATTTGTCATGATGGTGTTCCCTTTCGGATTCATATTTGTGTTCAAGTACAATTTTATCACAATTTTTGACAATTAGCAATAGTGAAAAGAGCGCAAAAGCGGTATTTGCAAACGAAAAAGTGAAAAAATCGAAAAAATCTCTTGACAATAAGGTGTAACTGTGATATAATTTATCAGTCACCAAATGAGGGCCATTAGCTCAGTTGGTTAGAGCAACCGGCTCATAACCGGTCGGTCCGGGGTTCGAGTCCCTGATGGCCCACCAGAAAAAAGCACGCTTCGGCGTGCTTTTTTTAATGAAGTGTACGTTGCATATGAAGCCAAACACTTCATAACGGAACAAGCTTTACTTTATGATTGCCAAAGGCAAATACCTTGTTGACAAAGTTGATTTTTGGTGATATACTTGAGTAAGTATGATAGTCTTGTAAGAAATTATGAATTTCAAGTTCGATCAACACCGCAAAGGGGAGCACATAATGACCTACAAAACAAATTCGCCGATATCGGCTTCGGATGTTGCCGATCTGCGGCAGGCAGTAGGGTGGAATCGTATAGAAGAGTCCTTGCAAAGCGCGCTTTCGGCTTCTTTCTGCCACATTGCAGCATATGACAAAAATAAACTTATCGGCTTTGTTGATTGTGTTTCCAACGGTGTGACAGACGCTTATATTCAGGATCTTATGGTACATCCCGATTATCAAGGCAAGGGCATAGGCTCACAGCTTATGGATCGGACGACAGAATATCTTAAAGAAAAACATATTTATATGATATCGGTTGTATATGATAAAAGTCTTAAGGGATTTTATGAGCGATTTGGCTTTTTCGGTATGCTGAGCGGACAAATGCAAATATATAATTGTGAATAGATCAATATTGTAACAGAAATAGACATATATGAAGCTGTTGTTTTTAGGAACCGGTGCGGCAGACTGGCCGGTTGATGTAAGCGGTTCTGAGGAGTTCCGCCGTAATGCGTCGGCACTTGTTGACGCCAAAATACTTATTGATCCCGGACCGGGTGTGCTTGATGCCGTACGTTGCTTCGGTGTTGATAAGTCGCAGATAAAATATATTATAAACACACACAGACACGGAGATCATTTCTGTAAGAATACACTTGAACAGCTTGTCGCGGCCGGTGCGGAATTTATCGAAATGAAAGCCGATGATGAGTTTACACTTGACGGTTACACCGTGCGCGCTTTGCGTGCACATCACGGGACATGCGCCGAGGCTGTTCATTTTCTTATATCCGACGGAAAGAGCAGGCTGTTTTACGGGCTTGACGGTGCGTGGCTTATGTACGATGAGGTACAGGCAATAAAAAACGCTCATGTTGATCTTGCAGTGCTCGACGCGACTGTAGGAAACAGTCATGGCGACTGCCGTGTATTCGAGCATAATAATCTGCGTATGGTGATCGAAATGAAGGCATCGCTTGAAGCACACATAGGTCGCTTTGTTATCAGTCATATGGCGCGTACCTTGCACGATGATCATAAAACGCTTTCCGAGCAAATGAATGCTCACGGCATCGAGACCGCATACGACGGACTGACCGTGGAATTTTGACAAGAGTTAATAAACGCAAAGAAAAGGACTCGACTATACAGTCGGGTCCTTTTCTTTAATTATTTGCGTCGGGGAATATCTCCTCGCCGGTCATTACCTTTAAAGCGTCGTCTATTATTTTTGTCATACGGTCGCGCAAGATATAGAAATCGCCCGTTCCGTTGACGGTATAGTAACTGCGGCGGGTCTCATACGGATAGAATTTGTATTCCTTGACACTGCCGTCTGTCATCGTTATCGTCATTTTCATGTGTTCACCGGCATCAACAAGTGCTGCAATCTCTTCTTCTGTTCTGTCAACATAGTCCTGCAGGTTTGTCATGAGGATGGTTTGATAGAATTTCTTGAAGTTGTCGGTGTTTTCGATATCACGGTCTCTGATCTCTTCGCGTACCGATTTGAAGCCGTTTTCATCGCTTTCAAGCTTGAAACGGTAGTCAGCTTCCGCGCTTTCGATCTCGATCGTGTCAACAGAGGTGATGTTCATCTGGAATAGAGGACGCTCTATCCAATCTATAAGTCCCCAGTCAAGCCAGCTTGCATTTGCCGCATCGACCTCGGTTATGAGGTCAAATATCGGCGAATACGCGTAGTAATTACCGCTTTCATTGGGCTTGCTGAAAATGATATTTGTCGGGATGCCCTTGTACTCAAAGTAAAGATCATACTTGGGGTCATCAAGGCCGTATGTTACAAGATCTTCCTTTTTGGGCTTGTAAATAAGCGTTGATATTCCCGAATAGCTCTTGAAAAGAGCGAATATATCAAGGTAATTAAGGTCGTTGGGTATATACTCGGCAGGATACAAGAATCTGTGAACCGCTGTAGTTCCGTTCAAACGCTGTTCTTCGGCTTCAATATACTCAAGTGCCACGAAAAGCTCGCCATCGCGCTTGAACGCAAAATTTGTTATCGTGTGGTAATCTCCCGCGCTTATCGGAAATGCAAGCGTAGGAGTTATCATATTTTCAAGCGGGGCAAGAAGCGTGTCCGCGATGGTGTAGTCAAGAACGTATACCGCGTCTCTTCCGTCGTATCTGACATAATATCCTGCGTTTGAAGGGATGATATCGCCGACATAGAGCTTGTGCGAGTTTCCGCTTCTGTCGGTTATGGTATACCATGCCGGATCATCAAGCTCGGACAGACCGTATTCGCCGAAGTTGTCGGTATAGTCTGTTATGCGCTCGATCGAGAGCGTGTAGCCTGCCGCTGAAAGAAGATCCTGAAGCTTTTGTCTGTCGTACGGTGCGGAAGGGCTGTCCTTGATGTAGAACTGTTCGTCCTCTTCGTCGTAAACCACACCCCACTCGCCGTGCTCATTGTGTATATCAATAGAGGCGATGTTGTCGTTTTTTAAATACTCCATAATGAGTATTCTGTTCTGAGGTCCGAGAACCTCGCCGTCCAGAAGTTCGACTTTTTCCTCGGGCACTTCCTCGGTATATTCGACTATCGGCCTTATTACAAGGAAGTATGCGGCAAGTCCAACAGCCGCGATCAGAATAACGATAAGAAGAAGCTTTAACTGACGCTTAAAATCGTCGCGGTGCTTTCTTTTAGCCGTATACCTCGGCTTGGGCTCGTCGAAGATACCGTTTTCATCAATATTTGAATTTTGATTTTCGTCGTGTTCGCTCATGCGGCTCATGCGTGCTTTCTCCTTATAAGAATTACAATGCAGAAGAGGATCGCGATTATCGGAAGTACTGTGACTATGGCGATAGTCCAACCTGTAGCCTCGCTTGAGGTTATGTCAAGAGAGGTATCGTCAAACGGCTTGAAATCAAGGTCAACAGGGACTCTTTCCTTGCCCATCTGCTTCATTGCCGCGTAAAGAATATCGCTGTTTGAATATGCTTTCTGACCGATGTAGGAATTTGTGGCGAAATTGGTCGTGCCTGCGGCGAGGACATACGAATACTGCGCTTGATTGTCTACATAGCGGGTCTCACGGCTGAGCGTCATAAGATTATATTTGCCGCTTCCAACGACGATGTCATCCTCGTCGCTTATTATAGCCTCGTTTGAGGTCGTGAGCACTGTGGATACATTGCGTGAACCGTTGTCGGTAAACTCGATGTTTATGGGCACGGCGTATCTTACGATCGCTTTAGGGGGAGCGGCAAGCTCTGTTATCGGGCTGATAAGTGACGCACCGGTGGTCTGACCGGTCGCATATTGTGCGACTACCGAATAACCATCGGTCGTGAGTGAATTGTCGTAATCTTTGATAGCATTGTCTCCGAAGCTGATACCCCATTCTCTTAAGAAAGAGTAAAGCTCGGGAAGCTCGCCTGTATCGGGATCGGTGAATACCATAAGGCAACCGAACTCGTCAAGGAAGTCGTCGATCTTTTCGATCTCTGAGCGCTTGCCTGCCGTATCGGCGCTGATACCCTGAAAATCGTATATAGGGTCGTTGATGATAAGGAATCGCGTATCGGGTGCGAGATCTTGTTCCATGAGATTGATGGTGTTTACCTCATATCCTGCTTCGGCAAAGAGATTCCACAATGCTTGATCGACGAGCATCTCGCCGTGACCGATCGTGAAATATGCCTTCGGATACTCGTCGGCTGTTACCTGAAGTATTGCCGATATGAGCTTGTATTCACCGTTGTACGCCCATGCGTCGGTGTAATTTTCATCGTTGAATACAAAGAATGCTGTCAGCGGATATACCCTGTATTCGCTTCCGCTTTCGATGATAACGCTGGTGTCGGTAATAGAGGTT
Organism: Clostridia bacterium; assembly: GCA_017482465.1. Taxonomy (GTDB): domain Bacteria; phylum Bacillota; class Clostridia; order Oscillospirales; family CAG-272; genus UBA4717. The sequence goes on from JAFUMW010000033.1 coordinate 7,579, forward strand.
GCTGACGTCATCTTGTATTTTGCGATGGATGACGGGTTTTTGTAAATGTCAAGATGCTTGATGCTTATGTTGTCAAATCTTGCGGAAAGCTCAAGCGCGGTGTTGTAGATGGATTTTTGATAAATATTGCTCTGGAGGTTGTCAACATCGTCGCAGAAGATGATATTGATATCCGCGTTTATTCCCTCGATAATCGCCATGCCCTCATCCGACACCTTGAAAACGCTGTCCTTAGTCATGTCTATGTACCAATAGTACTTTTGTGCGAGGGCTGTTACGATGATATTGAGTATCACGACCGCTGCTATCACGATCACTGTAAGAGCCGCGTTGAACGAGCCTCGCTTAAAGGAGCGGCTCTTGAAAAACATTGATATTTTGCTGTTCATTTGCTACACCTCCTATTACGCCCAACGGCGCTTTTCGTATACGCGCACCGTGAGGAAAAGAAATACAAAGCAGATAGAGAAATAATAAAGAAGTGAGCTTATGTCAAGTATGCCGAATGTGAAGTTCGAGAAACGGCTGTAGATCGAGATCCAGCTTAATACAAAGCGTACGGGATAAAAATCTATGTACTGGTTTACAAACGAGATAACAAGCATTACTATAAGCGTACCGATAGTGGCTATCGCCGCGATAAGCTGATTTTCTGTCAGCGCGGATATAAAAAGACCAATCGCAACATATGCCGCACCTATGAGCAGGATACCTACGCAGTAGCTTACAAGCACCGCAACATTAGGTGTGCCGTATCTGAAAAGGGTGTAAAAGTTTACGCAAGAGATAACAAAGCTTCCGGCGAACATAGCGTAAGCCGAGAAAAACTTGCCCATTACCATTCCTGTAAGTGAAACGGGCGAAGTGAGAAGAAGCTGTTCTGTGCGGGTCTTACGCTCTTCGCTGAAGCTTTTCATCGTGAGAAGAGGCACGATTATGCTGTAGATGAAAAGCATTGCTATAAAGAACATTGAAACACTGCTTTCCTTACCCATAAACAGTGTGCATATACCGAAAACTCCGCCTGTAAGTGCAAGGAATACCGCGATAAACACGTATCCTATAGCACCTGTGAAATATGACAACATTTCACGCTTGAATATTGCACTCATTGTTGTAGCTCCTTTCCTTATATTTCTTCGTCCGCATCATCCCACGAGGCGCGTGTGCCTTCGCTTGATTTTTCGGACTCGTATTTACTGTCTACGATTGAGATGAAGATATCTTCAAGACTTGCGTTTATCTCCTCAAGTCCCATCATCGGCCAGTTGTACTCGGTAAGTGCCGAGAACAGCGAGCGTCTTATATCGGTGTTCGCATCGGTCTCGAGTATAAACGTATATGTTCCGTTATCGTTTTCACCCGTTGCCTCGGCGCTCTTTACGCCGGGATGCTCCTTAAGCATGGAGAGCACCTCGCGAAGCGGACCTGATATTTTGACATTGTATTTTTTGTTTGTACCGGCAACTCGCGCAAGCTCCTCTGTAGGCTTGTCCGCGATGATCCTGCCGCTGTCGATAATTATGATACGGTCGCATACCACCTGGACCTCGGAAAGAATATGGGTACTTAAAATAACCGTATGCTTTTCGCCGAGCTTTCGGATAAGACTGCGTATTTCTATTATCTCCTTGGGGTCAAGTCCGACGGTCGGTTCGTCGAATATTATTATCGGCGGGTTGCCGACGAGCGCTTGTGCGATGCCGACTCTTTGCTTATAGCCCTTCGAAAGATTTCTTATAACACGGTTCTGCACGTCTGCGATCTTTACGACACTACAGATCTCATCTATATGCTTTTTGCGGCTGTATGTACATTTCTTGAGATCGAAAACAAAATTCAGATATTCGCGTACGGTCATATCAACGTACAGCGGAGGCTGTTCGGGAAGATAGCCGATCATTGTTTTTACTGTCTGCGGGTCGGAAAGAAGGTCGATGCCGTCAATATAAACATTTCCCGAGGTTGCCGAGAGGTAGCCGGTGATGATGTTCATCGTTGTCGATTTTCCCGCACCGTTCGGTCCGAGAAAGCCTATGACTTCGCCTTTTGAAATATCAAGCGATATGCTGTCAAGGGCGTATTTCTTTCCGTAACGCTTGACAAGATTTTCAATTCTTATCATTTGTGACTTTTCCTTTCTGGATATACGTCTTTATATTTTCGGATCGAGTGCGATCATAGCGCACATCGTTCCGCGTTTGTCCTTATGATATCTGTGTGAGAAAAATTCGTTTGGCTCACAGCAGGTACAGCTTGGCGACACATCGATATTTTTTTCATCAAGACCGGCTTCAAGCAACACGAGTTTGTTGAGAAGCTTCAGATCTGCGCGCTTCCTGCCGTCATCTGCCATTTCTATGAACCTTGAGCACAACTGTTTGCCGCCCAAGATCTCACAGGTCTCAACAAAATCTTCGTTGACCTCATAGCAATCCTTGCATATGCATGGACCTATCGCCGCGCGGATGCTCTCGCGCTTTGCACCAAGCTCGCACATGCGTTCTACGCACAGCTTGCCGATCTTACCGATACTTCCGCGCCAGCCGGAATGTACGGCTCCGATAACGCCTGCCTCCGTGTCTGCAAACAGTATAGGTACACAATCGGCTACTCTGACACACAAAAGAGTGCCTGGAGTTTTTGATACGTACCCGTCAAGCGCGAGCTCTGTCTTTTGGTATACGCCAAGACCGTGCTCTGACTCGGTTACAGTTAGTATTTCTGTTGAGTGGATCTGATTGAGCATCAGACCGCGCTTGGAGTCTGCACCGATCGAACGGGCAAATATTTCAAAGTTTTTTATGACTGTTTCGTCATCGTCGCCTCTGCCGAATGCGAGATTCATGCTCGCGGTGTGTTCACATGTGCTCACTCCGCCGTGACGGGTGGAAAAGCCGTGTGCAACGTCATTTAACAGATCGGACCTGTATTTCGGCACATCGCCGTATACCTTATAAAACATTTGTTTCTCCATTAACCGAGATCGAAAAGCTTTATGGCTTTTATCGCACTTCCGTCCTCGTATTCGCGGACTTCTCCGAGAGCGAAAAATCCGTCTTTCCCGTAAAGCCTGAGCCTTGTGCCCGTTTCATAGTGAGTTGAGATCTTCTTTTGATATATCTCCGCACCGTTTCGGCACAGTCTCTCGTAAAATTCCGGAAACCTTACCGTCTCAAGATCATAAAAAAGGCTTTCGGTAGGTATAAGAAGACCGGCACGCCCGTTTTCGTCAAGCGCGGCGATCTCGTCAAGCGTGTGGGCGTTCACAAGCGTGAAGCTTCCCGAGCGTTCGCGTCTCAGCGAGCTCATTACAGCGCCGCAACCGAGCTTTGCACCGATATCGGCACATAATGTGCGGATATATGTGCCCATTGAACAGTCTACCGTGAGCTTGTAATGGTGTTCATCCTCGCGGACATAAGTTATAGAAGATATATGTATCGGACGGCTTTCGCGTTCGATCACGATATTTTTTCGCGCGAGATCTACAAGCTTCTGACCGTCGACCTTTAGCGCGCTGTACATCGGCGGTGTTTGCAGGGTGTCGCCGATAAAGCTTTTTACGGCTGTGTCAAACTCCGCTTCGCTTACAGTTATGTCAGAGCTTGTAAGCACTTTGCCTGTTATGTCCTCGGTGTCTGTTGTTACACCGAGCTTTAATCCTGTCAGATAACGCTTGCTGTCGGCAACAAGATATTCCGCCGCCTTCGCCGCTCTGCCTATGAGCACAACAAGAAGCCCTGTTGCGAGCGGGTCAAGAGTACCTGTGTGACCGACGCGCTTGGTGTTATAAAGTTTTCTTATTTTCCCGACAACGTCGTGCGAGGTGATCCCCTCGGGCTTGTCAACAAGCAATACTCCCGAAAGCTCTGCCATAGGAATTCCTGACCCTTTCAATGATTTAAGCGAGTGCTTCTTCTATTTCCTTTATGATGATATCTGCGGCGATCTCAATACTGTCAGCTTTGATCGTGCATCCGGAAGCGCGCAGATGTCCGCCTCCGGAATACTTTTCGCAGATCGCCGAAACATTTGCGTAATTGTTTGAACGAAGCGATATCTTATGCTCGCCTGTATCGGCGGTTCGTACATACGCGCCTATTTCAACACCTGCTACCTTGCGTGCGATATTTACCGCGTCGTCAAAGTCCTCATACTTAAGTCCTGCTTGGAGTACATCCTTTTCGGGAACAACGATGATAGCGGCTTTTCCATCGGCAAATACCCTGAGCTTACTCGCGGCTATCGCCTCGGCTCTCAGCTTTGAAAGTGAGGCAGAGTCGAAAAGAAGCCTTGATATCTCAGCGTGGTCGATACCTGTTTCAAGTAATTTCGCGCATACGTTGAATGTGTGTGAGCTTGTGCTTGAATATTTGAAGTTGCCTGTGTCCGACGCTATTCCCGCGTACATTGGATAAGCGATATCTGCGTCTATTTTCGCTACAGCGCCTCTTGAAACAAATTCTTCGGCGATGTCATATACGATCTCGCTCGTCGCACACGCCTTTGCATCGGTAAAGGTCTCCTTTGCAAACGGAGAGTTTGACATGTGGTGGTCTACAGACAGATCGGTCGACGGCGCGAGCATTTCCTCTAACTTGCCGAAGCGAGTAGCAGCCGCGCAATCAAGCGACACAATATAATCGGGTGTATACGTTGTGTCAAAGGTCTCTGCTGTCATGTAGCCATGTCCGGCGAGAATAAACTTCAACCGCTCCGCAGGATTTTCGGGGTAGACTATTTTAACGGTCTTTCCCGCCTTCTCAAGCAACCGTGCAAGCGAAGCCGTGCTTCCGACCGCGTCGCCGTCCGGATTTTTGTGCGATATGAGCAGAAAGCTGTTATGTGATAAAAGTCTGTCACATATCGTATTAATATCGCGGGTATCCATTATTCCTCTTCCTCCGCCTGTGCTTCGAGCGCAGCTCTTTCGGCGGCTTCCGCAGCTTCTGCGGCACGAAGCTCGGGTTCGATCTGATTAAGAAGCCTTGATATGTTTGCACCGTATTCCATGGAGGTGTCCTCATAGAACTTTATTTCGGGGGTAATGCGAAGATTGAGCGTCTCGGCGAGGCGCTTGCGTATAAATCCGACCGCACTTTCAAGACCTCGTTTAACGTCTTTACCTGCTCCCATTGCGGAGAAATATACTTTTGCGAATTTGAGATCGGGTGTTACTTCCGCGCCTGTAATGCTTACGAATGCTCCCGAAACTCTCGGGTCTTTGACCTCACGTATTATTACGCTTAATGCTTTTACGGTTTCGTCATTTATTCTTGCTTTTCTGTATCCTGCCATTATATGTCCTTTCGTCCGCATTACACTATTGCGGCTGATATATGATCTACTATATAATATTATCACTTATTAAGTATAACACATATGCGATAAAAATGCAACAAATTCACGTTTTTTTCAAACAATACCCACTGATTTTTCAAAATTAAAAAGACGGCGGCACATCAGACCCTTACCGGAGCTGTGTGTCACCGTTTTTTTACTTAATATCGACCGTAACCTTTTTGCCGTCTGCGTTAGCGGCAGCCTTTAGTACGGTACGGATAGCCTTTGCGATCCTACCATGCTTTCCTATTACCTTACCCATGTCATCGGGAGCAACAGAGAGCTCAAGCAGAATGTTGTCTGCTTCAACTTCGCTTTCTGTGATGCTGATGGAGGATGGGTCGTCAACAATAGGAGTTACCATGTCGCAAAGCATCTTCTTGAGATCGAGCATTACTACTTCTCCTTCGAAAAAGGTGATCAGTCAATAACGCCGTTCTTCTTGAGAAGGCTCTTAACAGTTTCGGTGGGCTGTGCACCGTTCTTGATCCATGTCTTAGCCTTGTCTGCGTCTACCTTGAATTCGGCGGGGTTTGTCATAGGATTGTATGTGCCGATCTCTTCGATAAACTTACCGTCGCGGGGGTATCTCGAGTCTGCTACAACTACGCGGTAGAAGGGGTTCTTCTTCATGCCCATTCTTCTGAGTCTGATTTTTACTGCCATTTTTAATGACCTCCGTAAATAAAATTAAAAATATATTAATCACCGTAAGCTATTGGCTTAGAACGGCATATTAAACATTCCTTTTTTGCCGAAGCGGCGAGCCATTTTACTCGTATTCGCTCCTGCAAACTGCTTCATCATTTTGCACATCTGATCGTATTGCTTGAGAAGTCGGTTCACATCCTCGACTTTCATGCCGC
>JAFUMW010000034.1 GCA_017482465.1 Clostridia bacterium
ATGGGAAGTATAGTCGTTATTCTGATCAGACCTCACACAGTTAAGCGACATAGATGCTCATCGAGCAAACAGCCTTCTCCAGCGGAGAAGGTGCCGAACGTAGTGAGGCGGATGAGGAGAGCATCAATATGAAATAATATCAGATCAAAGTGCCTATTTTAAGGAAAAACTACTTCTTGCTCAACAATGCAATAGTTTACTTTTCAGCTGTGATACATGCTCTCCTCATCCACCACTAACGTGGTCCCCCTTCTCCGCTGGAGAAGGCTTTAAAACGAGCGTATCCGCCGGCGGTCCGAAGGAACGCGTTTAGGCGGTGCTGAGCGAACGAATTTCATCCCATAGAAAGGGATACACAAGGGAAAAGCCTTTCCCTTGCGCGCGTCTTTGGTCACTTTCTGCGCGTGCAGAAAGCGACTCCCCCGGAAGGGCAACAAACAATTTTAACAAACTAAAACAGGTACACACCCCGTCCATCTTGTCAATTTGTTACGTATAATTTCGAAAAAGTGACTTCATTTCAAACCGACGCTGTGCCGTTTTGCTGTGACTTGACCGCCGCCTATCGAAATCACACCGGAAATTTTGCAGAAATATCAATACAATTTGCGATTTTCACCATGTACATTGATTAAAAAGTTTGATATAATAAATTTGTAAAGACAAAAAATGCTTCAGCAAAAAAGCTTTACGGTATTGAAATTCATAATTCCCGAAAGGAGCTTACTCTATGAAAAAACGATTGCTTTCCTTTATCCTTGCGTGTGCTATGCTTCTGCCGATCGTGCCGATAAGCACGCTCGCCGCAGATGATACCGATTCTGTGATCTTCACAGCCGAGATGCTCACCAAGGATTACTACTCATACCCGAACGACTTTGTTCCAAGGCTTGTAAACGATGACGGCGTAAAGCATATGCATCACCAAGCGCCTGCAGGCACTTACGGTCAGCACAGCATATACGCACGCTTTACAGCCTCCGATTTCGCAATGACCGATTACGAATATATCGCACTTTACTACCGTACGAACTCGGAAGTTAATACACTCGACATTTCCATAAAAAGCAGTGCGGGCGAAAACTGGATGAAAACCATGCCTACACAAAGCACCGACGGCGAATGGCATAAAGCCATCATCAGGATCGAAGATATAAACGCCACCGAAGCTATGCCCAAGGACGGCGAGCTCGGTATCGACCTTGTTTTCAAGCCCTGCGGCGGACACACAAAGAACCTGTCCAAGACCACGTATTTTGATGTAGCTTGCATTGGTTTCTTCAAAAAACGCGCCGACGCAAGCGCGCTTGAGCTTCCCAAGGGCGAACCCGAGCCCGAGGATCTGACTCTCACCGCAACAGGCGGCAAATCAGTCATCTTTGACGCATATATGTTAAAAGACGGCGGATATTATACATACGCAAACGACTTCCGTCCCACAGTGCAGGAGGACGAGGGCGGTCCTTATCTCCAACACAAGGTCACGCCTAACAACTACAAGCGTCACAGCCTGCTCTCGCGCCTTGAAAAGTCAGACTTTATAATGGACGATTACCCCTACATCGCCATCGGCTACCGTACCGATTCAAAGGTAAAAACACTTGACGTGACCATCCACTCGGATGCGGGTGAGAACTGGCCTGTATCCATGCCAGAGCAGATCGGAGACTATAACTGGCACAAGATAGTCGTTGACTATCGTGACATAAGCGCAAACCCCAATCTGCCGCGCGAGGATGAGCCCGGCGTAGCGTTTGTTATCAAGCCCTACGGCGCAGGCGACAAGACCATCACCGAATGGAGCTATTACGACATCAGATACATCGGCTTCTTCGAATACAAGAAGGATGCCGAAGCGTATGAATTCAAATTTGACACAGGACCGGAATACACCGACACAGAGCGTAAAGAAGCTCTCAAGGACGTGTATTTTGAAGCCACTGACGACATTATCAAGGAATACACCGACAAGGCACAGGCGCTCATAGACACTATCACCGACAGCGAAACAAATGTCAATGTCACCGGTACGAAATACTATGTTTCAAACAAGGGCAATGACCAGAACGACGGTACAAGTCCCGAAACCGCGTGGGGCACTATGACCAAGGTCAATCAGTTTGAATTTTCTCACGGCGACGGCGTGTTCTTTGAACGCGGCGGCACATGGCGCGGCCCGCTCAAGGTGAAAAACGGCGTCACATACTCGGCGTACGGCGAGGGCGCAAAGCCTGTTATAAACGGTGCTACCAGCGCTAACAGCGCGACTGTTTGGCAGGAAACCGACACACCGAACGTGTATATGTACACCAACAATATGCCCGCTTCAAATGATGTCGGCGAGATCATCTTCGACAACGGCAGAGCATGGGGAGTCAAGGTTCTCAAGATGCCGCAGGAAAACAAGCGCGCCGAGTACGGCACAGCGTACAACGGCATCGACTACGTAAGCGATGACGCATCCGAGTTTACCGGATACCGCGATCTCAAGAACGATCTTGAGTACTACCACGATATGACAAACAACCGCGTATACCTCTATTCTGCAAAGGGTAATCCCGGCGATCGCTTCAAGACGATCGAGCTTACCACAAATCAGAACGGCATCGACGGCGGAAACACCGATATCGTTATAGACAATCTCAGTATCCGCGCATTCGGCGCACACGGCATACGCGTTACCAATCCAAAAAACTACAAGGTGCAAAACTGCATCCTTTCATGGATCGGCGGCTCGATACAGAGCTACAACAAGCAGCTTCGCCCCACGCGTTACGGAAATGCTGTCGAGGCGTGGATGAATGTTGACGGCTTCACGATCGACCACTGCTTTGCATACCAGGTATTCGACTGCGCGTGGACTACCCAGTGGGAGGGCGACTCCAAGGGCGAAAGCGTCATCATGAACAATATTAATATCACAAACAATGTTGCCATGTACGCAAACACAGGTCTTGAGATGTGGAACACCTCTCACGCACAGTATCCGGGTGCTGAATTTTCTGTCAAGAACATGCGTATGAGCGGAAACTACAACCTCTACATGGGCTACGGTATGACGACCGACCGCACCGCAGACAAAAAGGACGCAAACCTCATATACGGCACGACGATGAACTGCGAAAACAACTCTGTTGACAACAATGTGCTTCTCTTTTCAAACTATCAGATATTCAACTCGCAGTCGATCGGAAAGACGACCTACAATTTCCATGACAACGTATATATCGTAAACGACGGGATCTTGCTCGGTAAGATCCTCAAGTACACCGGCGAGGACAGAGGCGGACAGTTCAATCCGATACTCAGCAGCGAAAGCATCGGAAACTATGTTCTTACAGGCGCAGACTCCGGCTCGAAATTCTATGTAGTTCCGTCACAAAGCGCATACGCAGTACCCGAGTACTCGCCCGCAAACGAGGCTGACCGCTTTACAGACGTGCCCGCGGGCTTCTGGGGAAGAGACTACATCGACTATGTTGTTTTCAACGAGTTCTACAGCGGTGTCAGTGAGACCGAATTCGCGCCGAACGCGCCTATGACCCGTGCCATGGTAACGACCGTTCTCATGCGTATGGCAAACGGACGTGTCAAAGACGGCACGCTTCCCTACACCGACCTTGCAGTGGGTGCATGGTATGAAAAGGGCATTAAGTGGGCATATCAAAACGGCGTTATCGCCGAGGGTGACAGCTTCAGACCCGACGACAGCGTGACACGCGAGGAGCTTGCAGACATGCTCTACAAATACGCGCTCACCAAAGGCTATACTCCGACCGAAGGCGAGTTAAAAACCTTTGCTGACGCCGATAAGATAACTCCTGCTTACGCCGAGGCTGTAAGCTTCTGCGTAAACAGCGGCATCATAGGCGGCTATGAGGACGGAACCATCCGTCCGCAAAACGGTGCTACCCGCACAGAGGTCGCCGCTATGGTTCAGAGATTTATGGGAGTTTAATATTTTTTGCGAGGGATGCCTTTTGAAAAAGGCATCCCTCGTGCTCCCCCTAAAAAGCTTTGAAAGACTTGGCTCAATAAGTTTATCGTCCCCGCACTGTTATGTGTATCCGTTAAATTTCATTTGACCGGCAATTCGTGAACTTCCCCCTGCAAAGACTTGGGAAACTTGATCCCGCCGCTCACCCGCCAACGCAAACACGCTCGTCTCAGGAGCGCTTTTTTTGTGCATATTGCCGTTTCTATCATTAGTATTATGTAACTTTTGCGAATTGACATAGAGTCAATTAATTTGATATAATATTATTTATAATGGGATATATATGGACATGATGTAATTTTCTGTCCTAAATCACACTCAGAAACAACGAAAGGATATGTCCAGATGAAAAAAGCTCTCTCAATTATGCTTGCAATATGCATGATCGTATCGGTAACACCGATATTCACCTCGGCTATTACCTACGAGCAGTTCGACACTGTCTTCTCAGGATTTGCCACGATGGGCTTTGACCACAGCGTTACAAGCGCGATCACTCTATCGACACAAAAGATCGACGCGTACCCTTACTATCACTACGAGGCAGTAGCCGGTGATTATAACAACTCCAGCCACATCATCAGCTTAAAGCCGAAAACAATAGTCCCCGACGATTACCCTATCGTCAAGATGCAATACCGTACCGATTCTCCGGCGGCGACCGTTGACGTTTCGATCATATCACCGAAGGGTGAGAATTGGATGAGCAATCATCCCGCGATCACCGCAGACGGCGAGTGGCACACCATCACCTTTGACTACAACACCATCACTGCTGCCGGAAGCCTGTATATTCCCGCTGAGGGAGAAGATGATGTCACATTCCGCTTCAAGCCATTCGGTTCGCAGTCTTATACGCTTGAGGCAGACACCTACTTTGACATCGGATATGTCGCTTTCTTCAAAACCGAAGATGAAGCAAGCACGTTCAATCACTATAATTTTGAAAAATTCTCTTACGAATACAATGTCCTCACACCCGAGGCACTCTTCAGCTACTACGGCGGTTCGAGCGGTGTTTCGTCCACCAACTTCTGGAGAATAGACAGCGACAACTCGTACGTAAGATATATCGCCGAACCAGGCACATACGGAAACAACCTCATAGTAAGCTACACGCACGACGCGTTCCCGCTTATTGAACGCCCCTATGTAAAGATATCGTACAGAACAGACTCGACCACCACCTCAAAGCTTGACCTGTCAATGACAAGCGAAAAGGGCGAAAACTGGGCAAAATCTCACCCCGCGCTTGTAAAAAACGAACAGATCACAGAGCTTGTCTACTGCATAAACGATCTTTGCGGCGCATCAAATGTGGAAGCACCCGACGAAAACAGCAATGTTATACTGCGCTTAAAGCCCTGGGGCTCGCAGACAGTAACGCTGACAAAAGCATCCTACTTTGATCTTTTATATGTCGCGTTCTTCGAAACCGAAGAAGAGGCTAACGCCTTTGTTTACCAAGGCGATTCGGCTTACACGTTCAACTTCGATATCAACAAGATCTCGCCCAACTACAACTTTGCTTCCACTGCTACGGTACGTCAGTATATAGACGATGCGGACGTGCGTATCAACGAGATCAAGCACACTAACAATACCATCCCCTACAAGGCAAACCTCACACTTTCCGGCATTACGGGCGCGTATGCGGAGTTAGAAGACACAAGTGAGCTCGACCTTTCGCTCCCCGCGGGAAAGCACGAGGACGGTGCTCTTTCATTTAATTTCGCACCGTACGACGTGTCACTTTCAAGCTATCCATACGTTGCACTCTCCTATCAGACCGAAATAACGACAACGGCTGTCGCGACGCTCAAGTCGGATACCGGAAGCTCGACGGCTACCTTCCAGATAAGCTCGTCGACCGACACATATAAGAAAGCGGTAATTCCGCTTGGCAGCTTTGAAAATTCGGAGACGATACTCGCAGGCAGTAACATAAGCCTTACCGTCGCACCGCTCGGAAGCGGTGCAAAAACGCTCGTCACGGCAAGAAACTTTGACATTGAGTACATAGGCATGTTCAAGACCATGGCGGCGGCAAACAACTTCGAGTACATGGGCGAAAAAGGCGCGAATCTCACATCAAACGCTGTAATATATACCGCACAGCTGCTTGACCCTGCACGCGTTCCGACCGGCAGAATGGTCTTTGTTGCCGAAAACGGCTCAAGCGACATCTCAAACGACGGCTCAAACCCGGACGATCCCATAAGCTATTCGAGATTCGACTCGATCAACAGCTCGCTCGCACAGGGCACGACCGTATTCTTCAAGCGCGGAAGCTCCTTCCGTATAACCGCTGCCATGCAGGCGAGAAACTACATCACATACACCTCATACGGCGTAGGCGACAAGCCCAAATTTATCGCATCGATCGACGGTACGGGCGCTGACAAATGGACGGCGACCGAATACGAAAACGTATGGGTGTTTAACCAAACACTGAGTACCCTGAACAACGATGTCGGAAACATCAGGATCAACGACGGCGAGCTCTGGGGCATCAAGGTCTCGGCTAAAAACTACACAGATGAGCGCGTAAACAACGGAAACGTGTTCAACGGACGCACATACATTGATAGCTGCACCGGCACGCTCGAAAACGGCAAGGGCGTTGTAAACGACCTTGAGTTCTGGCACGACTACGCCAACGGCAAGCTCTACTTAAACTGTCCCGACGGCAACCCCGGTGAGGTATTTGACAGCATCGAGATCGCAAACAAGGGACACGCGATCCAGGGTTATACCGGAACAACTATCGACAACCTTTACATCACAGGCGCGGGAAGCCACGGTGTGAGCATGGGTACTGTAAAGAACATCATGATCTCAAACCTCCACCTTGAATGGATAGGCGGCTCAATACAGACTCTCGCTCTTAGCGGCACTCCCGTCGAGGGAGGTACGCCCACGCGCTTCGGAAATGCGCTCGAGGCTTACGGCGGCGCTGAAAACTTCACTATCAAAAACTGCTTCAGCGATCAGATCTACGACTGTTGCTTTACAGTGCAGAACCAGCAAGCCGTTACATTTGACAGCGTGTTCATGTACGACAATGTGGCACGCTACAGCAACTCGGGTCTCGAGGTATGGCAGTCGGGCGGTATCACCAACAACATGCACCTGTACGATAACTACACCCTGTTCGGCGGCTACGGCTGGAGTCACCAGCGCCCGAACAAGGACGGTAACTTCTTCTACGGCGGTACAGGCATCAGAGCGACGACCTTTACAAACAACTCGGTCGATAACAATATCAACATCCTCGCTTCAAGCACCGCGCTTCTCGTAAGCGAGCTTGGTTCGGTAAGATATAACTTCAACAACAATGTATATATCATGGGCGAGAACCTGATATACACCAAAGCTCCGACCAATACCGAGGGCTACGGCGCAGTCGGAAACATTGTTTACAACTACGCAAACATACAGAATGTCGTTTCGCGCGGCACAGACGAAAACTCGACTTTCTATTTCATCCCCACCGACAAGTTCAATATCGGAGACGATCCGTACGAGGTATTCTCGGTAAACGATAACTCGGTATACGATATCACCACCGACGTTGAAAAGCTCATTCTCGGCGTATCCGACAAGTATCAGATAAACGCTTCGGTGATCCCCGCCGATGCCGGCAACACCGAAATATACTATTCCAGCGAAAAGCCGCTTATAGCATCGGTCGATCAGAACGGCGTTATAACCGCAAATTATCCCGGAACAGCAACGATCAAAGTGATATCGGTGGAATCCGGTGTCAGCGCGAAGATCACCGTCACGGTAATAAACAAAACATACGCACCGAGCCTGTGGTCAAAGGACACACCGGGCAAGGAGGATTCAGCGATAAATGTCCTCTTTGTCGGCGACGAGTTCTTCACCGGCGACAATACGATGCCGAACAGCTTTGAAAAAGCCTTCTACGCAACCGCAGAGGTAACAGCCGCGGACGGCATGACAGCGGCATCGGCTGTCGATGCCTTATCAAACACAACGGCAGAGTGCGATCTCATTCTTATAAGCGTCGGCTACAACGACTACCTTGCAGGCACACCGCTTGATGACTTCAAGGCTTCTCTCGAACAGCTATTCTCGCTGTCTCATCAGAATTATCCCGCTGCAACCGTGGCGTATATAACCCCGTATAACCTTACAAGCGAGCAGAACTCCGCGGGGCTCACGCTTGCCGACTATGTAAGCACCGGTGCGAATGTCGCAAAGACCTGTCTTGTAAATACAGCAGACATGTTCAACAACGCGTCCACCGCCTTCACGCTTCTCGACAAAAACGGCAACCCGGGTCAGCTTCTTACAGATTACATCGACTCCTCACTCCGTCTTACCGCGCTCGGAGCAGACACATTCGTAAAGGATGCCGCCGCGCTTCTCGCGGATGCGGGTGCTGTCAAAATTTACGGCGATCTTGAGTACGCGTACCATTACACGGCTGAAATGATGAAGGACATCTCGTCTATACAGATGCACTTCACAGGCCCGACTCTCGTTACCGATTCGGATACGACCTACCTGAGATTTACCGCACAGAACGGTTCGACCTCGAGCGACGGAACCTCCTTCCAGATCAACTTCAATGACACACGCTTCGCCGTCAAGGATTACCCGGTGCTTAAGATAGTCTACCGTGCATCCGCACCCTCCGGTTCGAAAATGGACATCAACGTAGGTGTGCTTTCGGAAGGCTCGTCAACACGTATGTGGTCAAGCACCAAGCACGCAACCGTATCGGACGGTGAAGTCACAACGCTCATATTCGACCTTTCCGAAAACTTAAACGGCGGCGAAAAGATCAAATCGCTTTCCGATGCGGATGACGACTCGCCCCTCGAATACTTGAGACTCAAGCCCTTCCACATCGGCTATGCTTTGACAAGCGACCACTACTTCGACATCGAATCGATAGGCTTCTATAACAGCGTTGAGGCGGCAGAAAGCGGCACAATCACAGAAGATACGCTTATCCGCGGTGATATCGACGGAGACGGAAGCATTAGCACTACAGACAGTGTTGCTCTCTCGAGATACTTCGCTAAATGGACAGGTTACACCGATATTCCGCTTTCAGTGGCAGATATCGACCTTGACGGATACGTAACCACCACAGACAGTGTTGCGCTCTCGAGATACTTCGCTAAATGGACGGGTTACACCGATCTCTTTGACTAAAAACGTGCTTATTCCCCGTGCGGGGTAAAGATAAGTTAAATTTTGCATGATGACGGGTATCGGCCACCCGGTTTCGGCCGCTGCCGTCATCGGCAAAAAATAATATTATTATGGAGGAAAACCATGAAACAGCAAACACTTCGCAAAGTCCTCGCTGTCATTCTTTCGGCACTCATGCTCGTAAGCGTACTGCCGATGTCAGCAATGGCGGCAACAAACGCAGACTGGCAGGTTGAAGGCGACTATGTCATTCTCTCCGGTCAGTCACTAATTAACGCTACAGCAACGTCAGGCGTTGAAAGCACAGGAGTTGTATCCGATCCGGGTCAGACCTGGGTCAAATACAACCTCGCGCTCGGATCTAAATCCGTGGTATCTGTAACACAGGAAAAATCCGGCATCAATCTCGCTGAATACGACTACTATGTATTCAAATACTTCCAATCGCAAACACAGGACAATGTTGACACAACTTTCTGTTCAAGTCCCGCAAAATCCACAGACTACGAAACTGCTTTTCCTTATTCTTGGTATGAGCAGTGGTCATCAAAAAACCACCCCGTGGCCTCCAATGGCCAATGGAAGACACAGATCATGTCCCGCGATGAATTTCAGGGCTGTGCGGCAGGCTTTGCACCTGTTCCCACTCTTGAAAAGCAGTTGATCAAGTTCAAGGTAGCCAATACTACCGCAGCTACTGACGGCTCCTATTTCGGTCTTGAATACTTCGCTTGCTTCAAGACAGAAGCAGAAGCAAATGCATTTGTTGAAATGCAGTCGGGAGGTCTTATCCCCGTAACATCCGTGTCGGTCGACATAGGCTCTGAGACAGACAATATCACAACCTCTCTCGGAAACACGATTCCCGTAAGCGTTGTTGTTGAACCCGCATACGCAGCTAAGGCTGTAAGCGTTTCGATTGAGGGCGACAGCGTTGCTTATGATAACAGTAAGATAATGGCGACCAAAGCCGGCACTTCCACAGTAACGATCACTGCAAACGCGAACATCGACGGCGCAGAGACTATTACAAAGACCTTCAACGTATCCGTTGAAGCTGTCACAAGTGTAGTTATTGCAGGCGCTTCGCTTCTTGACAATATCAAGGCAAACAAACTCACAATGACACACGCTATCGAAGACAATGACACTCTCGGCAAGCGTCTTCTCAAGAGTACGGCTACAGCCTCCACAACAGGCGGTGACAATGCTTATCTCGAGTATAATATTTCTTCCTACGGCATTCTCGCCAAGGAATATCCCTACATGAAGATAGGTTACATTGCGAAAACATCAAACGCTACCAACACCGACTTAAATACAGCTATTTCGGGCTATCAGGTACTCGGCACACAGGCTGCAGTAACCAACAGACTCTGGGGTCCCAAACCCACAACGGCACAGGAGACCTTCTCAACATGGGAGATCTCCTACACCGATTATTCGACGGGTGAAAAGAACTACGATACAAGCACAACGCCCTGGACACACTACGGCCATGACTGGAACTGGATCTCCGATACAGGTACATATCAGTACCTTAGACTCAAGCCTTGGCCGTCATCAAACGCAAGTAACGCAGTTGACGACTATTTCGCAATTGAGTACATCGCATTCTTCTCAAGCGAAACAGCTATGAACGAATACGTTTACAGCGTAGAGCTTGAAAGCTTCAGCGTTACAGAAGCTCTTTCGATCCCCAAGAACTCCACAAAGAAGATAGAAGCGACAGTTGCACCCGAAGGCGCGTACGTTAAGCTCACCTACAAGAGTGAGAACGAAGCTATAGCAAAGGTTTCGGAAACCGGTAACGTACTTGGTGTATCCGAGGGTACAACAACGATCACAGTAGCCACCGCAGACGGTGCGTACTCTGACACATGTGAAATAACGGTAACCGAGGCTCTTGAGTCAAATTACATCGTTATCTCTGCTCAGGATCTCAAGGACGGCATTTCGCATAGCGGTATCACGGCAACAACAACGCTCGTTGACAAT
>JAFUMW010000035.1 GCA_017482465.1 Clostridia bacterium
AAGCATCGTTATCGTCATCGGACCTACTCCGCCGGGAACGGGGGTTATGTAGGACGCCTTCGGCTCGACGCTTGCAAAGTCAACGTCGCCTGTGAGCTTGCCGTCGGGCAGTCTGTTGATGCCGACATCGATTACAACAGCGCCGTCCTTGACCATATCGCCGGTTATGAAGTTCGGTTTGCCGAGCGCGGCGACGAGTATGTCAGCACGGCGAGTCACTTCAGCAAGCTCGCGCGTGCGCGAGTGGCAGACGGTCACAGTGGCGTTGGCGTGGAGCATGAGCATTGCCTGCGGCTTGCCGACGATATTGCTTCTGCCCACTATAACACACTCCTTGCCGGACGGATCAATACCGCTTTCGCGTAAGAGCTCCATAACGCCTGCGGGAGTGCAGGGGAGAAAGTCATAGTCTCCGATCATTATCTTGCCGACGTTTACCTCGCTGAACGCGTCAACGTCCTTTTTGGGGTCGATTCGCTCGATGATGACCTTGTCGTCAAGATGCTTCGGAAGCGGGAGCTGTACGAGTATGCCGTGGATGTTCTTGTCTGCGTTGAGCTTGTCCACAAGAGCCAAAAGCTCGTCTTCGCTCATGTTCTCGGGTAACTCGTGTACCTCGGAGTATATGCCTGTGTCCTCACATGCACGGTGCTTGTTACGTACATACACCTTAGATGCAGGATCTTCGCCGACTATAACTACCGCAAGTCCCGGCGTGATACCGCGACTTTTAAGCAGTTCGACCTCTTTTGCGATGTCGCCTCTTACCTTGGCGGATATTTCCTTTCCGTTAATGATCTTTGCCATATTGTTCCTTCTTTCTTATTCTTCGTTGCCGTCTTTGGCTTCGGTATTTTCTTCTGTCGGCTTGCTTGTGTAGATGCTTTCGTATTCCACGCTGTCAAGACGTGCGCGTTTTGCTTTCATTCCGAATATTATCATGAGTATTACTCCCGTAAGGAAGCACAGAAAGCCGAGTAAGCTCGATACTCTGATATCCGAGATGTAAAGGCTGTCCGAACGAAGCATTTCTATCCATGTTCTTCCGAATCCGTACCATGTTATATAGAAAAGTACGCTCTGACCGTCATATTTCTTTATTTTTTCTATCACAAAAAGGAGCACGAGCAGGCCGATGATGTTCCAGACCGATTCAAATAAAAATGTAGGAAGTGTGTGGCGGACAAAGTCCGAATCGGCGGCGCGGATGTCCATTCTGAAGATATTATCCTGATAAAGCGCGATCTTGTCGGGATTGTAACCGTAAGCCTCGGCGTTTACAAAGTTTGCCCAACGGCCTATTGCCTGTGCCAGCATAACGCAGGGCGCGGCAACATCGAGTATTTTCGCGAGCTTGACCTTTTTTACAGCCGAAACGCAGATTATTGCAAGCAGTCCGCCGATGAGACCTCCGTATATCGCAAGGCCGCCGTTCCATACGGCGATCACGTCGGTAAACGAGCTGTATGTATCGCCCGAAAAGGCGACATAGTAAAGTCTTGCACCGATTATACCTGCGAGTATCGTGAAGATCGCGTAGTCGAGCATCGAGTCGAAGTTTATTCCGATCTTGCGTGCTCTAACGCAGGCAAACGCAAAGCCGCAGATGATCGCAAGCGTTACGATGATACCGTACCAGCGGATATTGATATCGCCTATTGAAAAGGCGATCTTGTTTATTTCCATTTCGCCTATTCCGAGTCCGGGGAATGAAATATAGTTTACAGTGTTCATGTCTTACCTCCGATTATTTGAGAGGGAGTATTTTTGCAAGCGAGCAGTATTCTTCGTTGAATACCGTGTTTGCAAATTCTATCGCTTCCTCATATGTGACCGCTTTGAGTGCGTCTGCATAGTCAAATATCGTGACTCCGTCGAAAACAAAGCTTAGAAACTCGTTTGCTATCTCGTCGGTCGAGTCGAAGATACCGATGAAGTCGGCAAGCTTTACGCGCTTTGCGCGCTCAAACTCGTCGCGTGCGGGCGGCGTGCTCTTGAACTGCTTAATATATTTGCAGAAGGCTTCAAAGACCTTGTCGGGATCGTTTGATTTTCCGTCGAAGGACACGAACGAAAAGCTTTCATTGTGCTCGTACTCTGCGTGCAGATCGCCTGCGATGAGTCCGTTTTCGTAAAGCTCGCCGAAAAAGCTCGAGGTCTTGCCGAAAAGCATCTTGCATACTATATCTCCGCAAGCTTCCTTTTTCAGCCTTTCTTTTGGATCCTTGCTTATCTTTACATCCTTGACACCGATCGCAAACAGCGGCTGAGATACCGCAAGATCTGCGCTTGCAGATCTGCTTCTGACCTCGGCGGGCTCGCTTGGGTATTCGCGGATTATCTCGCATTCGGGAGATGCCTTTAACACCTTATCGCAGATCTCGTACACCTTGTCTTCATCAACATCTCCACATACACACAGAGCCATGTTATGAAGATTGTAGAAGGTGTTGTAGCACATGTAAAGGTATTCGGGTGTGATCTCCGAGATCGACTCTACCGTTCCCGCTATATTGATCTTTACATTATGGTTCTGATACATCGCACCTAAAAGCTCATAATAAAGTCTTGTTCCGGGATTGTCATCGTACATGCGTATTTCCTGTGCGATGATGCCTTGTTCCTTTTCGACCGTTTCACGTGTAAAGTAGGGCTTGGTCACAAAATCGAGCAGTATTTCGAGCGAATCGTAAAAATTATCGGTACAGGAGAACAGGTAAGCGGTCATGCTGTTGGAGGTGTACGCGTTTGCACTCGCTCCGGTCTTGGCATATCTTACAAATGTGTCCTCTCCGTTTTCGTTTTCGAACATCTTATGTTCGAGATAGTGGGCGATGCCGTCGGGAACACAGGTGAAATCCTTTTCTCCCGCGAGCTTGAATTTGTTGTCAAGCGATCCGTATTTTGTGGCAAAAAGGGCATATGATGTTGAAAGATTCTTTTTGAATACGTATACGTCAAGTCCGCTCTTGTGCTTGTATACCGAGTATTGCTCATGCAGATAATCGCTTTTTACAAGCGTTTTTTCGTTTGCCATGGCTTATGCCTCCTTTTTGCTTCCGCGTAAGAAGAATATTACGTCGGGACTGATTCTTTTTGCGGCACGCGCGGCGTCCTCTTTGGTGACCGACGTGACCTGCTTGAGTCTGGTCTCCGGAGTATCCTGCTCGCCTCTGAAGATACGCGGCATATACCAGTTTTCAAGTGCGCTCACACTGTCTGATACCGACTTATAGCTGTTTACGAGCGAGTTTACCGCGCTTTCGAATTCCTCATCGGTGAACTCTCCCGCCTTTACCGCGTCAAGCTGCTTAAGTATTGCATTTTTTGCAATCTCGTAGTTTTCGCTTTCGATGCCGGCGTTTACAAACATAAGTCCCTTTACAGCATCAAGTCCGCTTGAGCAATAGTAGCACAGGCTCATCTTCTCGCGTACATTCATGAAAAGCTTGGAGTTGGGTGAGCCTCCGAAGATCTCGTTTGCAACGATAAGCGCGCCGATGTCGCTGTCAGAGTTTGTGACACCCGTACGCATACCTATGGAAAGTTTTCCCTGGTTTATCTCCATTTCTTCGGTGATCTCGCGTATCTTTTCCGCACTGCTTCTGACCTCGCAGGTGCAGGGAAGCGCATTATACTCGCGAGGCAGCTGTGAGAATACGCGGCTTAACTCGGCACACACCTTGTCAAAGAATTTTTCATCACCGGTGTAAAGTATTTCGATGCGTCCCTTTTTGAGCATGTTGAAATGGAAGTCGCAAAGCTCCTTCGGGGTTATGGCTTCAAGTATGCTTTTGTCTCCGAACATTGAGAGCGAATATACTTCATCCTTGCACATTTCCTCAATACAACGGTTGCGCGCATACTTTGCCTTGTTGTTTATAAGCGAGTCGATATCGTCCGAGAGGTTCTTTTTCTCGCTTTTTACATATGCTTGGTTAAAAGCGCCGTCCGCGGTGAGCGGGTTTAATAGAACTTCGCCGATCATGTCAACGATCTCTTTGATGATATCGCACCCTTCTGTGTAAAGGCTTGAAAGAAAATCGGTATACACACAAAGGTAGTGTGATTCACCCGAACGGTTCACGCCGAGCGCGAGTCCCGCAGCGTAAAGCTCGTCAAGCTGCTTTTCGATCGAGCCTATATCCGGATATTTTTTGCATCCGCGCTTGAGTACACGTGTCAGCAGATTTGCAGAGGTGACATTTTCGATATTCAAAGGAAGCTCGATACCGAGGGTTATCGAGTTCACCTTGAATTTGTCACTTGCAAGACAGCTTGCGGATATTCCTTCTGCTATTTTGTATCTGGGAAGATTCATCGTGATCTTTCCTTTCTGTTAAGTATAATATAAAATATTTTGCCCTGTATCAGCACACATAACCGTGTATGTGTTATTTTTGGCTTTCGACATACGCGCTCAGATCGCCTACGGTCTTGAATCCCGGTATCACATCATCGGGTATCGTTATTTTCAGGCAATCCTCGATCTCGGTGATGATCTCGATGATATCAAGCGAATTTGCACCGAGATCCTCGAGTATTAGGGTGTCTTTGCTTATAAGAGCAGAGTCGGTATTCAGTATTTCGGATATTATGTCGATTATCATACGGTCGATCATGTTGTTCTGCCTCCAAAAATGATTTGTCAGTAAAATGGCATACATACAGTTATTATATAACAAATTTATGATAATTTCAATTACCAAACAGAAAAATTTTCTTTTTATTGACAATTAAAACAGTCCTTCTTATTCAATTTAACATAATTTTCTTTTTTTATTATTTATTTCCTCTTGCAATTTCTGTAATTTATGCTATAATATATACATAATGTGCAGTATAGTGCATAGAGAGAGTGTTTTTGATGTAAAAACCGACTAAACGGTGTGCAACAGGATACTTTCGGATCATAGAAAGGAAAAAACAAAGATGAAAAAGATCACTTTGACAGGTATTTCACTGCTTATCGCCGTAATAATGTCGATCGCTGTGATGACGTTTGGCGTAAGCGCTGCAGATGCTCCCGAGATCTCGATCAATAATGTAACGGCAAGAGCAGGTTCAACGGCAGATATTACTGTTTCGCTCTCGGACAACCCCGGACTTATCGTTATGAGACTTTTTGTTGAGTACGATGACGAGTATTTTTCCATAAAATCGGTTACTGACAGCGGAAGGCTCGGAGTGTCTACACATTCCAATGCATATGATAAATCTCCATATACTTTTTTCTGGAACAATCCGCTCAGAACAACAGATATTACAGCATCCGGTGATCTGGCGACGATCACATTTGATATAGCAGACGATACACCCAACGGTACATACGATATCAAGATCTATAAAGAGGATTACGATGTCCTCACTACCGATCTTGATAAGATCGGAGACGATTTCGAGTGCATCGACGGAAGCATTAAGGTAACAGGCGGAAGCTCAAGCAGCAGCTCCACAAGCTCAAGCAGCTCAAGCAGCTCAAGCAGTTATGATGATCCCACTATCAAGGTATCTAACGCAAGCGTTCGCGCAGGCAACACATTCAATGTAACCGTTTCGATAGACAACAACCCCGGTATCATAGCTCTGCGTACCATGCTTGATTATAATGATGAATATTTTGAGATCGTTAAGGTAGCAGACAACGGTATACTCGGAGATTATGTTCACGGCGATGTTTACGATGAAGCTCCGTATGCTCTCTATTGGTCAAATCCGCTCAATGCGAGAGATATAACCAAGGACGGCAAGCTCGTTACCGTAACATTCAGCTCAAAGAGCACTACTCCCGCAGGAAGATATAAGATAACCGCTTCGAGCGATAACTACGATATCATAAACTATGATCTTGACGCGCTCGGAAATGATTTTGATTTTGTATCAGGCGTTGTAACGGTTACAAAGGCGGCGACGAGTACCGATACTTCGAAGGATGACGAGGATAG
>JAFUMW010000036.1 GCA_017482465.1 Clostridia bacterium
AGAAGTGCAAGCCAACGATGCTTTTTTACAACAAAACGCACTTCTTATACGACCAAAGGTCGTTTTTCAAGCTTCGGTCACCGACTCCAAAAAGCACCGTACCTTTTGAGGTACGGTGCTTTTTATTATACTATCGGCACACAACAGTGCATTTTATTTCTGTGGAATTATAAGTCCGTATCCGTTCCCGCGGCGCTTGTACACAACGCATACCTCACCGCTGTCACCGTCGCGGAACATGTAAAAGTCGTGTCCCGTAATGTTCATCTGAAGTATTGCCTCCTCCGGGGTCATCGGCTTTACCGAAAAGCTCTTGGTTCGTATATCGAATTCGCTTTCTTCCTCGTATTCGACAGCTTCTGCAAACAACTCATTCTTAGATACGTCTTTCATTCTCTTTTCCAAACGAGTCTTGTTTTTCCTGATCTGCCTTACGATGGTTTCGGTCGCACGGTCGAGCGCGTTCTGGTAGGTCTCGTCTACCTCCTCGCTTCTGAACATGCAGCCTCCCGCAGTGATGGTTACCTCGATTTTTTCTTTGTCCCGTTCATTTTTGAATTTTACGGTCGCTTGTGCGTCATCCTTGAAGTATTTATCAAGTTTAGCAAGCTTTTTTTCGACGATCGGAACGATGTCGCTCGGAACGGTTGTCTGTCTGCCGGAAATCGTAATCTTCATAAAGTGACCACCTTTGCTTTAATATTGTAAACCAAAGGATCTGATTGAGTGCAAATCAATTGATTTACACTTATATTATAGCATATCATTTGTACAATTGCAATAGTTTTCTTGTATATTCTAAGAAATATTTGTAAATAATGTATAAATCATTCTTCCTCGTTTATTATATCATTCGCTTCGTCTATGAGATCGCGTATCCGCATTGAATTAAGCGTTACATTTTTGTATTCTTCGAGTTCATCTTCGGGTATTGTCGGGAGCAGGCAATCTTCACACACGCCGAGTTCGTTCAGAGTCACACTGTTGAACATACACTTCTCTCCGCCCACATTATATAAGCAAAATCCGTTTCGACATTCTATCATTGTTTTTTCTTACTCCTAACTTTGTATCTTATTTTATCTTGTTTTATCTGTTTTTGAGCATTATATCACATAAAACGTGTAAAATCAAGATATGAAATTAAAAGCAAGGAGATTTCTTATGAAAAATCAAAGGCATCTCGGTATACAAGCAGAACAAGAGTTACTCGACAAATTATATTATATCGCAAAATATAATGGTCGAAGCGGTAGCGGACAAGTCATTTACATGGTACGCGCACTCGTAAATGACTTCGAACGCGAGCACGGTAAGATCACCGAACAGGACCTAAAGGACATTGGAATTATAAAGTAATTATAACCTGTGCAGACGGATATTTTGGTCCTTTTCACAAATACAAAGTATTTAATATATGGACAATTCCGCAACCTAATTTCGTCAGTTGATAATGCTCATCCAATCCTTCGTCTCTCGGTTCGCAGAAACGCTTGTAGCCTCCCTTCTCCGTTAAAGAAGGCAAAAAAGACCGGTTTTTACACCGGTCTTTTTGTTGTTACTTTGTGCCGTCGAGCCAACCCTCGCGGTAGAGAAGCTCGGCGATAAGTACTGCACCGCCTGCCGCGCCGCGAAGTGTATTATGATGAAGACCTACGAATTTATAATCGTATACGGTGTCTTCTCTGAGTCTGCCGACTGTAACGCCCATACCGCCGTAGATATCGCGGTCGAGCTTTGCCTGGGGACGGTTATCTTCCTCAAAGTAGGTGATGAACTTTTCGGGTGCATGAGGAAGCAAAAGCTTCTGCGGAAGTCCTTCGTACTCCTCCCAGCACTTAAGGATTTCTTCCTTAGTGGGCTTATTCTTGAACTTTACGAAAACAGCGGCGGTGTGACCGTCAGAAACGGGCACACGCAGGCACTGAGCCGTTATAGTAAGACCTGTTTTCTTAACGATCTCACCGTTTTCGATGCTGCCCCAGATCTTGAGAGGCTCCTGTTCGCTTTTCTCTTCCTCGCCTCCGATATACGGGATCACGTTATCGATCATTTCGGGCCATTCCTTGAAGGTCTTGCCAGCACCCGAGATCGCCTGGTATGTAGTTACGACCATTTCATAGGGTTCGAATTTCAGAAGTGCGGACATGGGCGGGACATAGCTCTGTATCGAGCAATTGGGCTTTACTGCGATAAAGCCCTTCTTTGTGCCGAGTCTTTTTCTCTGTTCGGGAATAATATTAAGGTGATCAACGTTGATCTCCGGAATTACCATAGGAACGTCAGACACAAGTCTGTTTGCGCTGTTGTTTGAAACTACGGGGATTTCTGCCTTTGCGTAGGCTTCTTCAAGGGCGCGGATCTCGTCTTTTTTCATGTCGACTGCACAGAAAACGAAGTCAACAAGCGGCTTGATCTCGTCGATCTTGGAAGCATCAAGCACGGTCATACCCGCGACGCTTTCGGGAAGCTCGGTCTGCATCTTCCATCTGCCGTCTACCGCCTCCGCGTATGTTCTTCCCGCGGAGCGCGCACTTGCGGCGAGAGCTGTTATTTCAAAATAGGGGTGATCCTGTAAGAGCGTGATAAAACGCTGACCTACCATACCCGTTGCGCCGACGATTCCGGCGCGAAGCTTAGTCTGGTTCATTGTTGTGATACCTCTTTGCAATATTTTCGTTTTATTATTCAAACTTCTTATGATTTTAGCATACACATACACCCTTTGTCAAGCAAAAATACACTTTGATAGTACATTTTTACGAAAAAAATTCGCGTTACAGCATTATAATATAAAAAAATGCAAAAAATTATTCCTGCTGTCTCACTTTTTGCCTCAAAGCTCTTGCATTTACCGCAGAGTTGTAGTATAATATAATGAATGTTTTATTCTTGAGGTACTTTTATGACTTACAATAATTTAAAAATATTTGATACGACATCGATGAATACCGTAACAGGTATGCTTTCGGTGAAGGACGGCGTATTATCAGACACGTCGGACACTGTAAGCGACGAATATGCAGGGCTCTATGCTCTGCCGGGCTATGTTGACGTTCACACACACGGCGTTCAAGGCGACAGCTTCGAAACAGGCGATGTTGACATCAACATTAAAATGCTTAAATACTACGCGTCGGCAGGTACACTTTATCTTATGCCGACTATCGGAACGATCGAATTTGACGCTATATGCAAGGCAGCTGACGCAATTATAGAAGCGGCGCAAAGGATAGATGACGAAAAGCTCGATGCGGCAACTGTCATTGGTATTCACTACGAATGCAGATATTTAAGTCCTGCACGTGCCGGTGCTCACGCACCCCATCTTCTGACAGCGCCCAATACATCGGAGGCTGATCTGCTTATAAACAAGGTCGAAGAGGCAAGCGTTATTCTCGGACGCAGGCTTCACGCGCACTTCACTATCGCTCCCGAGCTTGAAGGCGGCATTGAATTTATAAAATATGCAACATCACGCGGTGCAACTGTCAGCATAGGTCACTCGGACGCTGACGCGGCACAGGCGCAAGAAGCAATAGATGCCGGTGCAAACGCGTTTACACACACATTCAACGCGTTCAGACCGATAAACCACAGAATGTCCGCCGCGCTCACGACCGCGCTCACAGGCGATGCTTACACCGAGCTGATCTGCGACGGCAAACATATTCTTCCCGAAACAGTGCGTCTTATGAGGCATTGCAAGGATGACACACGCATGGTCATTATAACCGATTCGGTCGCAGGCGGTCTTAAAGAAGGCGACAAATTCACCTTTCTCGGTGGAAAGCCCTCTCACGTTGAGGGCGGTCTTGCAATGTACGATGACGGTACGATCTGCGGAAGCATCATGACAATGAGCAGATGTGCTAAAAATTTCAAAGAATTCACAGACGCGTCTGCCGAGGAAATATTCACGGATGCTATATCAAATCCTCTCAGAATGGTTGACGCTGACGAATACGCTCGGATGAAGACGGGCGACAGCGCAAGCTTTATTTTGGTTGACGGAGATCTGAATTTACGTCATGTATTTGTAAACGGTAACATGATAAATTCCTTTACGGAGGCTTAAAAAATGGAAAAGCAAAAGTTTTATATCACCACGGCTATTGCGTACGCGTCCCGCAAGCCGCACATCGGTAACACATATGAGATAATCCTTACAGACGCGATTGCAAGATACAAGAAGCTTCGCGGTTACGATGTGTACTTCCTTACAGGCACAGACGAGCACGGTCAGAAGATCGAGGATCTTGCCAAGGAAGCAGATATTTCTCCTAAGCAGTACGTTGACAACGTAGCAGGTGAAATACGTGACATATGGAATCTCGTTGGCGCAGACTATGACAAGTTCATCCGTACTACCGATGACTATCACGAAGAAGCTGTTGCGGCTATATTTAAGAAGTTATACGATCAGGGCGATATCTACAAGAGTGAGTACGAGGGACTTTATTGCGTTCCCTGCGAGTCTTTCTTCACCGAAACGCAGGCAACCGGCGGCATCTGCCCCGACTGCGGACGTCCCGTTCAGAAAACCACCGAGGAAGCCTACTTCTTCAAAATGAGCAAGTATGCGGATAAGCTTACAAAATACATCGAGGAAAATCCTGACTTTATTTCTCCCGAGCCTCGCAAAAAGGAAATGATAAACAATTTCATTAAGCCCGGACTTCAGGATCTCTGCGTATCACGCTCGTCATTCAAGTGGGGTGTCCCCGTATCCTTTGACGACAAGCACGTTATATATGTATGGATCGATGCTCTTTCTAACTACATCACTGCGCTCGGCTACAATCCGAACAATGAAAAACAGCCCGAGCTTTATAACAAGTACTGGCCTGCCGACGTTCACATCATCGGTAAGGACATTTTACGCTTCCATACGATATACTGGCCCATCATGCTCATGGCTCTCGGTGAGCCGCTTCCCAAGCGTGTATTCGGTCATCCGTGGCTGTTATTCGGTGCTGACAAGATGTCAAAATCCAAGGGTAATATCATTTACGCCGACGATCTTGTACGCCACTTCGGTGTGGACGGCGTAAGATATTATGTTCTCGAGGAGATGCCCTTTGCGGCTGACGGCTCGATCTCGTACGAGTCGATAATCGACAGATACAACGCGAACCTTGCAAACAATCTCGGTAACCTTGTAAACCGTACGCTTGCGATGACAGGTAAGTATTTTGAGTCTATCGTTCCCTCGGGCGAACACAGAGAAGCTCTTGACGACGAGCTTACAGCAGCTTTTGAGTCAGCGAAGAAAAACTATTGCGAGCTCATGGACAATTTCAAGCTCGCCGACGCGATCGAGGAAGTTTTCGGACTTTTGCGCCGCGCTAACAAGTATATTGACGAGACCACTCCGTGGGTACTTGCAAAGGACGAGAGCAAGAAACAGCGTCTCGGAACCGTACTCTACAATCTGCTTGAGACTATAAGGATATCGGCGGTAATGCTCTCCCCCATCATGCCCGACACCTCAAAAGCTATCTTTGACGTGCTCGAAACAGACAAGCGCGACTTTGATTCGATAGCTTCGTTCGGACAGCTTGCCACAGGTGTAAAGATCGGTGCTTCGGCTCACCTGTTTGATCGCATCGACGAGGCAAAGAAGTTGGAAGAGATAAACGCTGAGATCGCAGAGCGCGCCAAGGCCGCTGCTCCTGCCGAAGAAGTTGCCGAAAAGCCTGAGGGCGTTGCTCAGATCGGCTTTGACGACTTCATGAAGGTCGAGCTTCGCGTAGCAAAGGTAATCGCTTGCGAAAGTGTGCCGAAAGCAAAGAAGCTCTTGAAGCTAAAACTTGATCTCGGTTACGAACAGCGCCAGGTCGTTTCGGGTATCGCAAAATTCTACAAGCCCGAGGACCTTATCGGCAAGAAGATAATCGTCGTTGCAAATCTCGCTCCCGCGACACTTTGCGGCGTTGAGTCAAACGGTATGATACTCGCAAGCGGCGAGGAAGAGATCAAGGTGGTATTCCTTGATGGATCCGCAAAGCTCGGCGACCGTATAAGATAAAGAAAAAATCGCAATTACGTTGCAAATGTCACGGAATTAGCAATAAATACATTATATACTATATATGTGTAGAGATATGATATTTGATTCACACGCACACTACAACGACTCCAAATTCGAAGACAGAGACACGTTACTTTCAAGTCTTTTTGCCGATGGTGTCGGCGCTATAGTAAACGCCTCTGTTTCGGTCGTGGACTCAAAGCGGACTCTTGAACTGTGTGAGGCGCATCCGAACATGTTCGCCGCGGTCGGTATACATCCGAGCGACATTGACAAGGTCGGCAGACTTGACTCGGCTGTGTCCGAGATCGAAGCGCTTGCCGCTCACCCGAAGGCTGTCGCCGTCGGCGAGATCGGGCTGGACTACTATTGGGAGCCTTACGACAAGGATAAGCAAAAGGCGTTTTTCATCTCCCAGCTTGAGCTCGCGAGAAAGATCAATATGCCTGTCGTTATACACGACCGAGAATCCCACGGGGACGTTGATGAGATCATAAGAGCATTCCCGGACGTAAAAATACTCCTTCACAGCTACAGCGGCAGTGCCGAATGGGCGCGCGAGCTGACCAAAGCGGGCAGGTACATCTCCTTTTCGGGAGTTGTCACCTTCAAAAACGCACGAAAGGCTGTAGAGGCGGCAGAGGTAGTTCCTATTGACAAGCTGCTTATCGAGACCGACTGTCCGTATCTTGCCCCGACACCGCTTCGCGGCAGTGTCAATCATTCGGGCAATCTTCTCTATACCGCAGGTCGCCTTGCCGAGATCAAGGGTATTTCGCTTGAGGATATGCTCAGCATCACTTTTGAAAACGCATGCAAATTTTATAACATTGACAAGTCCATGCTGACCGATATCAGCGGAAAGGAAATTTTATGAGCAAGGTTTTATTCGATTATATCGTAAACAAGCAACATCACAAATTCAGAGTTGACAACTCATGCGATCTTGCAAGCGAGTACAAGGCTAAGGGTCTTTCTCCCATCGAGCGTATGAGCGACCGTTTCGAGCGTCTGATGAAGCTCCAGACACCGCATATTCTTCCCGAAGAAAAGATAGTTTTTCTCCGCACCACAACATGCATCCCCGATTGCTTTACAGAGGATGAATGGGCTGAGATCAAGAAGGATCATTACATCCACGAGCTCGGATATATCTCCAACATCAATGTAAACTTTGAAAAGGTCATAAATAACGGTCTTCTTGCGTTCAAGGGTGCAAACGAGTACTCCGACCGCGCGATCGACCTTATCATCGACCTTGCCGACAGATACAAGGCTGAAGCTGAAAAGGTCGGCAGAAGCGATATCGCCGCTACTCTGGAACGCGTACCGCGCTACGGTGCTACAAGCTTCAGAGAGGCTCTCCAGATGTTCAGAATCCTCCACTTCTCCATGTGGCTTGAAGGCAACTACCACAACACGGTAGGACGCTTCGACAAGTACATGTATCCTTATTTCAAGGCTGATTTTGACAAGGGCTTATATACATACGAGTCCGCGCTTGAGCTTATAGAGGACTTCTTCCTTTCGTTCAATAAGGACAGCGATATGTATGTAGGCGTACAGCAGGGCGACAACGGTCAGAGCATGGTTCTCGGCGGTGTGGATGAAAACGGCAATGATGTTTTCTCAGATCTCTCCAAAATATGCCTTGAAGCGTCGAGAAATCTCAAGATGATCGACCCCAAGATAAACCTCAGAGTTACCAAGGACACTCCCGACGAGATCTACGAGCTCGGAACAGAGCTTACAAAGGCAGGTCTCGGCTTCCCGCAGTATGAAAACGACGACATCGTTATCCCCGCGCTCGAAAAGCTCGGATACGCTCACGAGGACGCGGCAAACTATGTTGTTGCGGCTTGCTGGGAGTTCATCGTGCCGAACTGTGCGTTTGATATAGTAAACATCGCGGCTCTTTCCTATCCGAAGGCAGTAAACGACGCTATGTACGCGTCGCTTGAAAAGGTAAGCTCATACGACGAGTTCTTCGGCGAAGTGAAGAAGGTTATAAAGTCCGAATGCGAAAAGATCATGTCCTCGATCAACAATGTGTGGTTTGTTCCCTCGCCCTTCCTTGAAGGCGTTATGTTAGACCCGATCAAGTACCGCAACTTCGGTGTACACGGTACGGGTCACTCAACGGCTGTTGACTCGCTTGCGGCAATAAAGAAATATGTGTTTGACGAAAAGACGGTCAGCGCACATGATATGATAGAAGCTGTAAAGGCTAACTTTGAGGGACATGAGGAGCTTCTCTCCAAGCTCAGAAATGACACTCCCAAGCTCGGTATGGACGATGATTATGCCGACAATATCTCGATCGAGCTTATGGACAGCTTCGCGGCTTGCTTCGAGGGCAAAAAGAACTGCCAGGGTGGCATCTGGAGAGCGGGTACAGGCTCAGCGATGTACTATCTCTGGCATGCAAATGAGATCGGCGCTTCGGCTGACGGACGCCTTGCAAACGAGCCTTTCGGTGCTAACTTTGCGCCCAGCCTCTTTGCACAGGTCGGACCTGTTTCGGTTATCAAGTCCTTCTCCAAGCAGCATTTCGAAAATGTAATGAACGGCGGTCCGCTCACGATCGAGTTCCACAACTCTGTTTTCCGCGACAACGACGGCGTCAGCAAGGTAGCAAAGCTTGTTAAATATTTCATCAC
>JAFUMW010000037.1 GCA_017482465.1 Clostridia bacterium
CAGTGCTTATAAAAAAGAGTGGGCTGTATTCAAAACCGATATATCGATTTTGAATACAGCCCGCTTGGTTTAAATTTTCAACAATACCACAGAGGCAACACCGAGCGCAAGCGCAATAAAACGAATGATACTCTGTTTCTCCTTGAAAAACACAGTGCCGGCAAGGAATACGGCGACAGCCGTGCCTGCCGATATCATGGGAAATACCGCCGAAGCGTCTGCCATTCCCGAAAGCAATAGAGTAAAAAAGTTTGATCCGCTGTTGGCAAGCCCCGCTGTGATACCGTAGATGTGCGCGGACATGCCTTTTTCAGCTTCGCGTTCCGCTTTTGGTCTGCGGGCGCGTGTGATCAGCGTCACCGCAAGAAATATGAGCGTGCATATAAGCGTGGCGTCACGCATAAATTCGCTCGTGTACTCTCCCGGAAAGCTGTTCTGATGCATCTTTTGCACTATTGCAAAGACGCCGTTTGATACAAGTGTCAGCGCTGTGAAAAGCGCCCATTTTGCAGTTATTCTGTCGTTGCCTACTCCCTTGTTGATATTGAAAAGTATCAGTGACGCAGCAAGCAGTGCAAAGCCGGTAAGCTTGTATGCCGTGAGGCTTTCACCGAGCACGCCTATGCCGTAAACACTCGGCAGAACAAGGGAAAACGACACGATAAGGCTTGTAAGCGACATAGGGCCGCAGGCAAGCGCGAAAAATCCGCTGACCATAGACAGCATGAGCGACATCGCATAGACAAGCGCATATATAAAGGTGGGAATATGAAATGTATATCCGCCCGAATTTATAAGGCTTGCAAGTGCAAACAACAAAAATGCAAAAAGCGATTTTTCAAGATTGAATACCCATACGTCCGAATATTTGTTGCAGTACAGCTTTGTCAGCATGGACTGCGAGCAGGATAAAAGGACTGTTGCGAAAAAACAGAGTGTCAGCATGACAGAAGCTTAGTTCCAAAGCACACTAACCTGATGCTTTGCCCAGCCCGCATCGGAGTAAGAACCGTTTATGGGACAAGCCTTTCGCAAGAGCGCGGCGACACCGGTGCTGAAATAATCAAATCCGAGTACACGTGTACCCTCTGCCTGCCACATAAGCGCCGCCGAGTATGCAAGGCTCATCATACGCATGCTCAGAGTGTGCCATGTTGTAAGCATGAAGCCGTATGAGAGCTTTGCCGTCTTAACAGCCGCGTCGATGTTCTTTGTGCTGTACCACGGAGAGGTGAGAGTGTCAAAGCCGAGATCGTTAAGGTGTGTACTTGAAAGAAACGGTGCGGTGAAAACGTCATAATGCCAGTCGGCGATCACCATTCTGCGGTCAAGTCCGCTCGTGAGCATTTTTGCGACCTTTGGAGAGGCTGCGTTTGTTGCGTATCCGCTTTGACCGTTCACGTCTTCCTTGCATAAAAGCATATCGCCCCACATTATCGGGCGTCTGCCCATGCCGCAGAGCTCTTCGGTGATCTCATTCAGGTATGAAAGAAGCAGAGTGTTGCGCTCGGGCTCTTCGCGGTAAAGGTACGCCTCATCGCATCCGATGTGGAAGTATTCGCCGTCACCGCAGAGCTCGCAAAGCTCGGCGCGGGCATCACGTAAGAGCTTTCTCACTTCAGGCTTGGTGATATCCCATGTCCAGCCGTTCTCGTCAAACAGGGTGGCAAGCCTCGGATTCTGATCGAGCACGACGTGCTTGCCGTGTGCGATACGCGATGCCGATGCGTGTCCGAGGTGCTGAAACATCGGTATTATCTCAAGGCCCATATCACGCGCTTCGTTCATGATCGGCTTGACCTCGTCGTATGTAAACGCACTTTCCCAAGCGAGCTCCTTTAAGCATTTGTATTTGTACGTGCCCCAGAATTCGATAACTATATGTGTGTATCTTAGCAGAGCGCAAAGTCTTACAAAGCGCTTTACAAATATAAGAGTGGTCTCCGGAAATACGCACAGGTGTATCATTCTGCGTTCTATATTCGGCGTATCGCGCAAAAGCATGCAGGGTATCTCGAACCTCTCACTGCCTGCATCGGTGCATACCGGCTTGATCATCTGCAATACGGTCATGAATGCGTTTGCGAGATATTTCTCGTCGCTTGCAACGGCAGACACGCCGCTTTCGCATACATTTATCGCATAAGCATGTCCGTCAAGCTCGGGAATATCGGCGTTTCCGATAATTATCTCCATACGGTCGTGCTTAACCAAGCTTACTTCTGTTATTCCGAGACAGAAGTTTTTTAAGATCTCTGCAAGCGTGTCGTTTGCAAGCGCGGGGGGCACTTTTACACACAAGCTTGTGCCGAAGGTAAATGCTCCGTCTTTCTTTTCAGTATATTTGGGTTCGATAAACATAAGCGTCTCCTTAATATTTTTTTATTATTATAATACCGTAAAGCGGGAAAGCAAACACAATTACCGAAACAAAAGGTGGATTTTTCGACCTTGACACGGTGATATTTGTGTGTTATCATATCAATATAATGAATTTTCGGGGAGATAATTATGATACAGTTTGCGCTTGACCTGATGGTCAATATAACGGGAGTGTACAGAGTTAAATGGGATGCCGACGTACATAAGGTGAGTCCGCGTCCGTTTGCGGCTCTTTCCTACAGGGTCAGAGGGGATGCACACTTCACAAGCCCGTGCGAGCTTAAGGCGCACAGCGGCGACGTGCTTTACATACCTGCAAACTGCGGCTATGACGTAAGCTACAGCGCAGGGGAGATAATAGTCATCCACTTCAACGCGAGCGGCTACACGGGATCACCTGAAAATTACACATTCAATAACAAGCTTATAATAAAGGAGCTGTTTTCAAAGGCGGTGCGTATATGGGAAAAGGGAGAGAGCAACAGAAAATACGAGCTTGCCGCCTGTCTTTACGAGATACTTGCAGAAATGCACAGACAGACACGTATCGTACATAGCGAGCAGGGGTACGGCAAATTTGAATCTGCGCTTAAGTATCTTGAAAGCAATTTTTGTGACAGCGAGTTAAATATCGGAGCTGTGTGCCGCTCGAGCGGCATCAGTGAGACCTATTTCAGACGCCGTTTTTCCGAGCTTTACTCAAAATCTCCGGTCAAATATCTGACAGAATTAAGGCTTGAGCGCGCGCGTGCGTATCTTGCCGCGAAAAATTGCAGTGTGAGCGAGGCGGCGTACAAAAGCGGCTTTTCCGACGTGAAGTATTTCAGCCGAGTTGTGAAAAAGCATTACGGGGTCGTACCCTCAAAGCTATATGAGATATAAAAGCATCCGACACACGAGTGTCGGATGCTTTTATTCCTGCGTATTGTAAAATTCGGATGGAGAAACCCCGACATGTTTTTTGAAAAAACGTGAGAAATGATGTATCGACGTAAAGCCGCACTTTTTGCTTATCTCGGTGATAGACAATCGTTTTTTTACAAGCTCCTCTTTTGCTATCGAAAGTCTGTGATTGAGCAGATCGTCTATCGGACTTATATTGAAATATTGGCGGTATATGGTAGTGAAATGGCTCGGAGAATAGCCGGCGATCTTTGCAAGGCTCTCGACAGTCCAGTTTTTGTCATATTCCAGAAGCATCTCGCACCTGACCTTTTCGAACCTGCGTTGCTGTATAGAATTTGATTTAGCGACCATGTCGCGCTGACGCGCGATGTCTGTTATCATTTCGTAAAGTATGCTTGAGATCATATATTTGTAGCCCGGCTCCATCATAGACTCTTCAAGCTGTATCCTTTTTATGTACGGACGCAAAAATTTTGTATTTGGTATGTTAAAAGAGACACAGGTCGGGATACGCAGATCGCTTATGATCTTGTCGGCAAGATCGCTCTGAAAATAAAGCCAGTCGTCGATAAAGCCGTATTGTGCTTCCTTGCGCGGACCGTGCCATACAATATTGTGCGGCGGTATAATAAGAAGTTCGCCTGCCACACCCTTGACCATTTCCCCGTTTCTGTAGTATAAAAAATCTGTCTGATGCTGTGTGATTATCCACCAGTCAAGCGTATTGTTTTCGTTTCCGCAGAACACATGCCGCCCGTGTATCTGCCTTATATTTCCGTGTAAAAAATCAAACATGGCTTTTCTCCTTTCGCGGCAAAATTATTTTTATGCATTGATTTTATCACAGAAAAGCCTTGCAGTCAAGCGGCTTTCTGGCGATTTGTATGTTATGAACAAAAACACGGGCTCAAAAACAGCAAATCATCCAAATCGTAGAATAGTGCAAATGAGTTAGTTTTATAGGTCAAAGACAAGAGCAGGTACGATATGTTATATTAAAGATGCCGGCAAGCAATTTTTATTTGTGAACAAAGGAGAATGTTTATGAAAAGCAAACATTATCTTACACGAGTGCTTGTAATGCTTTTGTGCTTTACTATGCTTATCGGAGCTGTTCCGATGTCAGCTGCAACGACAGAAACGACCGAAACGGTCACGCCTGTCGCTATCGCGGACGGAGACAATCTCACGGCGACCGAAAAATCCGGATTTATCTGTGAAAGCATAGCTGCAACGGATACAGATCCCGCACACATCCGCTTTACGGTGGAAGCCGCAGAAGCGGCGTACAAGTGGGATAATATCCGCGCTATAGCTACTATCAATACCGATATTTACCCTGAGGGCTTCAGCCTCGGAACTTCCGATGTTGTAAAATTGGTATACAGAACCAACAGCGCCGGAATAGGC
>JAFUMW010000005.1 GCA_017482465.1 Clostridia bacterium
ATATATCTACGTGTTTCAACAGTAACCTCCGCTAACTGTTATTATACATTAAATCTGAAGAGAACGATGTCACCGTCACAGATAACATAGTCCTTACCTTCACTCCGGATAAGTCCTTTTTCCTTTGCCGTGTTCATCGAACCGTCACAGGCAACAAGCTCATCAAATCCAATGACCTCTGCACGGATAAAGCCGCGTTCAAAGTCACTGTGTATCTTTCCCGCCGCCTGGGGAGCTTTTGTGCCCTCGGTTATCGTCCACGCGCGAACCTCCTTAGGTCCTGCGGTAAGATAGCTGATAAGTCCGAGTAAAGAGTAGCTTGACTTGATGAGTCGGTCGAGACCGCTCTGACTGATGCCAAGCTCCTCAAGAAACATCTTCTTTTCCTCAGCTTCAAGTTCGGATATCTCCTCCTCGATCTTTGAGCAAACAGGCATTATCTCCGCATGCTCATCGGCCACAGCCGCCTTGAGCGCGTTGAAATATTCGTTTCCGTCGCATCCGTTTACCGCATCATCTTCGGATACGTTTGCGGCATAGATAACAGGCTTGTCCGAAAGAAGTCTGAGCTCATTCATCACAAGCGCCTCTTCCTCGTTTCTCTCTACGGTTCTCGCGCTCTTTCCGTTTGAGAGCACCTCAAGAACATGCTTGAGAAAATCAAGCTCGGCGGCAAGCGTCTTATCGCCCTTCATAGCCTTGGTAGTACGGTCGATCCTACGTTCGACTATCTCAATATCCGAAAGAATAAGCTCCATATTTATAATATCAAGATCGCGCACGGGATCTATGCTTCCGTCAACATGGATGATATCGTCATTTTCAAAGCATCTGACAACATGTATGATAGCATCGACCTCGCGGATGTGAGACAAGAATTTGTTTCCGAGTCCCTCTCCCTGAGACGCGCCCTTTACAAGACCCGCGATATCGACAAATTCGATAATGGCAGGCGTGTACTTTTCGGGGTTATATATATCGCTCAGATAATCAAGCCTGCTGTCCGGTACTGCAACAACACCCACATTAGGGTCTATCGTACAGAACGGATAGTTAGCCGACTGAGCTCCTGCGCCGGTAAGCGCGTTAAAAATTGTACTTTTTCAAACATTTGGAAGTCCGACAATGCCGAGTTTCATGAAAAAGCTCCATTCCGCCGTCATGCTGACGGCATAATTAGTACATTATTAAAAACGTACATTATATTATATAACACTTTTTCGTTAAAATCAATATCAAAATAACCAAAATTTTGACAATTTTTCTCGAAAATAGCTCACTTTGCGCCATATCGCAAATATTTCACCCCGAGTTCACCTTATGTTCACGTTAAATTCAGATATTTCTATTGACATAATTACCGGGACATGCTATAATATGAACATAAACAAATATTTATCAAAGTTAACAATTATAGATGCGTACTTAAAAGAAAGGATGAATACACATGGCAACAAAAATACTTGTTATCGACGATGATCTTAACATATGCGATCTGCTCAGAATGTACTTCGAAAACGAAGGTTATGAAGTAAAAACGGCAAACGACGGCGAGGAAGGTCTGAACGCGTTCAAAACCTTTGAGCCCGACCTTGTTCTCCTTGACCTTATGCTCCCGAAAAAGGACGGAAATCAGGTCTGCCGAGAGATCAGAGAGATATCCTCAAAGCCGATAATCATGCTTACCGCAAAGAGCGAGGTGTTTGACAAGGTGCTCGGACTTGAGCTTGGTGCTGACGACTTCATCGTAAAGCCCTTTGAAACAAAGGAGCTTTCCGCAAGAGTCAAGGCTGTGCTCAGACGTTGCAACTCACACGACAACAAGAGCGAATTTGTTGTAGTAAAATATGATAATATCGAGATAAGCCTCGAGAAGTACGAGCTCAAGCTCAAGGGCAAAAGCGTAGATATTCCCCCGAAGGAGCTCGAGCTCATATTCTTCCTCGCTTCAAACTGCGACCGCGTATTCACACGCGATCAGCTTCTTGACAAGGTGTGGGGCTTTGACTACCTCGGCGACTCGAGAACCGTAGACGTACACGTAAAGCGTCTGCGCGAAAAGATCGAGGGCGTATCGGACAAGTGGACGCTTCGTACCGTTTGGGGCGTTGGATACAAGTTCGAGCTTTTACATGACTGATAATAACGAGAAAAGGTACAGCCGGTTGGCTGTACCTTTTTGCGACTATATTTATTTACAAAGCTGTTTTTGCTTATTTATTGATTTATGGAAGATTTTGTGATAGAATAATAGTAAGTATTGTCTTAAAATCCCCGAAGGGAGTAAAATAAATGTTTAAAAGCGTCTTTACAAAATATATTTCCGCGTTTATTCTGATACTGTTCGTAAGCTTTATCATACTCGCGACCGTCCTGTGCTCCACAGTTAACAATTACGCGCAGGACGAAAAATCCGACTCGATCATAAAGGTGGCTGAGACTGTGCTCGGATTCATGTACTCGCGTGACGGCAACGGCAGGGATTCGCTTTCTGTCGGAAATTTCAACGACTATATCAAGGACAACCGCGAAACCCTTCTCGGTGTCATATACGCTCTGGACGCTTACACCGAGGATATCGACGCTTTTATCACCGACGCATCCGGAAACGTGCTTCTGCACAACGAGCATATTATTAATGAGGATGACATTGATCCCAACATCAACAAAATACCTCAGAAGATCATTGACTCTGTGACCAAACAAGGCAGTTATTCGGGAACTGATCTTTTAAGTGCAAACGGCAACACCAAGTACCTCGTTTACGCGCTTCCGATAAGAAATTACACAAATCCCGCTTGCGGTGTGCTTTTTGTGTGCACCTCGGACTTTTCTCTCCCCGAACTTAACCGCAGTATGATAAACACAGTCATCATGTCCTGCCTGTGGATATTGCTTGCCACCATGATCGCGGTATATTTTATCAGCGAAAGGATCACAAGCCCTCTCAAATACATGAACCGTGCTGCAAAAAGCTTCGCAAACGGTCACTTTGACGTGCGTGTCCCCGTTACTGGCCGCGACGAGATCTCCGAGCTTGCGGTAGCATTTAACTCGATGGCGACCTCGCTTTCCAACAGTGATGAGCTTCGCCGTTCATTCTTGGCAAACGTATCGCACGACCTTCGCACACCCATGACCACGATATCCGGTTTTATTGACGGTATCATTGACGGAACCATTCCGCCGGACAAGCATGAGTACTATCTTGACGTCATACGTACCGAGGTCAGACGCCTGTCCAGGCTCGTAAGCTCGCTTCTCGATATCACACGCATACAGGCGGGCGAGCGCAAATTCACAAAATCGGCGTTTGATATCTGTGAGATGGCGCGTATTATCATCATCGGATTCGAGCAAAAGATCGAGGAGAAAAAACTCGATATCGAATTTATCTGTGACAATGACAAGATGTTCGCATGGGCTGACCGCGACGCTATCTATCAGATACTTTACAACATCTGCGACAACGCGGTGAAATTCTCATCAAATGGGGCAAAATACCGTGTTACCATAACCGAAAAGAACAAAAAAATACTGACCTCAGTATACAACGAAGGTCAGGGCATCAAGGAAGATGAGCTTCCTTTCGTATTCGAGCGTTTCTACAAAGGCGACAAGAGCCGCGGACTTGACAAGACCGGCGTTGGTCTCGGAATGTATATAGCCAAGACCATCATCGACGCTCATGAGGAAACCATAAGTGTACGCAGTGAATACGGCAAATACTGTGAATTCACCTTCTCCCTTCCCTATATCCGCGAGGCGGAGATAAGCAAGAAAAACAAATAAGGATCTTTATATGAAAAACGCTAAAACTGTATTTGAATGTGCCGAGTGCGGTGCAAGCGCGTCAAAATGGTTCGGAAAGTGCCAGGTATGCGGTGCATGGAACTCCGCTGTGGAAGTTGAAAAAGAGCTTGAAAAA
The DNA here is from genome assembly GCA_017482465.1 of Clostridia bacterium. Taxonomy (GTDB): domain Bacteria; phylum Bacillota; class Clostridia; order Oscillospirales; family CAG-272; genus UBA4717. The sequence continues at coordinate 3,929 of JAFUMW010000005.1, forward strand.
GCGGAGAAAACCGCCAAGGTAAAGCGTATAGCACCCGTTTACGAAAATGATGTCGTGAAATTTTCCGAATATGAGGTAGGCGACACAGCGCGCGAGACGACTGGAATGAGCGAGCTTGACCGTGTGCTCGGCGGCGGACTTGTTTCAAGCTCTGTCGTACTTCTGGCTGGAGAGCCGGGCATCGGTAAGTCCACTCTTCTGCTGCAAATATGCAAAACTTTGGCAAGCGAGGGCAGAAAGGTGCTTTACGTTTCGGGCGAGGAATCCCGCGACCAGATCAAACTCCGCGCCAAAAGACTCGAGGGTGTCGAAAGCGCCGAAAGCCTGTATCTGCTTACCGATACAAATGTGGCAAGCATCACCGAAAAGGCTGACAAGCTCTCACCCGATATAATGATAATCGACTCAATACAGACCGTGTACAGTGAATCGGTGTCATCCGCTCCCGGAAGCATCGCGCAGGTACGGGAATGTGCCCTTTCATTTATAAGCAAGGCAAAAAACGAGGGGATCTCGATAATTCTCGTCGGACATGTCAACAAGGAGGGCGGTATAGCCGGTCCAAAGGTACTTGAACACATGGTAGACGCGGTTTTATACTTTGAGGGCGAAAAGATTCGCTCTTACAGAATGATACGCGCCATAAAAAACCGTTACGGCTCAACAAATGAGATCGGTCTGTTCGAAATGACCGATTCAGGTCTTACCGAAGTCCCGAATCCGTCTGAAATGCTCTTGTCGGACAGACGCGAGGGAGTTTCGGGAAGCTGTGCCGTTTGTGTTATGGAGGGTACCCGTCCTGTTATTGCCGAAATTCAGGCGCTCGTAACATCGACCGCCTTCCCCGCACCCAGACGTACATCTAACGGCGTTGATTACAACCGCGCCTGCTTACTGATAGCTGTACTTGAAAAACGACTCGGCTTCAAATTCTATACAAACGACGTATACCTCAATGTTATCGGCGGTCTCAGACTTGACGAGCCCGCATCTGATCTCGCTGTGACTTTGGCTCTTATATCGGGCATACGCGATGTACCTGTGGAAAGCGGACTCATCGCCATAGGAGAGGTCGGTCTGTCCGGCGAGGTAAGAGCTGTTACCGAGGTCGAAAAGCGTATATCCGAGGCTTCGCGACTCGGCTTTACAAAGATACTCGTACCTCACCGTAATATGGCAAAGCTCAACACCGAGAAATATCCCGGCGTCGAGATCATACCCGTACGCAGTATTTACGAGGCTCTGCCGTACATTAAGTGATCAACCTACATTATTATAAAAATCAAGCACTGCGTCGGCGATACACACAGCAAGCTTTTGCTGGTATGCACTGTCACACAGCTGTGCACACTCCTCGGTATTGGAAATAAAACCGCACTCGACGAGCACAGATATGTTTTTCATGCGGTCGAGCAGATATATTGAGGAGTTCGCCTTTTTATTCTCTCGCGTATTCCCGCTTTGCAGGTCGGTCTGCACTGTGTTTTTTATAATATCTGCAAGCCGTCTGCTGCCGTCATCGTTCGGAGAATACCATATCTGAAGCCCCTTGCAGACCTCTTGCGGAAATTTATTCATATGAATACTCAAAAACACCGAGTCCGGGTTGTTTTCGGCTATTTCAAGGCGTTTGACCAGATCGGTCATCTTACGCTTTCCTTTTTCGGCATCCTCACCGAGCGATACATCACTGTCCCTTGTCATAATAACATCAAAATCAAGAAGTCGCAAAAACGCCTCGAGCTTTTGCGACAGCTCAAGATTCAATTCCTTTTCGACCCTTCCGTTTATTCCGGTAGCTCCTCCGTCCTCACCGCCGTGTCCGGGATCGACTATGATCCTTTTGGTTTTTCCGGCATCAAAAACAGCGGCCGACGCAAAATCACTTTGCCCTATAACAAATCCGGTATACCCCAAAAAAGCGGCAACCACGGCAAAAAGGACAGTGAAAATCACAAGCTCTGCCAAAAGCTTTCTTTTGATCTTACCGGGCATATATATACCTCCGATCTTTCTTCTTTTATATAATATTTATGCCTGCAAGTACAAAACATATGCATTACCGACAGGCGAAGCAGACAAATATTATAATTACACTTGCTTTTTTTCTGAAATGTGTTAAAATATAAATTATAAATAATAATGCCAAAAGGAACAAGAGTGAAAATATGGCTGAAATTCAAAAATATCTCGAATGCGGAAAAATAATAAACACTCACGGAGTACGCGGAAACGTGAAGATCGAATCCTGGTGTGATTCATTAGACGTTTTCTGTGCTCTGCCCTGTATATATGTTGAAAAGAAAAGCGGTCTTGTAAAATACGAGATCGAAAGCGCGTCGAAGCATAAGAACTGTGCTCTGGTAAAGCTCAAGGGCGTTGACGATATGGACACCGCGATGTTGCTCAAGAACAAAACCGTTTATGCCGACCGAGAGCTCATCCCCGTAGAGGAGGGCGCTGTATTTATAGCCGACATGATAGGCCTTGACGTTTTCAGAAGCACGAACGGAGAAAAGCTCGGCGTTCTCGTTGATATTTTCGAAAGCGTCGCTTCGGATATATACGTTATAAAGACCGATGACGGAAGAGAGGTCATGGTGCCCGGAGTTGACGAGTTCATTGATGAGATCGATATCGACAAAGGCATCACCATCTCCCCCATTCCGGGTATGTTTGAAGACTGACGGAGGATACTTTCTTGCGCTTTGATATAATGACACTTTTCACATCTCTTGTCGAGACCGTGCTTTCCGAAAGTATAATCGGACGTGCGCGCGCGGCAGGTCTTGTAGAAATACGCACACACGACATACGCGACTATTCCGAAAACAAACACAGACGTGTTGACGATACCCCCTACGGCGGAGGAATGGGCATGCTCATGAGTCCCGTTCCGATATACAACTGCTACAATGCTGTGCTTGAGACCATGAAAGACAAGCCGGACACCAAAAGACGTGTTATATACATGTCTCCGCAGGGTCAGGTCCTCACACAGGACAAAGCAAAAGAATTGCTTGAGTATGATAACATAATCATACTCTGCGGTCACTATGAGGGCGTTGACCAGAGAATAATCGACGAGATAGTTGATGAGGAGATCTCGATAGGAGACTACGTCCTCACCGGCGGAGAGCTTCCGGCGTGCATACTTGTCGACTGTATTTCCCGAATGATAGACGGAGTGCTCGCCGACAAGGAGTGCTACGAGCTTGAAAGTATAGCATCTGGCATGCTTGAGTACCCGCAGTACACGCGTCCTTACGATTTCAGGGGAAGAACCGTCCCGGATGTATTACTAAGCGGACACCACGCCAACATAGAATCCTGGCGTCAGGAAAAAGCGCTTGAAAAGACGCGCAAAAAACGTCCCGACCTGTTAAATGAAGATAAAGGAAAGGAGAAATAGAGTTTTGGACAACAACACCCCAAACAACAAGAAAAGTTTGCTTGACCATATAAGAAGCAGTGCGATAATCACATTTCTACTCGCGCTTGCCGACCTAATATACAAAAAACTCGACAGCGGATTTTACGGCGGCATAGCTACCTCATACGACTCCGAAAATCAGGCAGCGCAAAATGCCGCGGTTTACAACGCCGCAAAAAAGTTAAAATGGAGAGAACGGGTATCGCGGCCATGCAAGCAAGCTATCGCACGCTCGATCGAGCAAAGTATGATACTCGGTAAGCTGTCAGACCTGTTAAACTCCTTACTCTATTGCAAGCAAAAGCTGTACGGAGTATTCTTTGTTTCGCTCGGACTCTACATTGAGGTCGCGTTTATAATCAAAACAGCGCTGTTTATCGTAGAGATCAAGGATATTGATTTTACCCCCGCTGTGATCGGACTTATCCTTTTGATAATGTCGCTTCCGCTGTTGTTTTCAAACAAGACTCTTGCCGAATCGCTCAAAGAAAGCCGTATAATGTCGTTCGTGATCTTCAATATTATCGGCGCTAATCCCGAAAGCTTCTCAAAGGATATCAAATGCGGCGACCGCATGTATATTCCTTTTATTGTGGGAATGCTGCTCGGTCTGTGCAGCTTTGTACTGCCGCCGCTGTTTATTGTGATCGGACTTATCGCTCTCATAATGGCGATTGCCGTGCTGATAATACCCGAGTTCGGCGTTTTCCTTATCGTTACTTTTGCTCCGTTTGCACCGACCATGCTTCTCGCGGGGCTGACGCTCTACGTCACATTCTGCTTTGTAATCAAGCTGTTATGCGGCAGAAGATCCATAACATTCAGCTTGAATGATTTTATGATAAGCGCGTTCATGCTCTTAACTTTGCTCGGAGGTATCGTCTCGCCAAATGTGACGGGAAGCATACAGCCGGCGCTTATATACACGGTATTCCTTTGCGGATACTTCCTTTGCGCCAACCTCATAAGAACCAAAGAATGGCTCACAAAATGCTTATATGGCGTTGGTATCTCTCTGTTCCTGGTCTCGGTATACGGCGTACTTCAGTATGTATTCGGATTCGGAGCCTCAACATGGCATGACGAGGAGATGTTCTCCGATATATCCGGACGCGTGGTCTCGACCTTTGAAAACCCGAATGTGCTTGCCGAATACCTGATAATGTTCATTCCGCTTGCTTTCGCAATGATAATAGTATCATCCAAACGAGAAATGAAGGCGGCAGCCATGGTGACCTTTGCAGTATCGGTCGTGTGTCTGGTGTTTACCTGGTCGCGCGGCGCATGGCTCGGCTTTATATTCGGTATGCTCTTATTCCTTTTGATGTACAGCAAAAAGATACTCGCGGCTCTGTTCGGCTGTGTTGCTCTCATTCCCGCGCTTCCGTTCGTACTGCCGGAATCAATTACCAACAGGCTTTTGAGTATCGGAGACCTTGCCGACTCGTCCACATCATACAGAGTACACATCTGGACAGGTGTTACCGAAATGCTCAAGGACTATTGGTTCACAGGCATAGGAACAGGTCTTCCCGCCTTTTCGCAGGTATACCCAAAATACGCTCTTTCGGGAATCGAGGGCGCTCCTCATTCGCACAATCTCTTCCTACAGATCATAACCGAACACGGTGTGATCGCTCTGATCATCTTTTTTATGATAATATTGCTTTATGTACAGAGCGTGTTTACCTTCAAGCGCTTTGAAACAAGAAAGACAAAGCTTATAGTAAGTGCCATGATGTGCGGCATACTCGCAGTTCTCCTGCAAGGACTTACCGACTATATCTGGTATAACTACAGAGTATACCTTATATTCTGGCTTGTCATAGGACTGACAGCGGCAACACGCAGATGCCACAGAGCAACACGCACATAAATCAACAGGAAAGGATAAACAAAATGCAGCAGACAAATAAAAAACGCAGATTTAATATTATAGACCTGCTTATAACAGCGATCATACTTGTAGTAATAGCCTTTTTAGCTTACATTTTCGTATTCAACAACACCTTCTCATCAGGTGACAGCAACACAGTAAAGATCCAGTATGTACTTGAAGTACGCGAAGAATACGATATGCTTATCGATCCCGCTTCAAAGAATGTGGGCAAGCAGCTCATCGACGCTTCCTCAAAGTACCAGCTCGGTACGATACAGGAATTTTACACCGAGCCCGCGGTTCTTTCGACCTTTTCGGCAGAGACCGGTGAGGCAACAACATCCGATTATCCGGAACACTCGAATTTCTACTTTGTAGTTGAGACCGAAGCACAAAAGAATCCCAAAAACAACAGATACCTTGTAGACGGATTTGAACTTGCAGTCGGTTCCATAGTATATACTCGTATGCCATATTATACCTCAAGCTCGTACTGCATACAGATAAATGAGATCAACGAGTAAACCGCAGTAAAAAAGAAAGGAAACAAATATCATGTCAAATAAAACCAAGCTTCGTTTTAACGGCATAGACCTGATGATAATCATTCTGATCGTCGGATGTATCGCGGGACTCGCTCTCAGATACCAGCTTATTAATGTGATACGCGCTGACAGCGACAGTAAAAGCGCAAAGGTATCCTTTTATCTGAGCAACATACGCTCAACAAGCGAAGATTATTTCAATGAAGGAGATAGATTCTATATCGCCGGAGAAAATGAAGAATTCGGTACTCTTGAAAGCGGCTTTGTTTTCGAGCCCGCGGCTGAGTATCATATGAAAAACGACGGTGTATATGTAAAGACCTCGTCTGTCAACGGAAGAAGCGATATGTACGGCTCTGTCAAAGCAAAAGGTCTTTTTACCGAGGACGGAGAATTTCTGCTCAACGGCACGAAATACATCGCACCGGGCAGTGAGCTTTCGCTGTACAGCGGCAATATTGAGATAACCGTAATGCTTACAAATGTCGAGCCAATAGCTTGATATAAGCCTTATTTTGTCAAAATGTCGATTAAATCGGTGTAAACATGATTTTTTTTGGTGAAAACGAATATAAATTTACTATTGATTTATGCTCATTTTTTTGGTATACTTTTAAATAGAGAAATGTACTCAAAAAGTAATTTACCGAAATTAAGATATATATGCCGATCAGACGGTATGATAGCAGAAAGGATAAAGCATTATTATGAAAACACGTGAGGTTACCATTCAGAACATCGTAGGTCTTCATGCAAGACCCGCAACCTTCTTCATCCAGAAGGCAAATACTTATAAAAGCTCCATCTCTGTAATAAAGGATGACAAGCGTGTTAATGCAAAGAGCCTGTTAGGTGTGCTTTCCCTCGGAGTTGTAAAGGGTATGACAGTAACACTGTCCGCTGAAGGTCCCGATGAGGACGAAGCACTCGCAGGTCTTGCCGAGCTTATCGACTCCTGCTTCGGCGAATAAGCTATGCTCTGCCGCACTGTCCGCGGCAGCCTTTAATCGGACGAGAGCGGAAGCTATCACGGCAAGCGTGATTTTCCCAAAGCTCGTCCTTTTTTATTTATTTTGGCAAATAATAATAAGGAAAGGAAGTGTATACGCATATATGGCTGAAAATATTATTTTAACAAGAAGCGAGCTGCTCGAAAAGGCGCTGACACTTCCGTTGTCCCCCGGTGTCTACATCATGCGCGACCGAAACGGCAAGGTCATATATGTCGGAAAGTCACGCGCATTGAAGAACCGTGTTTCCCAATACTTCCATGACTCGCAAAAGGATATAAAATGCGAGCGTATGGTATCAAACGTCGCTAACTTCGACTATATAATCACCGACTCGGAGATGGAAGCACTGACGCTTGAAAACAGCCTTATAAAACAATACAGCCCGAAATACAACATAAAGCTCAAAGATGCTAAAAGCTATCCCTATATAAAGATAAATCTTGACGCCGATTATCCGAAGATCACAATGACAAGGCGACGTACAAATGATAATGCCAGATATTTTGGTCCTTACTCAAGCGCAAGCGCCGTGTACTCTATAATACAGACGATACAAAAATCCTTCGGTGTGGCATCCTGTACAAAGGAGTTCCCGCGCGACATCGGCAAAAGCCGTCCTTGCCTAAACAGCCATCTCGGCTTTTGTATGGCGCCGTGTACAGGCGATGTGCCGCCCGAGGAATACAAGGCTGTATTCAAGGAGATAATCACATTTCTAAGGGGGTCGTACAAGGAGGCGCAAGAGTCCCTGCGTGAGAAGATGGAGCAAGCCGCAGAAAATCTTATGTTTGAAGCCGCGGCACGCTACCGTGACCGTATCTCCGCACTTAAAAGCCTTTGGCAAAAGCAAAAGGTCGTCGGTTCACCCGATCTGGACGAGGATGTAATATCAATATATTTCGGAGAGACCTGTTCCTGCCTGTCTGTATTTTTCATACGCTCGGGAAGTGTTGTCGACAGCGAAAATCATATATTCACCGCAGATCAGATCATAAGCGGCGAAACTCTGACCTCGTTTTTATGCGAGCTTTACACAAAGCGCGAATTTATACCCAAAGATATCCTGTTGTCATATGAGCTTACAGACGAAGAGGCTCATATATTCGAAAGCTTCTTGTCCGAACGCGCCGGCGAGCGTATATATCTGCAGATCCCGCAAAAGGGAGAGAAAAAAGCTCTCTGTGACATGGTATACGAGAATGCCGCACAAAACGCGCGTCTTTATTCAAAACAAAACGAGCATGACAACTCGGTGCTTGTAAGGCTTGCAAGCCTTCTCGCGCTCGAAGTAGTTCCCGAGAGGATCGAAGCATATGATATCTCCAACTTCGGAAACGATAATATCACAGCGGGAATGATCGTATCCGAAAACGGCAGACTCAAGAAAAACGACTACCGTTCGTTCAAAATATCCACAGGTACTCAAGATGACTACGCGGCAATGAGAGAAGCACTGTCAAGACGGCTTGCTCACCTCAGCGACCGCGAGGGGTCATTTTCAAACCTACCCGATCTGATACTGCTTGACGGCGGACGCGCTCACGTATCGGTGATCCGAGAGCTCATGGACGAGCTCGGACTCGACATACCTGTATTCGGCATGGTCAAGGACGAGCACCACAAAACGCGTGCGCTTACCGATGGAGAAAACGAGATAGCAATCGCGCGCGAACAGCCGGTATTCGTATTCATCTATAAGCTCCAAGAGGAAGTTCACAGATATTCGATAACACGAATGGGCAACGCCAAGCGCAAATCGGTAAAAACGTCAACGCTTGAGGAGATCCCGGGCATAGGTAAGACAAAGGCTAAAAATCTGCTCGCCCATTTCAGAAGCCTTGCGGCAATCAAAAAAGCCGGAGCATATGAGCTTGCACAAGTCGCCGGTATCAGTAAGACCGACGCCGAAAACATCGTGAAATATCTTTCACAAAACAATAAAAACAGAAATGCGTAAGCCACGCATGGAAAAGGAAAAAATATGAGGATCATAACAGGAATCGCACGCGGCGTCAGACTTCAGACACTCGAGGGAGAAGCAACAAGACCCACTGCGGAGCGTGTAAAAGAAGCTCTTTTCAGCATGATACAATTTGATCTTGAGGATGCGGTCGTGCTCGACCTGTTTGCCGGAAGCGGTCAGCTTGGACTTGAGGCACTCAGCCGCGGCGCGTCAAAAGCAGTGTTTACCGACATATCAAGTGAAGCAACGGCTATAATAAAGGCAAACGCACAAAAGACACGTCTGTTTGAAAAATGCCGCGTGCTGACAATGGATCACAAAGACTATATCCGCGCGGCGGCAGGAAAATATAAGTTTGATTTTATATTCCTTGATCCGCCGTATGCTTTAAAGCTCATACCCGAGGTGTTAAAAAAGATCGCCGCGGCAGACATATTAAACGAAAACGGCGTTATCGTGTGCGAAAGCGAAGACGATGATATATTAAACGATGAAAAGCTGACATCAGCATACGAAATAATAAAGCAGGCGAAGTATGGACGTATACATCTTACACTGCTTAAAATAAAGGAAGGATAAAAAATGAAGAGTGCACTCGTACCGGGCAGTTTTGACCCGATAACAAAAGGACATATCAATATTATAGAGCGTGCCTCGGCAATGTTTGACAAGGTTTATGTAACCATCTTTATAAACGCACAGAAAACGCCGCGGTTTGAAATAAACGCGCGCCTTGAAATGATCCGTACGGCGTGCGCGGACATAAATAACGTCACCGTCGACTCAAACGACGGTATGCTCGCCGACTACTGCAAGGACAAGGGCATTACCGCTGTAGTAAAGGGCGCACGTAACTGCGTTGACTTCGAATACGAAATGAAAATGGCACATTTCAACCGTGACCGCAATCCCGAACTTGACACGGTACTGCTCTGTGCCGAGCCCGGATACGAGGATATCAGCTCCACGGCGCTGTATGCGCTGATACAGTCAGGCGTCGGGTATGAAAAATACGTACCCGAAAAATCATTACATATACTCCGAAAGTATATATAATTAAAATACCGCAGGTCTTACGGACATGTTTCCGTAGATACTGCGGTATTTTTTATTGATTCAAAAAATATTCTTTGTACAAGCCGTTTTTAGCGATAAGCTCATCATGCGTGCCTGTCTCTGCAATAGAACCGTTTTTCATCACATATATCCTGTCACAGTTTTTAACAGTGCTCAATCTGTGGGCAATAATGATGACTGTTATATTGCCTCCAAGACTTTTAACGGTTTCTCTTATACCTTTTTCTGTAATCGTATCAAGATTGCTCGTTGCTTCATCCATTATAAGTATTTTCGGCTTCTTCAAAAGCGCCCGTGCAATTGCAAGTCTTTGCTTCTGACCGCCTGAAATATCATGGCCGTTTTCTCCTATAAGTGTATCATACCCCATAGGCATTTTTTCAATAAACTCGTCCGCACGGCTCAGCCTGCAGGCTTTTTTTATTTCCTCCATGCTGACAGAAGTATTCCCGAGCGTAAGGTTATTTTTTACTGTATCGGAAAACAAAAATACATCCTGCGATATATATGCGATATGTTTTCTCACATTTTTTGCTCCGATATCAGCAACATCTCGTCCGCCGATATATATGCTTCCGCTTTCGGGCTCAAAAAACGACATCATAAGCTTTGCAAGAGTTGTTTTTCCCGAGCCGCTTTCGCCAACAAGCGCAACAGTTTCTCCGCTTTTTATACTCATTCGTATGTTTCTCAAGACCGGCTCACGGTTTCCGTATCTGAAATCAACGTTTTTAACAATAATGCTGTTATCACACAAAGCCACTCCGCCCGTATCCGATTCGATTTCAAGATCAAGTATATCATTAAGACGCTCTGCAGCTACCACGGCGTTTTGAAGCTCGGGCTGCAGATTTACCAAGCGTTCTATAGGTGACAAAAAATAACCTAAAAGCGAATAAAATGTAATAAGACTGCCGAGAGTTATAACACCGTTCATAACAAGTACCGTGCCGCTCCACAACAGTATTACGATGCCTATTGAGGAAACCAACCCCGAAAGCGTGTCCTGCAGAGCGTATATCATCGAACCGCGTACTCCCGTTTTTACGTAATCGCCGAATCTTTGCGCGGTCTTAGCCTTAACAGTCGACTGTGCACCATATGCTTTGACGGTCTCGATGCCGTCGATAGATTCCTTAAGGTACGACGTGACCTCGGCGTTCTGCTCCATCAGCTTACCGTTCACGTTTTTTATCGGACGTACGAAACATATGATAACCACCGCATACACGATCACAATGATCAGTGTGATAAAAAACAGACGCCTGTTTATAAGCAAAAGCACGATCACGCAAAAAGCTACCATGAGTGTGTCGAGCATGAGTGAAAGCGCCGCACCCGATACAGCGTTACGTATGCCCGACGCATCCGAAAAGCGTGATAATATTTCGCCCGTCTTTCGGCTTGATATGTGCTTTATTGGTACATCCTGTACGTGATCGTAAAAGCCGAGCATAAGCGGCAGATCAACATTTTTGGATAATATTGACAAAAAATATGATCTGAGCATCTCAATAAATCCTTGAAGCAGGTACAATGCTATAACTGCAAGACAAATCTCTGAGAGGGTATGTCCGAGAAATCCGTCACTTGCACCGTTTTCAATACCGTCAACTATTATTTGGAAAATAAATGCACCGGCAACTCCAATTGCTGAAATCAGCAACGAGATAAAAAACACACCGGTAAGCAGTTTTTTCTGCACGGTCACAAGCTTTATAAATTTTGAAAGTGTTCCCTTGCATTTGTTAGCTTTTACAAAAGCCGCTGTCTTTTCAAATATAATAATATGCCCTGTCCATATCTTAAAAAAATCTTCGCATGTATACTTTCGTTTACCCTGCCCGGGATCGGCAACGAAAACACTGTTCGATATGATCTTATATACCACCACATAATGCTCGAGAACGTCATCAATAATAACATGTGCGATAAACGGAAGTGTAACTTCGCCGCACGACACACCTTCAAGCAACTCCTCAGACGTTCCTTTGAGAGCCGTTGCCTTTAGTCCCACCTTCTCTGCACCATCAACAATACCATACATATTAGCACCGTGGTTATCTACCTTTATAAGCTCACGGAAATGTGCCATCGGCAAGGCAAGCCCAAAATGGCGACATATCATTGAAAGACACGCCGCACCACAGTCTTTTATATCATGCTGTTTTATAAGTTCAAAGAGCATTTTTTCACCTCTTTCTTGTTAAGTCGCATACAAAAAAAGATAATGCACAGAAAAGACTATTCCTTTTCCATGCATATTTCAGTTAATCTTAAGCAATATAAATTGCGATTTATCTTTTTTTCTTACTTCCAACCTGACTCAATGCCCAATCGCCCATTTTGCCCATTACCCAGCAAAACAAAGCACATATACCTGTCCAAATCGCCATGGTTGTACCAAACCAACCGCCGTTTATTTTATGCATTTCTGTGGTTGTCATTTTTCTCATGGTTATATCCTCCAATATATGGTCAATAAAATCGGCAATTAAATTTCTCCCCAGTGAGCATTTTCACAATCTTTAGCTTTTCTGCGAGCACCGATCACTGCCAAATTGCTAACATACCATTTATGGAACGGCATCCACTTCCAATAAGAAAGTGTTACTGAATACTTTTTGCCACACCATCCACAATAAGAGCTCTTTGTTACGCTTGCTCCGCCATTTACAATATTCATTTCTGTAACTGTCATATTCTTCATTTGATATCACCTCCGTTATATTTTGAATTTATAAGAATCAAATAATTACTTAGCTAATTAGCAGCATCCATGTCCGTAACCTATGGCTTTAACTGCTTTTCTATGACCTGAGCTTAACATATGTAAACCGGCAAAAAAACGTGAAGTAGTTGTAAATCCCCAACCACCCTTATATGCATGACAAACTCTGCAATGAAAATAATATCCGCCGTTTGTATTATGCATTTCTTTAATAGTCATTGTCTGCATCAGTGTTCACCCCCTTTTCTTGTAAAATTAATATATACAAAGCGGAATAGTCGCTTTATATCGAAGTAAAATAATAGTTGCTTGCACCAATCTATACTAAAATTTTAGTATAAACGAATTATATCACAAAATTATTAGTATGTCAACCATTTTTACTAATATTTTTCTATAATAATGTTGTAATTGGTAATTCGCACTGCTACAAAAAAATAAAGGAGTATATACAATGAATCGTATCCGTGATCTGCGTGAGGATCTCGACCTTAGACAAATTGACGTAGCTAACGCCACCGGAATTGACCAAAAAACACTTTCAAATTACGAAACGGGCAAAACAAATCCGGACAGCTTCGCGATAATAGCCCTTTCAAATTTCTTCAACGTAACCACAGATTATCTGCTCGGCGAAGCTCAATTGAACTTCAAAGATAAAGCTGCTGTACTTAAATGCCTAAATGAAATGGAAAAACAGATTGCAGATATCAAAAGGATGATTACCTAACAATCAACGCTTCAATATATTAATGATATAACAGATCGATCCCCCGTTTGCATTTTGTCATCCACACCACTTTTAACCACCAAAACACCCATTTGCTCTCATTTTTTCACACTTTTGCCACTCGTTCACAAAATATTTACAATTATATCGCGGTATTGAGGCTAAAAAATACTCGATTCCTATTGAAAAAATCGCAAACCTACGATATAATTAAGATAAAGTGGTTCAAAGTGGCGGAAAAGGGAGCGAAATGGTGGAAAAATCACCATATTTACCCTCTCCGGCGTCCGAATGGGCGCTTTTTCGCCGTTCAAACCCAATTCTACAGAAGGGAGAATGGCTATGATCGTCTTCTCGGGTACGTTCAATCACACGATAGACAGCAAAAATCGTTTGTTTATACCCGCGAAATTCCGCGAAGATCTCGGCGAAAAGTTTTTTGTCATGCAGAACGTGGACGGCTGTCTTGATATAATCACTCTCGAAGCCCGCGATACTATAGCACAACAGCTCTCTCTTCTCCCCCGAACACAGTCAGCAGAGATCAAACGTTTCCTTTTCTCCGACGCGAGCGACTGCATTCCCGATTCTCAAGGACGTGTCGTACTTCCGCAAAAGCTTATAGAACTCGCAAATCTGCAGAAGAATGTTCTTATAGTCGGTGCAGACGATCACATCGAGATATGGAATGAGGAAAAATACGCCGTTAAGCGAGCAGGCGCTTCCAATGAGCAGATACTCGCTATCATGAACGAGATCAAGTGGTAACGATGGCGGAAAGTATCAATTTCTCACATTACTCGGTACTGCTCGGCGAAAGCGTTGATGCTCTTTCACCCGAAAAAGGCGGAACATACGCCGATCTCACACTCGGAGGCGGCGGACATTCGCTCGAGATACTCAAGCGAATGAACAAAAACGGCAGACTTATAGCGTTTGACCAGGACAAGGACGCTATCGCGGCGTCAAAGCTCAGACTGTGCGACTACATCGACCGCGTTACATTTGTAAATGAAAATTTCTCAAACTTCGCATCGGTTCTAGACGATCTCGGAATAGACGCGATAGACGGAGCGGTGATCGACCTCGGCGTGTCGTCATACCAGCTCGACACACCCGAGAGAGGCTTTTCATACATGCACGATGCTCCGCTCGACATGAGAATGAACAAGGACGCATCAATGTCTGCCTACGATGTAGTCAACACCTATACTACGGACACTCTTAAAAAAATCATATATGAGTACGGCGAGGAAAAATTTGCGCCGCGTATAGCGGCAAAAATTACGGCTGCAAGACAGTCAAAGCCGATTGAAACTACGTTCGAATTAGTCGACATCATACGCAGTGCCATGCCTGACGGAGGCAGAGGCGGCGAAAAACATCCCGCAAAACGAACATTTCAGGCTATTCGAATCGAAGTGAACAAGGAGCTTGACGTTATCAAACCGGCAATATATGCCGTCGTTGATGCTCTGAAACCGGGCGGCCGCCTCGCCGTCATAACCTTCCACTCTCTTGAGGACAGACTGGTCAAGAACCTGTTTGCCGAGCTTGCGAGACCGTGTACCTGCCCACCGGATTTTCCTGTGTGCGTATGCGGAAAGAAGCCGACGGTCAAACCCGTCACACACAAGCCTGTTCTCCCATCGGCTCATGAGCTTGAGGAGAATTCGAGATCAAGGAGCGCAAAGCTCAGGATAATAGAAAAGATATAAAAAAACAAGGACAAGGAAAGCGGGGTAACGCAAGTGACATCAAATACTTACAATAAGATCAAAGATAACGACAATACGCTTGCTCAGCCGGCGCAAGGCAGATCCCGTTCGGAAGCAGTAAAAAGCGAAAGCGCTGTTATCGGCAATACCGCTCATGTTAACACCGGTGTTTCGGGTAATACAAGAAGCGGACAAAGTGTTGCCCGAAAGGGTAATACCCGAACAGGAGCAGTTGTTACAAAAAAACGCGACAAGTATACAAAGCCGGAGGAAATAAAGAATCCTATCCCCCGTAAATTACTCGGTGTTCTCGGATTTGACGCAAAGGAAAAGTTCGAGACTATCGCAGTGTCCACGGCAAACAGACATCCTGTTCTCTTGAACATAGTACTCACAATAATAATAACCGCCATGTTCATGACGGTCGTTATAAACGCAGTAAGTGTAAACAAGCTCAAAACAGAAACAACGCAGATGAACAGTTATCTTGCAGAGCTGATAGAAAAGGAATCCGAACTCAGCTTAGAGCTTGAAAAGCGCGATGACCTCAGATACATACGAGAGGTCGCACTCAACCAATACGGTATGATAGACAAAAAGCACGTCACTAAGTATTACATAAGTTTAGAAAAGGATCCCAAGGTCGAGATCACAGACAAGTCCGGTTCCGAACCGATTGTTGACGGCACAGATGACTAAACGTACTTTTTCCGAAGATCGGAATATATACGGCTGAAGTCAAATAGATATAAAATAACGGGAAACAATGAGGGTAAGGAGACAATTTGACTCTTTACTCTCGCTTGTTTATTTATGATAATTAATGCAAGCTCATCACGCGGGAAAGGAGATATGCATGGCACAACCGCATCACTACGATATTATAAAAAAACGTTCAAGGATCATAGTGCTATTCCTTATAGCTTTATTTGCAATAGCTGTCGTAAGACTTTTTAAGTTGCAGATAATCGATTATGAAAAATACCAGTCGGAAGTAATAAATCAGATGACAAGCGAGACCACGCTCAGAGCAGAGCGCGGTAAGATATACGACACCAATATGAATCTGCTTGTCACAAACACAACTGTATGGAGAGCTCTCGTTGACCCCGCCAAGATAGAAAATTACAGTGACAAGGTAATTATAGCCGACGGACTTTCAAAGTTACTTGACGTTGACTATGACACTATACTTGAAAAGATCAACAATCATCCTAATTCGCGTGATGTTACGATAAAGGATAAGCTTGACAAAGAGACCGCCGACAGCGTACGTAGCTTTATAACTCAAAACAAGCTTTCGTCAATGGTGCATCTCGTAGTAGGAAGCAACCGCTTTTACTGCTACGGCGATCTTGCATCACACGTCCTCGGTTTTACTAATGCCGACGGCGGAGCTTACGGTCTGGAGGCGACCTACAACAGTTATCTTACAGGCATTGACGGCAAGCTCTTAAGCGCACACGATGCCAACGGTAATGACATGCCGTACAAATACGAAAGCCTCATAAATGCTTCAAACGGCATAAACATCGTATCCACACTTGATATGAGAATACAGTACGAGCTTGAAAACCAGCTTGAGCTCGCTTATGAAAACGCAGGCGCACGCAACCGTGTCACCGGTATAGTAATGGAGGTAGACACCGGCGCTGTCCTTGCGATGGGTACTTACCCTGATTTTGACTGTAACGACCCTCTCACGCTGAACGATGAGCTTCAGGAAAAACTCAACAATTCCGGATATATGACAGATTCTTCCGAGTATGAAGATCTGTACCAATCCCTCCTTTTCGAAATGTGGAACAACAAGGCTGTAAACGACCTTTACGAGCCCGGTTCAACATTTAAAGTAATCACGTCCGCGATAGCTATTGAGGAAAAGAACGTAAAACTGAACGATACCTTCTACTGCCCCGGCAGTTACAAGGTAAGCGGTTACGATACGCCTATCCACTGCCACAAACGTGCAGGCCACGGAGTCGTGACATTCGTCGAGGGACTTCAGCAATCATGTAACCCTACCCTCATGATGCTTGCGGAAAGGATCGGACGCGACACCTTCTACAAATATTTCGAAGCATTCGGATACCGATCAAAAACAGGTATAGATCTTCCCGGCGAATCGCTCGGTATCACCCACTCGTTCGACGGTTTCAATCAGGTCGAGCTTGCCGTATATTCTTTCGGTCAGACCTTTAAAGCAACTCCCATCCAACAGATCACCGCTATAAGCACGGTCGCAAACGGCGGTTACGTCGTAAAGCCCCATCTCGTGCGCCAGCTTGTGGACGACGACGGAAATGTCATTTATTCTTATGATGACAGTGCCAAGCGCCAGCTTATAAGCACCGAGACCTGCGAGACACTTACAAAAGTACTGGCCGACGGTGTTGCAGGCAACGGCGGAGCTAAAAACGCATATGTCAAGGGATACTCGGTCGCGGCAAAAACAGGTACGTCCGAGAAGAGAGATAAGCCGGATGAAAACGGCGAATTTTCGCTCAGAGTCGGTTCATGTGTAGCATACGCGCCCGCCGACGATCCCGTCATCGCAACCATCATCATCGTTGACGAGCCGTCGATCGCAAACGTGTACGGAAGTGTCGTTGCCGCGCCCTATGTTTCAAATCTTCTTTCGGTAGTTCTTCCCTATCTGGGCATCGAACCGCAGTATACAGCCGAGGAGCTTGCCTCGATGGAGATCCCGATCGGAGATTACACAGGCAAGTATGCCAAAGACGCATCGACCGAGATCAAGAACAAGGGTCTTGCCGTCGAGATCATCGGCAACGGCGACATC
>JAFUMW010000038.1 GCA_017482465.1 Clostridia bacterium
GAAAAACAGTTTAATACGCGGGTATGGCGGAATTGGCAGACGCGCTAGATTCAGGTTCTAGTGAAAGCAATTTCATATGGGTTCAAGTCCCATTACCCGCACCAAGGCAATATAATCCGAACCGGATCTTCCCGCGGGAGACGGTTCGGATTATTTGTTTATTTCGAGATGCTATAGGATGTTGTTGTAATAGCACAGACGGTTCAATGACATTTTGATCTTTCGGTCAGAAATTTAACAGTTCATTCATTAAAAAATGCTAAAAGCATTGACATATGTCGAATTAAGTGGTAAAATGTAAACAGCAAATAAAATGCTAATTTCAAAGGAGAAACTATCATGGATATGCTCAAGAAGCTTTTCCCCTACTCGTTTGGCGCAAACGAGATCAAGGATCTTATTGTTAAGATCATCGTTTACATAATCGGCAGTGCTGTTGTCGGTGTTGTTATCGGTCTTCTTTCAATAATTCCGATCTTAGGTATAGTAATCGGACTTCTCGGCGGACTTGTAGAGCTTTACGCTCTCATAGGTATCGTTCTTGTTATTCTTGATTACCTTAAGGTTCTTAAGTAATAAAAAAAGCCTCGGCAGTGCCGAGGCTTTTTTTATGCAAGCTTTTCTTTGTTTCGTTCATATATCCTTCTTGCCGCATACACAAAAGGAGTGTCAAGAAGGCTGGTAATTATATATATTACATATCCTGAAAGGATTATACTTATAAGTGTCGATGTGTCATATATTCCCCAGAATGCCGCAAGATTGAATAAGACCGTGTTTATAAGCTGGGAGAGAAGCGTTGAACCGTTATTACGTATCCACAGATGAGCGCGCTTATTGCCGCTTAGCTTTTCGGTAAGTGCCCACCATTTGTGATATAAGAACACATCGAGCTTTTGACACACTGCGTATACGAGAAGGCTGGAAAGCATCATGCGCGGCGTGTTAGAAAAGACCGCTGTTATATAAGGGTGAACAAAGTCGTTTGCAGACGGTATAAATAACATCCAGCTCTGTGATATGATAAGAAAGAATACAGATGTAAATATACCGATGTTGACCGCCTTATCGGCGGCTTTTTTACCATAGCACTCACTTAATATGTCTGTAATAAGGAAGGTCGCAGCAAACAGAACATTTCCGAGTGTTTGTTCAACGCCGAACGCATTAACGAGTATCATAACTTCGATGTTTGCGCTGACCGTGCATACGACTGTCATCATGTACAGACCTGATCTGCCAAACAAACGAAAGGCTGCAAGCAGAGAGCCGAAAATAACGGGTACTGAAAGAATGAGTAATATTTCGTTTATCATTTTTACCTCCGTGCCGACCAAGCGGCGGAAGAAAAGAGCAAAAAGAAACCGCAGTGCATAATTACACTACGGATACTTTTAATGCAGAAGAAATTGCTCTTTTGATCCATAGTTTTGTTTTAGGACAGGATGGTTTCGAACTGTCCGCGATTTACTGTACAAGTATAGCACAAAAATCATTAAAAGTCAATATTAAATATTTGTAAGATCCTCGTCGCCGGTCCGAACAATATCAACGCTTGAATTTAATACAGCCCACATGGCAGGGAAGTATCGCATTATCTGCCACACCGACGCACCGGCGAGGTTCTCTGATAATATAAGATCTAACTTTGCAAGCACACTGCGTGCGTCCTCAAACCATACCTCGTGGCGTACTCCGTTTTCATCGGTGTAGCTAAAGAAAGGTGTTTGCGCCGTCTCGTCAAACATGATCTCCGAGTCGGTGTCGCTTGCAAGCATAACAGCTGCGACGTTTGAAAGTGCAGTTGCGGCGCTTTCTCCCTGTATAAACGGCAGTCCCCAGTCATACGCATAATTAGGCATGCCCATGACAAGCTTATTTTCCGGGATCTCGGTCTTGGCGTAGTTTACGACTTCGCTGACCTTGTTTATGGGTGAGATTGCCATCGGAGGACCGTATGTGTAACCCCATTCATATGTCATGAGTAAAGCACGGTCGGCGGCTGAGCCGAGTGCTCTGTAGTCGTGAGCCTCGTATAAAAGTCCGGGCTGATCTGCGCTCGTTTTAGGTGCAAGCGACACAAACACACGCTTACCTCGCTCATTTGCCGCCACCCGAAGATCGTTTATGAACCTGATATAAGCCTCTCTGTCCTGTGCAAGTATGTACTCAAAGTCAACATCTACGGCATCATAGCGTTTTGCAACAAGAGTGCTGACTATATTATCAATAAGATTTTCTCTTGCGGCAGAATTTGATAAGACTACGCTGACAAGTTCATTGGAGAAAGTTCCGCCTTCGCCGAGCGAAGAAACGAGCATTACAGGAGATGTACCGTAAGAACGCGCGATATCAATAAGCTCGTCATCGTCGGTAGGAATAAGCTCGCCGTCCTGTGTCATGCCATAGCCGAATATTGTCAAGTAAGTGAGATACGGCAAGGTCTTACGCAGAACCGAGCGGTCGATATAAGGATAAGCGTAACCGTTTACAATTATCCGTCCGCGCTTTGGAGTGTCGTATTCTATGACAAGCACTTGACCGGGCGTTATATTCGGTAATCCCCCGAGCATTGGATTGTTTCTGTAAATTGAGTTAACGCTGACGCCGCTGCGCGATGCAATGTCATATACAGTATCGCCGGGGCGTACCGTGTAAACCGTTGAAGGTCTCAGTATAACGAGAGACTGTCCAACAACAAGTGAGTCTGGGTCTTCAATACCATTATCGCTTAATAGCCTGTCAACGTTTATTCCCTGGTCGCGCGCTATCGTGTATACTGTGTCTCCGGGTCTGACTGTGTAAATAGTCATAATCTCTTCCTTTCATAATCAGAGTGTTGTTAACAGGTTATGCTCGCGATCGAAAAAGGTTTAATCAAACTCTTGAAAAAAAGAGAAATATGTTATATAATAGTTGCAGTACAAGTAAGAGGAAGCCTATCATGACCGATTTTGCTAAGATCAGAGTCGCACTTGCCCCGCTTGCAGGAGTAAGTGACTATTCATTCAGAAAAATATGCGCTGACCACAAAATGGAATACTGCGTGACGGAGATGGTGTCGGCAAAGGCAATGCATTATAACGACAAAAAGACTGCCGAGCTTGCGTACATCCGCAAAAGCGAACCTATGACCGCTGTTCAGCTTTTCGGCAGTGAGCCGGATATCATTGCGGAAGCCGCCAAAAAACTCGCCGAAAACACGTATGCATATAATCGCGGATCAAAGATCCCTGCGGCAATAGATATAAATATGGGATGTCCTGTGCACAAGATCGTATCAAACGGTGAGGGAAGCGCTCTAATGAGATCTCCCGAGCTTGTCGGCAGGATAATCCGCGCCGCCGTTGATGCACAACCCTTACCGGTTACCGTGAAGATACGCGCGGGATGGGATTCAAATAGCATTAATGCCGTAGAGATAGCAAAGATCGCCGAAGATAACGGAGCTTCTATGATATGCGTGCACGGACGCACGCGCGAAGAAATGTATATTTCAAGCGTAAGGCATGATATAATCAAAGCGGTAAAAGACAGTGTAAGCATCCCTGTCTTTGCAAACGGAGGGATCATGTCCGCCGAAGATGCGCTTAAAATGCTTGCTGACACTAATGCCGACGGTGTTATGATCGCTCGCGGAGCGATGGGAAATCCGTGGATCTTTGAAGAGATAGATGCCGCGCTTAACGGACGTATGTACCGCAGGCCGGAGCGTGATGAGATAATTTCGACCGCGCTTGAGCATATCAGACTTATGATCGAGGAGAAGGGCGAAAAAACGGGCGTTTGCGAGTCTCGAAAGCATATTGCCTGCTACACAAAGGGAA
>JAFUMW010000039.1 GCA_017482465.1 Clostridia bacterium
GAAAAATCAAGGGATGCAAAATCAGACTTATGTTTGGACATATTGTGATATCCTCCTAAAAAAATCACCCGATAAAATTCGGGTGATTTTTTCATTTTTGGGGGTGTTAGATTTTCAAAAGCAATATGCTACAATGGTGTCAAAGGGCAAACAATGCCTTTTGACACTTTTATTTTTAGTCGGATGATAAGACTTAAAACGGTCAAGCGGAGTGCATAGATACTCACTTAAAAAGGACTTAAACGCAGGAGGCAATTATGGCAATCACAGTAAATGACTAACTTTTGACTAACAAATTTGTGCGTAAATTTGCGGAAATATGCGGCTGAATGCAAATGCATATAAATCAAAAAGCCCTGAAATACAAGGTTTTTCTTGTAAATTCAAGGTTTTTCGGTTGGCGGAGAAGGAGAGATCTATCTTGCGCACTGTTGCGGTGCCCGAAAAAATCATCGTGGCTAACGCCACTCTGTTTTTTCGACCGCTGCCACTCCTTATTCCTCGCTTCATCCGCCACTGGCGGCGCTCGGAAACGTCCCTCTCTCGCCGGTATCCGTCACTCGGTTCAAATCGTTTCTTAAGCAAAAAGAAAGACCACCGTAAGGTGATCTTTCTTTTTGGCGGAGAAGGAGAGATTTGAACTCTCGCGCCGGTTAATCCCGACCTACACCCTTAGCAGGGGCGCCTCTTCGGCCTCTTGAGTACTTCTCCGAATTTGTTTATATTAAGCGGTCTCCCGCTTGTTTGTATGTGTGGCGGAGAGGAAGGGATTCGAACCCTTGTGGGCTTGCACCCAAACGGTTTTCAAGACCGCCTCGTTATGACCGCTTCGATACCTCTCCGTATTCGCTGCATCAAGCGCGGCACCATTTTTTTGTGCGGCTTCCTATCTGCGACAAGAAATATGATACCATAAATCTCTTCGCTTGTCAATACTTTTTTCGAATTTTCTTACTCCTTTTCTTCGCCTTTTTTCTCGTTTTCTTACCTTTTATTTATTACATTTCCCCTTTCGAAAGCATTTTACTTAAAAAAACTAAATTTTTTTTACTTTTTCTATTGCTTTTTTCTGTTAGTTGTGGTAGAATAATAACGCTGTGCAAAAAAATATTACTATTGACCGATATGGAGGTTTTATAAAATGACAGTTGTAATGTATGTTCTCGGCGGCGTGCTTTTGTTAGCCGCACTTTTCCTTATAGTTGCAGTACTTATGCAGAACAGTAAGTCTCACAAGCTCTCCGGTACTATCGCCGGCGGTGCTGAAACATTTTTCGGCAAGTCCAAGGGCGCTGACGTTAACAAGAAGCTCAATACTGCTACTATTGTAGTTGCTGTTATCTTTGTTGTACTCGTTATTGTTATGTATGTTATTCAGCCCAACGACGATTTCCTTTCTCTTACTGACGGCAATTATTATGTAGACGAGTCCGGCAATATCATCATCGGCGGTGACGATGCTCTCGTTTCCGATTCTGTTGTTGACGATTCTGTTGTTGACGATTCTGTTGCTGATGATTCTGTTGAAGATACTTCCGCTGATGCAGTTGAAGACACATCCGCCGACTCTGTTGAAGATACAACAGCTGAGGCAGCTGACGAAGCAGTAAGCGAATAATAAAATGTCAGGGCGCACATAATATCTGTGCGGACAAATCAATAATTTCAACGCCGCTTCCGTTTTCGGGAGCGGCGTCTTTTAAACTCTGCCTATGAAAGGTGGTATCAACTGTATGAAGAAAAGCAAAGGACGTAAGGACGCTAAAAAGCGTTTGCAGAAGAAATATTCAAAAAAGAGTATTATCTCGAAAAAAGATAAGAACAGAACGCTCTCTCGTGCCGGGCACAAAAACGGCAGGAGCTTACGCGGAGTGAAACGCGAGGAGTACATCGGTGTATTTATGACTACCTCGCGCGGTTTCGGATTTGTGAGGTCGGAAAGCTTTGAGGACGATGTATTCATCCCCGGCTCAAGGACTATGGGCGCACTCGGCGGTGACGAGGTGAGATTCGTGCTGACAGGCGGCAGGGACGAGCGGCTTGACGGTGAGGTCACTGAGATAATGCGCCGAAACGACGAGCTTATTATCGGACGTCTGTGTGATGCACAGACGTATGTACGCCGCAACGGCAGACGTACTCCCGTGCGTGCGTTTGACTTTGTACCCGACTCAAACAAGCGTATCAATTTTACCGTGCGGATATCACAGGGTGCGGCAAGAGGTGCTGAGGTCGGAGATCGGGTTGCCGTAAAGATACTCGAGTATCCGACGCGCACGAGCTTTGCTGTGGGCAGGGTAGAGCGCATATTCGGAGACGCCGAAGATCCGAGCTCGGCAGTGTCGGCGATACTTTTTTCAAGCGGCATCACTACCGAATTTGATAAGGATGTAATTGCAGAAGCTGCCGCGCTTAGCTCTCCTGGCGAAAAGGAGATAATGCACAGGCTCGACCTGCGTGACGAGATCGTATTCACGATCGACAGCGAGTACGCGAAGGATCTTGACGACGCGATCTCGGTCAAGCGCATTGAGGACGGATGGATGCTCGGTGTACACATTGCCGATGTGTCTCATTATGTCAAGAGCCAAAGCGCGACAGACCGCGAGGCGATGCGCCGCGGCACGAGCGTTTACTATCCCGGAAGCGTTATTCCTATGTTGCCGGAGGCGCTCTCGAACGGGCTTTGCTCGTTAAACGCCGACAGCGAAAAGCTTACGCTCAGCGCGATCATAAGGCTTGATAAAGGCGGCGAGATAGTTTCATGTGAGGTGCGCGAGAGCGTTATAGCGAGTAGTGCGCGCGGAGTATACAAGGAATTCAACGCAATACTTGACAAGAGCGCTGACAGTGCGCTGAAAAAGAAATACCCGAAGCCTGTCATCGACATGCTCAAAGAGTCAGTAAAGCTTTACAAGGTGCTCAAGCGCCGTGCCGACAAGCGCGGATGCTTTGAGCTTGAGTCGGGCGAGGCGGTCATAATGCTTGATGAGCTCGGATACCCGTGCGGTATCGAGCGAGTTGAGCGCGGTGAAAGCGAGCGGCTTATAGAGCAGTTTATGCTCTGCGCCAACGAAGCGGTCGCAAGGCTGACCTGTGCGCGTGCGATAAGCGGAGTTTACCGAATACACGAAAAGCCCGACTCCGAAAAGTGTGCTGTACTTCTTCAGTACGCGGAAAATCTCGGTATCGACATAAAAAAGCTGAGGTTGCGTGCGGACAGGCTCGGACCGAAGGAGATGCAGAAGATACTCGCCTGTGCAAAAGAGGCGGGAGTGGGACGCGCAGTGTCCGAGGTGCTGTTGCGTTCGATGATGAAGGCGAGGTACGCGCCAAGCGCTGTCGGACACTATGGACTCGCACTCGAATTTTATTCGCACTTCACTTCGCCTATCAGACGTTACGCCGATCTTGTACTGCACCGTCAGCTGAAGCGTGCGCTCGCAAAGGGTGAAAAGCTTTGCTATAACAGGGACAAGGACACTCTTGACGCGTCTGTCTGCCCTGTGAGCGACAGGATATCCGAGGCATGTGAGGCGGCAAACGAAGGCGAACTGCGCGCGATGAGCGCTGAACGTGCTATAGACGATATTTACAAGGCGTACTATATGAAAGACCGCGAGGGAGAGGAGTTTGACGCGATAATCGTGTCGGTGACCTCGTTCGGATTTTTTGCCGAGCTTGACAACACCTGCGAGGGGCTTGTACCGGTGTCATCGCTCGGAGGGGTCGGCTCGTACGATGAGACGCATATGCGGCTTACCGATGTGTACGGACGCGAGTTTACGGTAGGTATGCGTGTGCGCGTGTGTCTTGAAGATGTCGATCTTTCTGTCGGCAAGCTGACCTTTTCGCTTCTTGTTTCGGATGAAGATTGACAAAAACGCTGACTCGTGGTATACTTGACATAAACAAAAACAAGAGGATAAACAGTGATGATAACAGACAGCAAAAAGGTTCTTGTCAGAATGAACTTTAAAAATGACGACATATACGATTTCAAGCGTGTTCCTTCGGAGGATGATGCCGAAGATTACGATGATGAATATGATGAGGATACCGTTGATGAGCCGGGTGAGCTTGACATTGACGGGGATGACACGGCCAAGAACGGCACGAATGTCGTGACCGAGGGATACCTTTATAAGAAGGACGGACGTGTCGTTTTAAGGTATGCCGAGGCTGATTCGACCGATCTTGCAAACGAGCTTACCGTGCTCTCGTATGAGCTTGGTAAACCGGGTATACTCACCATGGAGCGAAACGGCATCTGCCGCACGGTCATGGTCTTTGAAGAGGGCAAGCGTTATATCTCGATGTACAGCGTCGGCGCTATGTCGATGGAGCTTACGATACGCACCTACGAGCTTGAAAACACACTCACGCTTGAAAACGGCGGAGCTGTCAGGCTCGGGTATACGCTTGAAAACGGCGGTTCGACCGTATCGAGCGTTAAAATGCTTATAAATATCGAGCTTTTGTAATCACAGGCTTGAGGAAAGGGGTCGGCTATGGCTGAAAAAAAAGTCGTCCCGGGCGTCGATTATATAAAGGAAGAAATAAAAAACGGACTTTCGGGCGTTTATTTCTTTTACGGCGACGAGGACTATATGAAGCAGTATTATCTGCATGAGGTCGAAAAGGCTGTGGTCGGCGACCGTACGAGCCTCAATTTTATCAGGCTCACGGGTGATGAATTTACACCCGGCGCGCTTGAGGAAGCGCTCGGCGCGGCTGTCATGTATGATTTTATGTCACTGCCGGATGCTGACGCGGAAAACGAGGGTGCACAGCGGCTTGTTGAGCTTTACGAGGTCGATTTCAAGGCACTCAAGCCGAGCGACTTTACCTCGTCGTGTAAGCTGTTAAAGGAAAAGCTTGAATCGGACACGGTCGTTATCATATACTCGACTGCCGGCGAGCTGCCCGAGGACTCAAAGCCTCACCAAAATATAATAAAAGAGCTGTCGAAGGTGTCAAAGCCTGTGCGCTTTCCGCTCGAGAGCGACTCAAAGCTTTGCTCGTGGCTGGTACGTATCGCCGCGAAAAACAAGGTGACGGTATACTCGGATGTCGCCGGTCTCGTTATCGAGCGTGTCGGACACAGTATGCTCATGCTGCGAAACGAGATAGAAAAGCTTATCTCGTACGTGCTCGCATCAGGCAGAAACGAGATCACGCGCGACGACATAATGAAGATAACGGCGTCAAACAAGGAGATATCTCCGTTTGACTTTGCTAACGCGCTTATGAGACGCGACGCAAAAACGGCGTTTTATATACTCGCTGATATGAAAGACCGCGGGGAAGAACCGATAATGATACTTTCGACCGTTTCCCGCGTGGTGGGCGAGCTTATACGTGTGCGAGGATGTATGGACGCGGGCATGACACGTGCCGAAGCCGCGTCGAGATGCGGTATGCACGAATATAAGGTCAAGCTCTATATGGAGCAGCTTAAGAATATCAGCACGTCCGGCCTGTTTGCGATAGCCGAGTCGGCGAAAAGCGCCGATCTGATGCTGAAAAGCTCGCCTGTGGACAGCTTTACCGTTTTGGAAAGGCTGATATGCGAGCTGGTAAGTGTTAATTGAAAATGTGTATGAGGACGAAGCGGATCGAGTGCCGACCGTCCTTGGAATCCAACACCGAAAGAAAGTACATATGGAAAAACTAAAGATCGACTACCCGATACTCGTCGAAGGAAAATACGATAAGATCAAGCTTGACAGCGTCGTTGATGCGCTCGTTGTTACAAGCGACGGCTTTCGTATATTCAAAAGCGACGAAAAACGCGCGCTATTGCGTAAGCTTGCCGAAAGATCGAAGATCATCGTGCTTGCAGACAGCGACAGTGCCGGGATGCTGATACGCTCATGCGTCAAAGGAATAATACCAAACGACAGAATAATAAACGTGTATACACCGCAGGTCAAGGGCAAGGAAAAACGCAAGGATAAACCGTCCAAGGAGGGCTTTGTAGGCGTTGAGGGTATTGCCGCCGACACCGTGCGCCGTCTGCTTGAGCCGTATGCCGGCACAGAAAGAAAAGTGTGCGGACGCAAGATCACCAAGACCGATTTTTATGAGCTCGGACTTTCGGGCACTGACGGCGCGTCAGAACGCCGTGAACGCATCTGCACAGCACTTGAGCTTCCGTCAACGCTGACCGCGAACGCGCTTCTCGAAGCGGTAAACCTGCTGTGCGGTTATGATGAGCTTGCAGCGCTGTGTGACAGGATCTGATATTTGTGTGATAACAGTCCCTTTGCTTCGGCATAGGGACTGCTTTTATACATTCTTTCAAATTAATGATGAATAAAGTGTAAAAACAGGTGAAAAAAAGAAAAAATCGCTTGCAAAAGCGTAAAAAGGGTGATATAATGTACACTGGGTAGGGATTTGAGTACCCGAAAAATGTTATTATTTTATCAAGTATATAGACAGGAGAAACACAATGACACCAAACAAGCACATTCTTAAATGGGTCGATGAGATGGCTGCAATGACACAGCCCGACCGCATCGTCTGGATCGACGGCAGTGAAGAGCAGATCGACGCGCTTCGCCGCGAGGCAGTAGGTACCGGTGAGATGATAAAGCTCAACGAGAACCTTCTCCCCAACTGCTATCTCCACAGAACCGCTGTCAACGACGTTGCCCGCGTTGAAGGCAGAACCTACATCTGCACCAAGACAAAAGAGGATGCAGGTACTATCAACAACTGGATGGATCCCGCTGAAATGTACGCAAAGCTTACAAAGCTCTTCACAGGCTCTATGAAGGGCAAGACGATGTACGCTATTCCGTACTCTATGAGTGTTGTGGGCTCTCCCTTCGCTAAATACGGTATCGAGCTTACAGACTCGATCTACGTTGTACTCAACATGGTCATCATGACAAGAGTAGGTGCAAATGTTATCGAAGCTCTCGGCGACGGAGACGACTTTATCAAGGGTCTTCACGCTAAGGCACAGCTCGATGAAGAAAACAGATATATCGTTCACTTCCCCGAGGACAACACTATCTGGTCTGTTAACTCCGGTTACGGCGGAAACGTTCTTCTCGGTAAGAAGTGCTTTGCGCTCAGAATCGCTTCCTTCCTCGGACGTAACGAGGGCTGGATGGCTGAGCATATGCTTATCCTCGGCATTGAAAATCCCAAGGGCGAGATCAGCTACATCACAGCCGCATTCCCGTCTGCTTGCGGTAAGACCAACCTCGCTATGCTTATCCCGCCGGAGATCTACCAGAAGCAGGGATATAAGGTATGGTGCGTAGGTGACGATATCGCATGGCTTCGTATAGGTGAGGACGGCAGACTTTGGGCTGTTAACCCCGAAAACGGCTTCTTCGGTGTTGCTCCCGGTACAAACCAGAAGTCCAACCCCAACGCACTTGCTACAACAATGCGCGATACTATCTTCACAAATGTTGTTCACAACATGGAAAACAACACAGTTTGGTGGGAAGGTCTTGACAAGAATCCTCCCAAGTCCGCTCTCAACTGGAAGGGCGAGATCTGGGACTGCGAATCCGGCGAAAAGGGTGCTCACCCCAACTCCAGATTTACAGCTCTTGCAAAGAACTGTCCTTGCATCTCCTCCGAGTTTGATAACCCGAAGGGCGTGCCGGTAACAGCGATCGTATTCGGCGGACGCCGCGCTAAGACAGCCCCCCTCGTATATCAGTCGAGAAGCTGGAATCACGGTGTGTTCGTAGGCTCTGTAATGGCTTCCGAGACAACTGCGGCCGCTACAGGTGCAGTCGGTGTTGTAAGACGCGACCCGATGGCTATGCGTCCTTTCGTAGGCTACGACATGGGCGATTACTTCGCACACTGGATCGCAATGGGCAAGAAGATCCCCAATCCGCCTAAGATCTTCAACGTAAACTGGTTCAGAACAGACGACGAAGGCCACTTCATTTGGCCGGGATTTGGCGACAATATGCGTGTTCTTATGTGGATACTCGCTCGTTGCAATAACGAGGTTGACGCTGTTGAAACGCCTATCGGTTATGTTCCGAAGGCAGAGGACATCAATATCGAAGGACTTGATATTGATATCGACACCATCAAGGGACTTTTAGACGTTGATAAGGCACTCTGGACAGAGGAAGCCGCTGGTATCGACGACTTCTACAAGAGCATCGGCGACCGCGTTCCGAAGGAACTCTGGGACGAGTACGAGATACTCAAGGCTAACCTTAAGTAAGGCGGCAGTACCTAATGGCAATGCGCGCGTGAAGCGTAAACAGGATTTTTGTTTCAAGCCCGTATGCCAAGATCGGTGGAAAATAAGTCAATTAAAGGAGACGGGAGACCGTCTCCTTTTTGTACGTTGTATTTACAGTCAGTTATTGACAATCGGGGGCAAAAGTAATATAATTAAGAAAAATCATACTAGCGTGAGGTATACAATGAATATCGGAATTTGCTTTAACGCATACGCAGGACTTGAGATAGAGCAACAGATAAGGCTTATGCGTGAAAACGGCTTTGAGGCTACGTTTGTGGGTAGCGAAAGCCCACGTCTTGATGAAAAAATGTCGGCTATACGGGCGGCAGGGATCGCCTGCGAGAGCGTTCACGCTCCCTTTAATAAGATAAACGATATGTGGTATGACGGTGAGGCGGGAGAGGATATGCTCGCGCGCCTTATGCACAGTGTTGATGTGTGCGTAAAGCATAACATACCGGTGTCGGTCGTGCATCTTTCCTCGGGCATCCCCGCGCCGAGGATAAATGATGTCGGCTATGATCGCTTCTCAAGGCTTATGGAGTATGCGGACAAAAATAATGTTACTATAGCGTACGAAAACCAGCGTATGCTTGCCAATATCGCCTTCGCTTTTGAGCAGTTTCCGACGGCGGGCTTCTGCTGGGATGTCGGGCACGAGGCTTGCTTTGCAAACGGACGGCGCTATATGCCGCTGTTCGGTGACAAGCTCGTACAGCTTCACGTACATGATAATTGTGAAGAGTTCAACTCGGATCTTCATCTTATACCGTACGACGGTAAAATAGATTTTGAGCGCGTGGCAAGATCAATAGCCGATACCGGCTACGACCGCAGTCTCATGCTGGAGATCATGAAAGATAACAGTGACAGATACACCGATCTCACGCCCGAGCAGTATTATAAGCGTGCATCGGACGCCGCGCACAGATTAGCTGACAGAGTAGAATATTACAAGTCACTCAAATAAGGAGGGACAAAATGTGCCAAAGGGGTCTAACCAGAAGATAAAGATACTCTACCTTATGAAGATATTGCTCGAGCGTACCGATGAGGAGCATGGCATGACGCTCTCGGAGATCGCCGACGCGCTTGCCGCATACGGCGTTGACGCCGAGCGTAAGGCACTTTACGATGATCTTGAGGTATTGCGTGTTTTTGGTATCGACATCGAAAAGCGCAAGGAGAAAAATGTAAAATATCACGTGATCAGCCGCGATTTCGAGCTTCCCGAGCTTAAGCTTCTCGTGGATGCGGTGCAGTCCTCGAAATTTATAACACACAAGAAAAGCGACGAGCTTATACGTAAGCTTGAGGGCTTTGCAAGCAGATACGACGCGCAAAAGCTCGCGCGTCAGGTGTTCGTCTCCAACCGCACCAAGACCATGAACGAGAGCATCTATTACACGGTCGACAGCATACACGAGGCGATAACAAAAAACTCGATGATATCCTTCAAATATTTCGAGTGGAACGAGAAAAAGGAAAAAACGCTCCGACACGGCGGCAAGGACTATATTGTCAGCCCGTGGGCGCTGACATGGGACGATGAGAACTATTACATGATCGCGTATGACAGCGAAATAGAGCAGATCAGGCATTACCGCGTTGATAAGATGTTAAAGATAGTCATGCTTGATAAGGCACGCGACGGCGCGGACGTATTCAAGGACTTTGATATGGCGCTGTACTCGAAAAAGACCTTCGGAATGTACGGCGGCAGAGAAGAGACGGTCACGCTCAGGTGCAAAAACAGCCTTGCCGGCGTAATAATAGACCGTTTCGGTCAGGATATAGTATTCACAAGGTTCGACAGTGAGCATTTTGATATCAGTGTGCGTGTCGTGATAAGTCCGGTCTTTCTGACATGGCTTATGAACTTCGGCGCGGATATCAAGATAGTATCTCCCGAGAGCGTGTGCAAGGACTATGTAGCGCTTGCAAGCGAAGCGTTAAAGCAATATGATTAACCGTGGCAGATTTCTGCCGGTATATCAATGAAAACGGCACTTGAAGCGCTAAAGGACGACGAGACAATAAAAAAGCACGCCTAAGGGAGACACTCCGTAAAGAAGAAATCAGAGCAAATTTTTGCTCTGATTTCTTCTTTATACTGTCCGAAAATAAATTCAATAAGGATCTTGGTGTCAAAATCCAATGCTCGCTAAACGTAAGGACAGAAGAAGTGATATTACAAGCTAATGCTTGAAGTGATATTTTCCTTTCGGAAAGTGATATTGAAACCTACGGTTTCGGTGATATTATATTCGCCTCAAAACTCGGCGTAGCCGAATATCACACGGCAGATCCGTATATCACTGCATAGCAATATCACTCGCCGCCGGGCGAATATAACTGTGGCACACTTCCTTACGAAGTGTGCCACAAGCGTGCTTTTTTGTTTACTTATTTCTCGAGATGCTTGCCGGACTTTGCATCCTCAAGCTTTGTCTGACGGCGCTGCTTTACGTCATCGGACATAGGCTTGATCTCGCCTGCCGCGGTAAGAGCCATCTTTGTGAACATAGGACCAAACAGCTCGTATATAAGCACCGCGAAAAGGGTGATGTTGCGGATAAGCGCACCCTGCTCGGGCCACTGTGTTGCCGCGATAGAGCACATGCCGAGCGCAACACCTGCCTGCGGAAGCAGTGTGATACCGAGGTACTTGCATATCTCGGGCGAGCATTTTGTCGCCTTTGCGCTTACAAGCGTACCTGTGTACTTACCGAGCGAGCGTGCGATGATGTAGATCACACCGATGACCACTATCGCCCAGTCAGCGAATACGCCAAGCTCAAGCTCTGCGCCGCTGATTACAAAGAATACTGCGAAAAGCGGAGAAGTCCACTTGTCTGCACCTGCCATAAGATCGTGCGAGAGCGAGCAGGTGTTGCAGAATACCGTTCCGAGCATCATACAGGTGAGAAGCGAGGAGAAGCTTACGTGTACAGGTCCGATATGGAACTCGAGCATCGCAAGCGAGGCGGTGAGAAATACAGCGCCGATCGTAAGGTTTAATCTGTTGGTATTTGAGTTGAAGAGC
Source organism: Clostridia bacterium (assembly GCA_017482465.1). GTDB lineage: Bacteria > Bacillota > Clostridia > Oscillospirales > CAG-272 > UBA4717. Next base: position 11,286 of record JAFUMW010000039.1, read on the forward strand.
TTTTCAAGCTGTGTGAGTACCCAGCCCATGATCGCGCCGAGTACAAGCGATGCAACTATCTCGATAAGCGGATTTACGATGATCGAGATCATGTCGATGCTTCCGCTTACCATGGTCTTTGCGATACCGAAGGAAACAGCGAATACGATAAGGCCAACCGCGTCATCAAGCGCAACTATCGGAAGAAGAAGGCTTGTAAGCGGACCCTTTGCCTTGAACTGACGAACTACCATAAGCGTTGCCGCAGGAGCGGTAGCAGTCGCGATAGCGCCGAGGGTGATAGCCTGTGCGGCTGTGATCTTGTCGGGCATCATAAGGTGGAGAGCCAAAAGCGCAAGGTCAACAAACAATGTTGCCACAAGTGCCTGGAAAATACCTATTACCAGTGCTTGCTTACCCGTTTTCTTAAGCTCGTCGAGTCTGAATTCGTTACCGATCGAAAAGGCGATGAACGCCAAAGCGACCTCGGAGATAAGCGCGAGCATACTGAGTGCCTCGTGGTTGTTAAAGCCGAGACCGGGTATGTTCAGCGCGCCGAGACAGTAAGGTCCGATAAGTACGCCGGCGATAAGGTATGCCGTTACAGACGGCAGGTGTATGCGTTTGAAGATCCTGGTCATCAGAAGTCCTGCAACGAGGGCGATCGAGACCGATAATAATGTGCTGCTCATTTTTTTTACTTCCTTTACTTATTATAAATTTTGATCTTTAAGTTGTATTCTCCGCATGTCGGATACTTCCCGTCAGGACGGGGATATCCGTCGGTGATCATGCATTCGGGTGTAAGCGAGATATGTACCTTAACGCCCTTGTCATGCTTGACGTGCAGACTTACGGTGTCCTTGCCGATACGTGTCCATTTTACCTCAAGCTTGCCGTGCGGCAGAACATGGTACGCCGATGCATAGTCGAGCGTGCTTATAAAGTGCGGACGAATAACCGCGCTGTCGGCGTTATTTTCCGAGGGATTTATCACGATACCCGCAACCTGACGTATGTACCACTGCTTATAGTCACCGAGAAAATGATGATCGTGTGAGCCACAGTCTCTGCCCTCGGGCATGAGCTGCTCGGGCAGTGTAGTCTCGCCGCGATCGAGAAGACAGCCGTATGACGGGAACTCGCGGCGTGTAATCAGCTTGTACGCAAGCTCGCTTTCACCAAAGTCGGACAGTACGTGGAACATCGTACGCAGACCTATCATGCCAACGCCGATAAAGCCGTCGCCCTGCGCGCGTATCATTGTGAGCATATGCTCAAACGCCGCCTTTTTTTCGCCGGGTTCAAGGATATTGTAATATATCGCCATCGCCTGAGCTGTGATAGTGTTGCCGTCAACGAGCATCGAATCAAGATCTATAAGCTCGCGCCTTACGGCGGTACGCATTTCATCGGCAAGCGCCCTTGCAAACGACGCGTTCAGCGTAAGCCCTACGGCGTTAAACATTTTTTCAGCCTTTGCCGCCATGTCATATACCATGACCGAGTCGGTAAACTCTATAGGAGTGTCGTATGTATAGGCGTTAGCACCGCCGGTAGGAACCCAATCTCCAAGCCCTATTCCGACAAGACCGCGCTCATCACGTCTGCGCGAGATATATTCAAGATAGCGCATCATAGTGTGCGCGTTTTCAAGTATCACGTCGGTCTCGCCGCGGTATATGTAGATGTACCACGGAAGATTGAAGAGTACACTGTCCCACGTAGGGCCGTTACCCCACGCAAAGCCCCAGCCTGCTGTCGGTACTATGCCCGGAAGCTCGCCCCTGTAATTCTGCGCGGCTCTTATGTTGTGAAGCCACTCACGCCAGCTTTTTTCAACTCCGAGTGTGAGTATCATATGCTCGCTTGACATCGACGCGTCGCCCGTCCAGCCGTTTTTCTCACGGTGAGGACAATCGGTGGGGAAGTAGTTGAAGTTTGATAAGTCTGATCGCTCGGCTATCTCATAAAGCGCGTTTGCGTCAGCGTCCGAGCATTCAAAGCCGCCTCTGCTTTCAAGATCCGAGTGTGCAACGAGAAAGGTGAGAAGCTCGGGCTTTGCCTGCTCTTCGGTGATGCCCGTTACGTACGCGTATCTGAATGCGAAATAAGAGAATTGAGGCTCGAATATCTCCTCGACACCGCCCTTGCAGATATAACTGCAGTGCTGGAAGTAACCGGGTACAAGAAACGTCGAAATATTGCCGCCGTTTAACTTATTGCCTTCGCGAAGCTCGCTTGTGTAAATGTCGATCTTCTGTCCGGGTCTGCCGTTTACTTTAAGCCTGAATATACCCGAATCGTTATAGCCGAAATCGTAGATATATCCGTCCTTCGGGCGGACCTGACCAAGCTCTGTAAGACCGAAATCACCGATAGCACCGTTGTAATCCTTGGCGTCATCAAACTCGCCCCTGCAAACCTCGACAGGCTTAC
>JAFUMW010000040.1 GCA_017482465.1 Clostridia bacterium
CGTGGAGTATGATAAATATTAAAAAAGAACTGCGCGCAAGCAAAAGTTATGCTTGCGCGCAGTCTATATTAAGGAGAGGGTGATGTCATACCAAAGCCGCACCGAGCGCCTTGCACGCGTCGACAGCCTCGTTATCGGGAGATTCGTTGCATATTACATAGTCGCACGCAAGGTTTGCACCGATCGAACGGCATCTTTCATCCCATGTACGCATCCATTCGCCGTCGCCCCAGCCGTACGAGCCGAACAGGGCGATCTTTTTGCCGTTAAGCTTGTTTTCACAAGCGCTGAACATCGGCTCAAATTCGCTTTCTTCAAGCTCTTCGGCACCCATTGACGGGCAACCGAACGCGATAGCGTCAAAATTATCTACCATGTCTGCGCCAAAGTCGGCTGCTGTGTACATTTCAGCCTGTGCTCCCGCACCGAGCACACCTTCTTCAACAGCGTTAGCCATTGCCTCGGTGTTACCCGTGCCGCTCCAATAAACGATTGCAATCTTACTCATATTTATACCAACCTTTCTGTAAGTAAATTAAAATATATATCAAATGACTACAGTGAGTCGTTCGATCGATTTTCCTTTCGCGTATTGCTCGCTGTAAATGTCGGTACATTTCTTGTACTTTGCAAACAGCTTGCGAGCCGCGTCCTCGTCGCCGTATACCTTCCACGGACCGACGAGCTTGTATCCGTGAGCATTGTTTTCAATAAATCCGGAAACGTCCTCCGGAGGATAGCCGAGAAACAAGCCGATCTCATGAGGGAAGTCCTTGCTTTGTTCAAGCTTATCTATCAGTGTGTTTACGCAGTGATCGGGTGTATCTGGCACATATCCGCGCTGAGAAAGCAGACGTGCGGCAGTGTCGTGCCTGAGATCGCGTGACAGGTGAGTGGGGCGGAAAACGTAGATCAGCGCGCGCCCCTTATGAAAGCGCAAAGGCAGAACACGCAACCCCTTTTTGCCAAGCGTTCGATTAAGTTTTCGTATGTTTTCCTTAAGCGAATCCTTACTCGTGTATTCACAGGTGAATATACTTCCTGTTTTCATGCCCGCGAGTGTAGGCGAGCAGTGCCTTATGATCATTTCCTCTGACATTCGTATACCCGCTTTCGCGAAATCTTACACGCATGCGTGATGCTCGTCAAGCACACTCTTGAGAGCGGCTATCGAGCTTGAATGTATGCGTGCGACCTTGGTCTTTCCGCCTTTTGTTTCATTTAATGCAAAGCGAACCATTTTGTGTGACACTGTATTTGTAAACAGGACGAGCAGATCGGGAGAACCGATATTCTTAAGCCCGTTTGCCATCTTTGGATATACCTTTGCTTTGTGATTGTACTCATTACAAAGGTCAATATATCTTCGTGTCATACATTCGTTTCCGCCTACTATTACAATGCTCATATACATCTCCTTTTATCCAAGTTAGCATCTGCTAACCGACTTGGATCATATATGAGTTAGCATCCGCTAACTCAATTATCAAAATATAAGTTAGCATATGCTAACCGCTTGTGCGTATATAATATCATAAAAAAAATCATTTGTCAATAGGGAAGAGAAAAAAACTAAAAAAAGTGAATATAATCACAAAAATTAATACTATACTCCTTGACATTAAGGAGCATTTGTGTTAAACTTCGGTTAATATCTTTATTGTGAGGTAAGAATATGACACGCGAATACATATATTACGGCTTTGATGATCTGTCGGGTAAGGATGAACTTTGCACAGCTAGGTCGCTTGAAAAGAGTATTGAGGAATTCAACGGACACAAGCTTGTACGCTTTGACGTTGGACCCGGAATGCACACACCGGACGATCAACTAATCGTGCTGACTCCGGAATCGGACTTCAATCTTTTTGATTACCCTTACATGGCGGTAAGCTACAGAACACGTGCAAACATTCTTCAGTGTGATATGTCAATAAAATACGTTGACGCCGAGGGAAGCCATGAGTCATGGACCGAGCGCGCGCGTCCCGGGATGGTATGTGACACAAACATTCGAAGCTTTGTGTATGATGTTAGAAAAACCGATGCTGTATGCTTCCCGAAAAACGGCTACGAGAGCTATCATTATCTCATAAAGCCCTTTGGCGGTTATGCTGGGATGCTCACAAAACCTTACTTCTTCTCACTTGAGTATGTTGCATTCTTCAAGACCTTTGAAGAAGCAGAAGCATATAACGTTGCTCATGCCGTAGAGCCTGTCGAGATAGCGCCTGCAAGAAAGGTCAAGACCTATCGCGTTTCGGATTACGGTAAGCGCTATTACGGTGATCTGCCTGTGAATGTATTTACAGGTCTTGATATAAAGTATAACCTTTGCTTATCTCCGCGATCACATGAGCTTGATACAAAATTAAGAGAAGACGGCTCGATGTGCTTTACCGCAAATCCCGGCTTTTACATGATGGATCAGAACGTTATTGTTATAAGCTCGGCAGGAGCTAACATTTCGTTTTTAAAATATCCGCACGTTAAGCTTGCCGTTAAAACAAGCACAGGTGAGCTTCAGGCACAGGTACGTTATGACAAATCCAAGTGCGGTTTTGTGAAGCTTGAGGGAGTACCCTGCGGATGCGGTTACACCGTATACTCGCTTGATATTAACGAGCTTTGCGAAAATAAGATCAATAATCAGGTGCGTAACGTCACGCTTGCGCTTCGCGCGTGTGAGCACGACAACAAGAGGATAGAAACGCCGTATACGCTTGAACTTTTGTACGCAGGCTTTTTTGAAAGTGCCGAGGATGCCGCGCTGTACAGTCATTCGAGCGTAAGCTATGATGATTATCTCGCATCACACCCTATGGCATACAAGCCGCAGGAAACAAGCATTGATTTTACAGAGCTTAACGACTACAGCGTTGCCGAGAAGTACATAACCGAAAGCGAAGCGCTTAAAAAGACTATAATAAACAGCGAAAACCATTATTTCGAAAGCGAGTATGGTAATACCTACTACGTGTCGTCGATAAACGGTGACGATGAAAACGACGGTCTGTCGCCCGAAAGAGCATGGCGCACCTGCAAGCATTTAAACGAGCCCGATTTAATCAAGGAATACGACTACGTGCTTTTTGAGCGCGGAAGCCTGTTCAGAGTAGACGAGAGAGTTATGCTCAAAGACGGCGTTACCTACTCGGCGTACGGAGAGGGAGAAAAACCGAAATTATATGGCTCGGTAGACGCGTCGGGCAAGGACAGCTGGCTTGCGACCGATGCGCCCAACATCTGGGTATACAAGGACACTGTTCCTGCTTCGCTCGATATCGGTAATATCGTTTGCGATGGCGGCAAGGCGTGGGGAATAAAGGCACTTGTCAACGGCGAAAATATACGCCAATGGCAGGGCTATTGCTATAACGGCTTCGAGGGCTTTTACGTTGACAAGGAAGAATTCCCCTCGTACGCATCACTGAAGCATAATATGGAATATTGGCACGATTGGAAGAGCGGCAGAGTATATCTGTATCTTGAACTTGGCAATCCGGGTGAATACTTTAACGAGATCGAGCTTTCAAGGAAAATGAGCGTGATCGGCGGTAGGACAAAAAGCTGTGTGATTGATAATCTCTGCATTATGTACACAGGTGTTCACGGCATAGGAATGGGAAGTATCGAGGACGTTACCGTACAATACTGTGAGCTTGGCTGGATAGGCGGAAGCATACAGTCGCCCGCGCCCGGCTCAACCGGACGCTTGGGTAATGCGGTAGAATGCTTTGGCTATGCTAAAAACTACGTTATACACGATTGCTACGCGTACCAGGTATACGACTGTTGCTTTACTACACAGTGGCAGGGGACACTTAATGACGACATTGTCATGAACGGCATTAGATTTTATAATAACGTAGCCGAGCTTTCGAATACCGGTCTGGAGACATGGCTTGCAAGCCATGTGCTATATTCGGAAAACAAGTACGGCTTCAGAAATATGGAGTTGTTTAACAACTATAACCTTTACATGGGATACGGCTGGAGCCATCAGCGTACAAACAAGGGCGGAAACTTCTTCTACGGTGACGTTCTTATGTCGGATACGTATTACGAAAACTGCCGTGTACACGACAATGTAAACGTATACAGCTCGCACGTGGCGACATGGGCGCGTTATTCCGGCAAGTCAGGCTTTGATTTCTATGATAACGTATACGTTTTAGAGCGTGACCGTGATTTCGCGTGGACAGCGGCAACGCCGAGTGACGGCACCGGTCGCTTTACATCATTTAGGTTTGATAAAAGTCGTTTGAATTTACTCGCCGCACACACGGTAGAGCGCGGCTCGAAATTTTACAGCGTGCCGTCTGACAGTAAGATCAATATTGTTGCAGAGAAGCTTTTTGAAAACGAGGGACTTCATGATTACGGCTACGGAAGCCGTATAAGAGAAAACTAAATTCGGTATAACGACACACAGAAAAACACCCGACTGTAAAGTCGGGTGTTTTGGTTGTAACGTTTGATTTATTTACAAATCAGTTCCACGAAACGGTTACGCCGTCAATTACAATATTGCACTTGCTCAGCTTGTTAAAGTCAACATCATCGCCGGGATACATAAACAGAGTCTTGAAATTGTCAGCAGTAACTTTTTCTCCTTCATAAGTGCAGTTTGTGAATTCTACTGTACAGCCTTCCTTTCCTTCGGAATCATTGAAGCACATATAAAAGTCTTCAAAGTCACAATTTGTAAAGGAGGTGTTTCCGTAAATTACAATGTAACCGAGATAAGAATTGCCTGTGCCAAGTGTGCAGTTAGTGAAATCATATCCTGCAATACCGGCATAGCTAAGCCAACCGTAAATGGTGGAATTGGAAACTATTACTTTGCAATCGGATTCGCCGCCGCCATTGATTGCATACAGTACATTGTCTATTTTTACATTATCGATGTAGAGGTTGTCTGTTAATATTTTGTCTCCGGAACTGCCAGAACCAATTGCTCTTGTTGATTCGTCATCACCTGTAATGGTGAGATTCTTGACTGTACCGCCGTTGGTCCATATCGCACAGTCAGATTCGGAAAATGCGTTGTATGCATCCAAAGTATTGTTTTTACCGTCAAGAACATTGCCGTCGAGAACAAGGTTTTCGATAATTTCAATGTCGCCTGCAAGTTCTACATTGTTACCGGCTTCCAGTGCAGCCGTGAGTTCTTCTGCAGTGCTTACAGTAGCGGTCGGTACAGGACGGTTGTCAACAACGATCGTATCATCAGCCTCTAATGTGTCGATTTCTGTTTTTGTTGCGTTGATGGTGCTGTCAGCGCTTACAGTTACCTTACATGTCGGAAGGTCTGCTTCGCCGGCGTTTTTATAGTAGTTGCTTGTTACAACGCCGTACTGAGCATTGATCGTACCGCCGTTCATAACAAACTCACTATTCCAGAGGGTAACACCGAAATCGTACACGCCGTTACCGTCAACATTGAGTGTACCGCCGTTCATAATGAGCTTTGCATTAGGAAGAACATAAATACCGTAGCAAGAGGAATCGATCACACCGCCGCCTACAGAGTCATTAAGTGTTAATGTTGCACCTCTGCTTACGTAGATAGCCATTACATTACTTCCGCCGCCGTCCATAGAGGTCAACGTGTAGCCGTTAAGGTCGATAACAGCATTTGTGTTTTCGGGAATTGTGAA
>JAFUMW010000041.1 GCA_017482465.1 Clostridia bacterium
CGGATGCAAGAGAACAGTATTCGATGCCTCCTGTGTTCCCGACGGGATCTCGTGTATCTCTTGAAAAGATCGATGGCACAAGCAATATTGCCGTTAAATTCGACACAGCCGTACACGATGAGATAGTTTGGTACTATAAAATGACCTTCTCGGCTGACGGAGAGGTTGACAAGAGCTACTATTTCTCGTCAGCATATTATGAGGAAGCGGGCATGCCCGATGTTATAGACACGACCTTGTATCATTCCGAGGTCGTAAACAGCACCAAGCGCGGACATACGCTTACAGAGGGCGTTACTTATACTGTAACGGTAACACCGTACGACGCATGGGATCACGCCGGTGAGCCCATAGCTACCGAGTACACGGCGTAAGCGGAAAGGCGGATGAAAATGAACAGAATTATTATCAAAGCGTTATTCTTCGCGGCTTTTGCACTGTTGCTTTGCATCAATGTTTGCGCCGTGACAGATACCGACGGATACACGCTTATCTCAACGTCCGATGAATTTTTGGCTGTTGCGGACGATCTTGACGGCAACTACAGACTTGCAGGAGATATAGATCTTGCTGACACAGAGTTCAAAATGATCGGAAGCATAGACGATCCGTTTACAGGTAACTTTGACGGTGCGGGATATTCGGTCAAGAATATCAAAATAACAGCTTCGGACGATGCCGATCTGTACGCGGCGGTGTTTGTATCAAACGAAGGTACGATCACAAATGTAGTGTTTGACGGCATAACCGTAAGTGCGGGCTCGTCAAAAAGCGTGTACGCGGCTGCGGTCGCAGCGCGCAACATAGGCGATATTACCGAAGTCACGGTTCAGAATTCGACCGTTACCGCACGCTCGGGCTTTTACAGTGCGCGTGCGGCGGCGATCACCGCTTACAACTACAGACTCGGTAGTATAAGCACATGTACAACATCGGCTGAGATAAAAGCGGTGTCTTTGCATATGTACAGCTCTGCTGCCGGTGTAGCGGCTGTGAATCTCGGCGATATAACAGGCTGTGTCAACAACGGAAGTATCACAAGCAATGCCCTTTTTGATTATGCTGTTGCAGACGGTATAGTTGCAGAGGGAGACGGAAGTGTTACCGAGTGCGAAAGCACAGGCGACATATATACCGGCACGGAGGAGATCCTGCTGGGTGACGTGGACGGAGACTCAAGCATCACGCCGACAGACGGGGTAGTACTTTCGAGATATCTGGCAAGTTGGGCAGGATATGAGGACACGATCGTAAAGGCGGCATCCGACGTTGATGAAAACGGAAGCATAGAGCCGACCGACGGTGTTATCCTTTCTCGTTATCTCGCAAACTGGTCGGGATATGAAGTATTACCGTATAAAAACTGAATAAAAAGGTCGCACTGAAAAGTGCGGCCTTTTTGCATGAGCGATCGTTTATCGGTTTCTGTATTCTTTAGGTGTTTTGCCTGTATGCTCTTTAAATATTTTGTTGAAAAATTTCATATTGCTGTAACCGACGCGTTCGGCGATATCTATGATATTTTCGTTTGTGGTCAATAACAGCCGGCAGCTTTCGTTTATCCGTATCTGTTGCAGATACGACTTGAAGCTGACACCGTTTTCTTCCTTGAACAAACGGCTTATATGAGCCTCGCTGTAGCCTATTCTTTTACAAAGATCGCCGAGGCTTACATGCCTACTGTAATTTTGGGCTATGTACTTTTTTATCGGCGCGGTGACAGGTTCGTTTTGGGTTCGTTTTTTGACCCCCGCCTTTCGTACTGTTTCGATCATAAATTCGGTGAGAAGTGCGCGGATATTTTCTACATATCCGAAGCTTTTAAGCCTGAACTCCTCTTGGATGTTGCAAAGGAGTTCTTTTATTTTGCCGGTGTCGTCATGGAATATCCTGTCGGTGATACACGGAAGCTTTACACCCGAATAGGGCTTTGATACGGTGAAATCAAGCACATCCGAAAAGCTTTTTACCTTTATAAGCATCGGTGTTAAATACTCGGGGATGAACATTGTGTTCATGATAACGAGAGAGCCCGGTGTAGAGGCATGGTATTTATGTCGTGTTTTCAGGTCTATAATAAAATAGTCACCGCACTTTATCTCGCATTCGCCTTTTTCCTCAATGTAATGAACAGCGCTTCCCGACAGTACATATGATATTTCAAAATAGGGATGTTCGTGCAGACGTGTTGAATCTGACGGACAGTTAAAGCTGTAAACCCCTTTTTCCCAAACCGCCTTTTTCATATCAAAAACACCCCCTATAATATCAAAAACGGCTATAGAATCATTATACACGCTTTGATAGAATAAATCAAGAGGCAAGCAAATTTTATTTGTTATGAGAAAGGAAAACGAAAATGAAAAGAAGCTTAAGAGCATTGGTCTCGCTTGTTTTGTGTAATGTTATGATATTCGGGGCGGTTCCTGTAATACTTGCATCCGAAAGCGAAGCGAGTGCCGATACCGTTGTTCCGACGGCGCTTTTCGGTGCGCTTGATATGCAGGGAAGCAATTATATGGGCGACAGCGACACGGCCGGCTATTATTATGACACAGAGTCGGGTATGCCGACACTGCGCTATGAGGCGATAAAGGAGGACAGCACGGTAAACAACACCAGGTTCGTCGTTACACTCGATCAGTTCCTTTTTCCCGAGGACTTTACTCTTCTTGAAAGCAAGTACATGAAGATCGGATACCGTTCGAATATTTCCACGGCAAAGGTCTTTCAGTTAAACCCGCATCCGGGTGCGGGTAATATTTTCTTCGGACCGCGTATAAGTTCTGTATACGATGGTCAGTGGCAGAGCGCGGTATGCGATCTGTCATCGCTAAACTGGACCGGCGGTCAGAAGCTTACCTCCACAGCGATCGTCGATCCGGGAAGCGAGGACAGCGAGCGTGCTCTCAAAATATTTGAGGGCAACTTCGACGGGATCATGAACAAGGTGACCTTCAAGCCGTTCGGTAACAACTCAACGGCTATGCATATCGGTGATTATTTCGAATTATCCTATATTGCCTTCTTTGATACAGCCGAGGCGGCGGAAAGCTATGTGTACAACGGGCCTGAGGCGCGTGTCAAAAACGTAACTGTCGGAGATATACCGCTGTCGGATTGCGCGATAGTGCTCGGTGATGATCTTGCGCCGACCGACATCACGGCGGTAAACGCTTTTATTAAAAAGATCTACGACATGACCGGCATATATCTTCAGACGGTCGATGCTGACAGCATGAGCGAGGGCAGAATAATTTTCGGCGGGTTCAGTGACAAAACGGCCGCTCTGGCTGATGGGATATCGGACGGTGAGTATGCAATAAAGACCGATGGAAGCGATCTTGTGATCGCTTCAAGGTGCGATCACGGCATCGTATTTGCAATAAATTATATTCTTGATACTTATTTCGGCGGTGCGGATAACGGCTACACCGCAGACGGAGTTACTGTAAGCATGAACGCAATCTATTCTGAATCACCCTTATGGAAGACTGAAAACACCGATAATGTCAAGGCTCTTGACTATATTACAAGCATTCCCGACGGAGCTGTTATCGGTACGGTAAAGATAAACGGAATGACAAGTCCTTTCGGGATGGATGATAAGACGCCGCAGATAGAATGGTACATAACCTCACCCGAGCGCACAGAGAAGCAGGAAAGCTACCGCATCGTGATCGCAGTATCCGAAGAAAATCTTTTGTCCGGCGAATATGTGTTTGATACCGGGGCTGTTTTGTCCGATTCTACGAGCTATACTCTTACAGATGAAACGATATTGTCGCCGAGAACAAAATACTTTATGACTGTCACATCGGTCTTGTCTGTATCGGGTGATATCACAAGCGATATTATAACCTTTGAAACAGGTCTGCTTGATGATGGTTTCGGCGAAGCGGATTGGATAGGCACATCCGACAGCGATTATATCAGACTGACCTCGGGTGTAGTTGAAGCAAAGCTTACCTATCTGCAAAAGGAAACGGCTGTTATTTTCGGATGTGCGAGCGATGAGAGCGAATTTTTGATGTGGCAGCTTAACACATCGAAAGCCAATTATCCCATGCTTCGTCCGCACTATTATAACGGAAGCTATAAATCAAAGGATATCTCGCTTGAGGATATATTCCCGACAAACGATGACCTTATAAACAGTGAGGTCACGATGAGAATGGAGATTAACGAGGGCGTTGTTGATACCTACATAAACGGAACATATGTCTACACATACAAAACAGACCCGTTTGAGATCGGTATCGTCAAGGAGCGCCCGGGGTATGCGTCTAACGCGTCATATGAGTCGATACTCACATATAATGTTGACGGCATTGTTGTAAACGATCCCGATACAGTGCTTGCTTCTCCTACGTACAGACGCGATTTTACTGTCGACGGCAATATAAAGTCGGCGCGTCTTTACGCGAGCGCACTCGGTGCGTATGAGATCGAGATCAACGGCAAGCGTGTCGGAGACTCATACCTCAATCCCGGAAGAACGGCTTATGAGTCAAAGCTTTATTATCAGATCTATGATGTGACAGATATGCTCGAAGAGAATAATGCCATAAGCGCAACGGTCGGTGAGGGATGGTTCAAATTCAAGTCGTACGGAAGCGTTTCGGCGTTTATCGCAAAGCTTGTTGTCACATATGATGACGGAAGCGAATATGTGCTTAACACAGACAGCACGTGGAGCGTGTCAGAGTACGGTCCGCTGTTAAAGTCCAATCTGCATACGGGCGAGTACTATGACGCACGACGAGAGCTTACTGGAGCGTCCTTGTATAACGGTGTCAGCGGTTGGAGCGGTGCAGAGGTGTTTGACGATACCTCGGTGCTTTTCTCGGCGGCATCACTTGACGTCGGACAGCTTGTTGCCGAATCAATGGAGCACGTAAGAAATGTCATAACCTTCCGCCCGATATCGGTAAACAGGATCGCTGACGATATCTACATATACGATTTCGGTCAGAACATTGCAGGTACGGTAACGGTAAGCGCTCAAGCCAAAGAGGGAACAGCGATGACGCTCCAGTTCGGTGAGATCATGCAGGGCTTTGATATCCGTACCGATTACTACAACGATCACAACGGACCGGACACATACATTTTCGCAGGAAACGGTGTGGAGACCTATACGCCGAGCTTTGTGTACCACGGCTTCAGATATCTGCGTATAGAGGGACTTACACAGGTGCTTGATTTTGATGATGTCAGCGCGCTTGTGCTCACGAATGACCTCAGAAGAACCGGTACATTTGAAAGCTCGAACAGCCTTTTGAACCGATACTATGAAAATTCGATATGGTCACAGCGCGGTAACTTTGTTTCAAATATTACCGACTGCCCGACACGTGAGAAGAACGGCTGGACGGGTGACGCGCAGATATTTGCGAAGGCGTCATCCTTTCACAGTGATTCGAGAAACATATACGAAAACTTCATGGACATGATAAGGTCGAGCCAGTCAGCGGGCGGTGCTGTGCCGGAGATCGTTCCCTCAAAGGGACCGACAAGCAACACGGCAAAAACTCCCTCGGGATGGTCGGATGCGGTCGTGACGATACCGTATGAGCTTTATATGCAATACGGTGACATAAGCCTGCTTGAAGACAATTATGATGCCATGAAGGGATGGATATCCTACCTCTTGGATTACAAGATAAACGATGAATATCTGCGCCTTGACGGTAACTACGGCGATCATACCGCTTATTTTAACAAGATCGCAAATCTGGGTTATCAGGAACAGAACTACGGTGCGTCCGATGTTCAGTGGTACGAGACCTCGTTCGGCGAGATCGGTACTGCTTACACTGCATATTCCTGCTCGCTTATCGCCGAGATCGCACAGATACTCGGAAACGATGAGGATGTTACATATTATACCGATCTGTTTGAAAAATTTGCGGCTGCATGGCGTGCAAATTATCTTGAAGAGGATGGAATAACCTCTGTTGCAAATTCCCAGACCTCGTATGTGATGGGATTGTACTTTAATCTTTTTGAAAATGAAGAAATGAAGCTTGCCGCGGCTGATAAGCTTTGTGAAAAGATAGAAGCTGACGGCGGTGTTCAGTCTGTCGGCTTTATCGGACTTCCCGACTATCTTAACGCGCTTTCGGAAAACGGCAAGGTCGACGTAGCTTACAAGCTTCTTCTTAACACCGAGATGCCCTCGCTTCTGTACTCTGTAACACAGGGTGCAACGTCGATATGGGAAAACTATAAGGGCGACGGAGTTTCACAAAATCACTACGCACAGGCGTCTCCCTCTAAGTGGCTCTACACCGACGTTCTGGGTATAGACCATAGACGTGTACATGAAAACGCGGGCTACAAGAGCTTTACGCTTGAACCTAAGATCGGATACGGACTTACATATGCCAAAGGCGCGTATGAGTCTGCAAACGGTATCATCAGAAGCGCGTGGGAGCTCACCGATAACGGATACACGTATTCATGCACAGTACCCGCAAATACAAGTGCAACACTGACCTTGCCGAAAAACGGTACGTCTGTGAACGTGCTTGAAAGCGGAGAGGCACTTTCCGAGGCATACGGTGTAAGCCTGCTTGAAGAAACAGATAACGGTATAGCGGTCTCACTTGAATCGGGAAGCTATAATTTTGAAGTCATTAAAAATACAGAGCTTGGAGACGTTGACGGAGACGCAAGCATCACTCCTACAGATGGAGTAGTGCTTTCGAGATATCTTGCAGAATGGGCGGGATATGAGGAAGCGATCGTAAAGGAAGCGTCTGACGTAGATGACAAAGGAAGCATATAGCCGACCGACGGTGTTATCCTTTCTCGTTATCTCGCAAACTGGTCGGGATATGAGAGTTTACCTTACGTAAACTAAATCCACGCATAAAAAGAGAGCACGGCGTATGCCGTGCTCTTGATTTTTGTAAATTTCTGATCTTACTTTTCACCGTAGTTTTCGGTGTTAGCGCCTACAGCCATGTTAGCTGCCTTGTCGCCCTGAGGATCAGCGCCGAACTCGTAGTCCTTACCGGGAAGGATCGCGTTGAGAACGATACCTGCGATAGAAGCAACTGCGAGAGCGGAGAGTGTGATCGTGAGACCTGCGATTGAGAAGGAAACAGATCCAAGACCGAGGCCGCATACAAGGATGATAGCCGCGATGATGAGGTTACGGCTCTTTGTGAAGTCGACATTGTTTTCAACAACGTTTCTTACACCGATAGCGGAGATCATACCGTAAAGGATGAACGAGATACCGCCGATGATAGCTGTAGGAATAAGGTTAACGAGAGCAGCAAACTTGGGCGAGAACGAGAAGATAACAGCTATAACAGCCGCGATTCTGATAACTCTGGGGTCATAAACCTTGGAGAGAGCGAGAACGCCTGTGTTTTCACCGTATGTTGTGTTAGCAGGGCCGCCGAAGAGAGCCGCGAGAGATGTTGCGACACCGTCACCGATAAGTGTTCTGTGGAGACCGGGCTTTGCGATGAAGTTTTCGCCTACAGTCGAGCTGATAGCCGAGATATCTCCGATGTGCTCCATCATGGTTGCAAGCGAGATCGGCATGATAGCTACGATCGCGCTGATAACAAGAGATGTGTTGGAGAAGTCAACACCGCCGAATACTGTGTTGCTCCACTTGATCGGGAAACCGATCCAAGCGGCATTCTTGAAGTTTTCAAGAGCGGAAACGGAGAAGAGCTTCATGCTTTCGTTTCCTGCGATAGTGATATACTGAGCACCGTCAGCGGCTGTGATGGTCTCGCCGACTGTAAGTGCGAGGATGGTCGCGATAGCGGATGCGCCTACAACGCCCAAGAGGATCGGGATGATCTTAGCCATGCCCTTGCCCCATACGTTGAAGATGATTACGATAGCGAGTGCGATGATAGCTACGAGCCAGTTTGTCTGGCAGTTGCTTACAGCGCTTCCTGCAAGTCCGAGACCGATAGCCACGATGATAGGACCGGTAACAACGGGCGGGAAGAATTTCATAACACGGTTAACGCCAACCACCTTAATGAGCAGTGCAAGAACGAGGTAAACAAATCCTGCACACGCAACACCGAGGCAAGCGTAAGGAAGAAGCTGTGCCTGTGTAAGCTCACCGTTTCCTGCCACAGGAGCGATAGCGGCATAACCGCCGAGGAATGCGAACGAGGAGCCAAGGAACGCGGGAACCTTGAAGCCTGTAACGAGGTGGAAGAAAAGTGTTCCGAGACCTGCGCAGAGAAGAGTGGTCGCAACGTCAAGACCTGTTAAAAGGGGAACGAGAACTGTTGCGCCGAACATTGCGAACATGTGCTGGAAGCCGAGGATAAGCATTCTCGGAATACCGAGCGTACGGGCGTCACGAATACCTTCGTTGCCTATTTGTACTTTTTCTTTAGACATTGTCATGTCCTCCTTGAAAAGTTATTTTTAGCCCAACCGTTACGCTGACAAAAAAATAACGCCATATAGTAAAAAAACACTATATGGCGGCATACGCTGATAATATTAACCTAATCCGTTAATACACTAAGCGCTTCTGCCGACATAGTGGTTTTGGACTACGCTGTTATTATACCATAGACACGCTGTTTTGTAAACCCTTTTTCTCTACTTTTTTTGAGATAATGTGACGAAATTGTGTATATATTAATTGTTCATAATGAATAAACAGCAAATAAGGTCTCTCCCGATATACCGAAAGAGAGACCCTATTTTATCATAAGTGATATTATAATTTACATATTATTTTTCGCTGTCTGCCTTGACATACTCATTTTCTCTTATGCCCGGATATTTTTCGTCAAGATATTGTTCTCTGAATGGGTTGACTCCGGTAGAAATGACTTCGGGCTTGTTTGAAAGAGTCCAGCTCGGCTTCTGATAGAATTTATTATGGAATTTATTTTCTATCCTTCCGCTCTTTTCAAGAGCGTTCATGCAGGCTCTTATACATCCCTTTGCACCGCAGATCGCAAAATATCCGGTATGATTGATGATATAGTCGTAATATCCCAAGACAGCGTTGTACTCGGGCTTTCTGCCCCACTTGGCTGTAGCTACCGAATAGGTTAGGATATATGCCTCCTCCTCGGTCATCTCGCTGTTCCGTACATCAAACGCCATGTTCGGAAATTCCTTTTTATGGAATGGCGAGCACTCATTATTGAAGCCATGGTGTGAAAGAGTACACCTTCCCATCTGTACGTCTCCGTACCATATCTTCTTTTCTCCGTAATCGACCTCAAGACGCTTGCTTGTATCCTTTACGCTGGGAACTGCGTTTCCGGGACATTCTCGCTGACATGCTCCGCAATGCAGACAGATATCACCCGTATCAAGAATAGGATCGGGTTCAAGCTCGCAGTCGGTGAAGATAAGCCCGAGACGTACTCTCGGTCCGAACTTTTTTGTAAGGAACACCTTGGAAAATCCGACCTCACCGAGTCCGCATCCGGCGGCGATAAGTCTTACACTGCAAACTACATCCGGAGGGACTTTGTCCGGTGCCACCGGTTCCTTTGTCGTTCCGTTACCCTCGGGAACTGCGGGATAGTGTGCGACCGCTTCCCAACCGCAGTCTTCTATAAAGCAGCAAAGCTCGTAGGATTTTTTCGGTCTGAAAAGCGAGTTTAACTTATTATAGGAATAAAAGGTATAATTGTGCCAGTGAGTACCCTCTTCGATACCCCTGTATGTACCTCTGGGAATACGCATTGCCACGGCAATTACCGATTTCGCCTCGGGGAAGTATGTAAGGGGAGACATAAGCTTCGGAGCGTTCTTGAATCTTTCAATATTACCTATGGCAATACAGTCGATGCCAAGCTCTGCCGCCTTGTCTTTTATCATCTGTGATGTCAGCTTCATCTTGCACCGTCCTTTGAAAACGCGCCGCCGAGGACATTTGCGCTTTCGGTGTCTCTTTCGGCATATTTTCCGTAAGCGTCCAGTGCCCAGGCATCCTTCTTTCTGAATGCTGTCTCAAACTTGTTTTCAAGTCTGTCGGTCTCCTCAAGGTGAGCAACACAGGTCCTGTTGCAGAGCGCCGCCACTCTGTCGGGTTTGGCTGCCGGAGAGAATCTTGACGGACATGCACCGTTCTTACATACCTTACACTTGGTGTAGTCGATCTTTGCAACAGTCATTTTCTTGCCGCAGATATCAATCTCCTCGGTCTCTGTCTCACTTATTGCGCCCAGAGGACAGGAGCTTGCACATTTGCCGCATCTGTCGCACACAGATCTTTTAAGCAGTGGTGTGGGCTCTATTTCCGCGTCTGTGATGATCATGTGGAATCTCTGCCTTGTGCCGAACTTTTCGGACATCGGGATGCGGTTGTATGAGATCTCGCAAAGTCCGCAGGCGACCGCCGCATAGTCAAAGTCCGGGAAAACGTTGGGCGCAGGTCTGCCGTCAGTGACCGAAACGCCTGTGGGAGCTATCTCGCTGGGGTTAGGGAACAGGGGACAGGCTTCCCAGCCGCAATCCTCTATAGCATTTACAAGTCCGTATGTGGCAATTGAGAGAAACTCATCCTCAAGCCAGTTCTTTCCGAAAAGGGCATAGTCGCCGAAATTTGTACCCTCCTCGACGCCTCTGAGCGCTCCGCGGCATATTCTTTTACCTACCATTATAACGGTCTTGCCCTCGGGGTAGATTGAAAAGGGGTTGTTCTGTGCGGGTACGTTCTCGAATCGGGATCTGGGAGCGAAGCCGATGAGGTCAATACCCTCACGCTTTACGGCTTCTGCGATTTTAGTCATAAGCTCGTTCATGTTTATATTCCTTTCGAAAATTTATTGCTTTAACGTCATTATAGTCCCGCGGAGTGTGATTTGCAATAACAAAACGTTACTTATTTTAATATTTCGAAACTTGATTTTTGCGTTTTGTTGTGGTAAAATAAAAATGATATCTCTGAATGAAAGGCGGTATTGCCATGTATTTTCCGAGCGGTTTGAATATATCACGCATGTCGGTACATGATTTTGAATTTAAAAAATCCGAAAGTGTATTTGTTCCCGGAAGGATACACCATGCACTTACATTCAGGCTTGAAGGGAAGGTAAGTGTCAGCGAGTGCGGTTCGTCAAAAAAACTGATATCGGAGAAGAACTGTATTACCTATGTTCCAAAAGGCTGTTCCTATGACACCGAGGTCATGGAAAGCGGCAGGATGTTTGTTATCCACTTTGAGACCGAAAACAGCTGTAAGGATGTGTCATCCTTCGTTTACAAGCCTACATACCCCATCGCTTTTGAAAATATGTTCAGAAGCCTTTACGAAAGATACCGCAGTACGGGAGGTCATGATTACGCTGTTCTTTCGATGGCATATGAGATATTTGCAAATCTCCGTCACGAGCTGACCGGCGGTGAATATAAGGCGGTGCCAAAGCGCATGAGGCTCGTAAAGGAATATATTGACGAAAACTATGGCAACCGTGACCTTACAATTTCCGACCTTGCAAAAAGCATCATGATAAGCGAGGTATATTTCAGACGCGAGTTCAAAGCCTGCTTCGGAGTATCTCCGCTTGAATATATAAATAAGGTAAGACTTGAACACGCCAAGGCGCTTTTGAGTACAGC
>JAFUMW010000006.1 GCA_017482465.1 Clostridia bacterium
ACATCCGCTTAAGCCAATAACCAAAAACATGGTCAACATTCCCAATGCCAGCCTTTTGATCATATACTTAATCCTTTCAATCACTATGTTTTGAAATTGCCGATAAAAGTACCGGCTGACGCTCACCGTTATTTATGTGCGTAACAATACTATCTTCATACATACTTGTCAATCTCTTGTTGCGAGTATTATGAAAGGGTATCTTCGCCGGGTTCAAGCGTGTCGAACTTTTCTTCGAATTCTTCGGGCGTGTACCGCGTAAAGCGCATTACAGGCAGCTCACCGTCAAACAGGTTATCGGGGTCTTCCTTTACGGTGAAGTCGAAATATCCCTCGTGATATTCCGCCGTGCCGGAGAGTAGCAAATTTTTATAATCCGCCACTTCTTTTCCATCAATAGAATAACCTGTTTTATAGAAATATACCCGAGCACCGGAGTCGCTGTCAAAGTTAAAATTAACAGCAACATCATCGCAATGTATTTCTCCTTTGATTATTTGATCTTCAACATTTGCACAAAAATAAGAATACGGTTCTTGACATACCCATATTTCCCCGTCAACCATTTTAGGTCTCACATCAAAATATGAAACACATCCGCTTAACAACGCTGTTGTTAATATGATGCATATGAGAAATGTGATAATTCTATAAAACATATAAAGTTCCCTTCAAATATTAAGCTACTCTTTTTAGAAACAGCCAATAATAGTACCGGCTAACGCTCACCGTTATTCATGTGCGTAACAATACTATCTTCATACATACTTGTCAATCTCTTGTTGCGAGTATTATGAAAGGGTATCCTCGCCGGATTCAAGCGTGTCGAACTTTTCTTCGAATTCTTCGGGCGTGTACCGCGTGAAGCGCATTACAGGCAGATCGCCGTCAAACAGGTTATCGGGGTCTTGTTTTACGGTGAAGTCGAAATATCCCTCGTGATACTCCGCCGTGCCGGAGAGTATTATATGACTGTTAATTACATCAGAATCCATTTCATAATATGCCTCCGTTCCAATAAAAGCCATACTCGCACCATAGTCTTCTGTTTCATAAAAATCAATCATCTTGTTATTGCAAAATAATTTCCCGAAAGTTCCCGATACTTCAGTATCATATCTAAAATATGCATACGGATCCTCGCACACCCATACTTCATTGATATCAGGTTGGGGACGAATATCGTAATACACATCACATCCGCTTAAGCCAATAACCAAAAACATGGTCAACATTCCCAATGCCAGCCTTTTGATCATATACTTAATCCTTTCAATCACTATGTTTTGAAATTGCCAATAATAGTATCGGCTGACGCTCACCGTTATTTATGTGCGTAACAATACTATCTTCATACATACTTGTCAATCTCTTGTTACTAACATTAAACACTTCAATTTTACCATCAGAAGTATTCCTTATAGCAACCGTATGTAACGCCTCTGACACTTTGTCGGAATTCCAATATGACAGAATATAAACGTCAGATTTAGGTGTTTTTCCGGATACAATCCTGTCTCCTTCAACCTTTTCAACACTATAGCCCCTGCTCTCAAAATATCTACCGATCGCATATGGATTAGTTCCAAATGTTCCGTTTAACATCTTGCCGTCCGCTTCAAACTCCGCTGCAATGTCACGAATATCGACTCGATCGTCAAGCTGTACTAAAGCATTATATGCTGCAATTACTCCGCATCCGTTTTTATTCATTGTTCCGGTTCCATATTTAAGTTTAGCTACGTTTCCAACTCCTTGACCGTTAATAAAGCCATCATATTCACTCATATCAATATCTTGGTTATACAAGTAATTCTCCTTTCCGCTTACATTAAATGGCACTTTTAGAAGTTTACCGTTTTCATCTAAAATTTTATTATTAAACGGAGTTCTTTTAGCTTGTTTTTCGGCAGATTTATCCCACCATTTCATCACTGCATTTGTCAAATCATCCAGCACTCCTGTTTCAGACAAATTTTTGCTCGTACCATCTACAAATCCGTATTTTTCTACATTTTCGTAATAATCATCTTTATTGTCGTGAAAATCTTGAACGTTTTGGCGAAGTATCTCTTTGCGTATCATAGATTTCACCATTGCTTCAATCAATTTTTTTTGCAAAGTTTCATTAAATGTATTTCTTGAATCAAGAATAGAATACGAATCCTGTTTGGCTATTTTCTTCTCAGTTGAATTTTCATCATTCGCCAGCTCCATTCTCGCACTAGTAGTATACAAAGCATTCATCTGTGCTTCTGTCAACTCAAGATTTGAATTTTTGTACAGCTTGTCCGCATGCATTATACCTTCGGTAAATTTTGCAAATGTGTCATAATCTGCCATTGACAAAAATTCTGACACACCTAATATTTCCGCGCATCTCCATCCGTAGATCGCATCTTCATTTTTCAGCGGTTTATTGCATCTTCTGCATCTGTTTTGCATTATATTCTCCTTTTATTTAACATGATAATTTTGTCTTTACATTTTTAGCAAAAATGCTATGTAAATCCAAATATTATCACAAAAATGCAGGCAAAATATAACGGCGTTTTTGTATAAAAGAATTTATCGCCTCCATTCTACCACATATCGCTCTATTTGTCAATCGACCGGTCCTGCTCATTCTATCACAGAAATTCTCAAAAGTCTACAAAACAAGCAGAATTTCCCCATAATTGGGACATTTGTGTCAAATATGGGACATTGTACTTACACCACTATCATATCATTGTACTCTAACTTTTTTCACTATTGTATTCATTTTTTGCAAAAATTTACAAAAGCGGTTGACTTTTTTCGAGTATCATTTTATAATTAAATCATCAATACAGACCGCGAAATGCGGTTACGGAGGTTTATTATGAGCGACGTTGTTCTCAGCAACTACACAGAACTCTCGCAGGCTAAGCCCGCAGAGGTTAAGAAACTCAGAGTCGGTATCATCGGTACCGGCGGTATCGCACATCCCCATCTTCAAAATTATCTAAAAATGCCCGACGTTGAGATCGTCTGCGGCGCCGATCTTGTTCCCGGCAAGGCAAAGGCCTTCTTCGAGGAATTCAAGCTTGACGGCGTTCGCTGCTACACCGATTACAAGAAGATGATCGACGACGAAAATCTCGATGCGGTCAGCATCTGTACATACAACTGCACTCACAAGGAGTGTGCTGTCTACGCTCTTGAGCATGGCGTAAACGTGCTTCTCGAAAAGCCTTTCACAGTAACACTCGATGAGGCTGTTGAGATCTGCAAGGCTGAAAAGGCTTCGGGCAAGGTACTCTCGATCGGCTTCCAGCCCAGATTCGACCCCGATATGCAGATGATCAAGAAGATCGTTGAGTCGGGCGAGCTCGGTAAGATATACTATATCCAGACAGGCGGCGGACGCCGCCGCGGTATCCCCTGCTCTGATTCTAAGACCACATTTATCGAAAAAGAGACAGCAGGTATCGGCGCTCTCGGCGATATCGGATGCTATTCGCTCGATATGGTCCTCAACGCGCTCGGATATCCGAAGCCCCTCACCGTTACCGGCTATGTTTCCGACTACTTCGGTAAAGATCCCGAAACTCTCGGCGAATACTGCGCTTCCAAGTTCGGCGTTGACGACTTCGGTGCGGCGTTTATCAGACTTGAGGGCGGTATCATCCTCGACTTCCGTATCTCCTGGGCTATCAATATCGACACCCCCGGTGACACGCTCATCCTCGGTACAAAGGGCGGTCTTCGTATCCCCTCGACTAACTGCTGGAACGGCACAGTCGGCGGTCCTATGAAGATTTACCACCAGACGGCAGGCGAGTCGACCGAAACCGTTATCCCGCTTGCTAACCGTAAGCCCGATCATAACAACTTCTACTGCAAGGTGCGCTCTTTCCTTGACGCTATCAAGAACGGTGGC
>JAFUMW010000042.1 GCA_017482465.1 Clostridia bacterium
TGAGCGAACGAATTTAGTCCAAGGGAAGGGATACGTAAGGGAAAACCGCGAGGTTTCCCTTACGCACGTTTTTCCACCCTTTTGGCGTGTACCAAAAGGGTGTCCCCCGGAAGGGTAACAAACAATCTCAACAAACAAAAATAAGTACCATAAACCCACCCCAAACATAAACTTTAACAAAATAACAGGTAACTATCATGAACTACGATAATCTCAAAGAAACCTGCGTAAACTCAAAAGAAATATTTAACGGAGTCGTAGCACACCTTTTTATCGACGAGATCATACTCCCGAACGGTGAACGCTCCACCCGTGAATATCTTAAACATAACGGCGCGGTCGCCGTACTGCCCCTTGATGATGACGGAAATGTGTACATCGTAAAGCAGTACCGATACCCGTTTTCGCGCGTAGTGACCGAGATTCCTGCGGGTAAGCTCGACACTCCCGACGAGGATCACCTTGAAGCCGCTATGCGCGAGCTTCGTGAGGAAACCGGACTTACAAGCACAAAGGTCACATACCTCGGCGAATATATAGGCAGTCCCGCGCTGTTAGGCGAGACTATATATATCTATCTTGCCGAAGGACTGTCCTCGGGAAAGCAGGATCTCGATGACGATGAATTTCTGAACGTCGAAAAGATACCGCTTAAAATGCTTGTCAAAATGGTCATGGACGGAGAGATCGCCGACGGCAAAACTGTTTATGCCGCGCTAAAGGTCGATAAATTAAGGAATGAAAAGAAGAACTAAGAAGCGCTTTAGATTATTGTATGCGGCAGGAATAGTGTCGTTTGTGATCTTAGGCATTATGTTCTCCCCGCGTTCGTCGGACATGCTCCTGGGCTCGCCCAAAGCGCCGATGGTGCAGGATGATTATTTTGCCGTCAGCGAAAAAATACCGCCGACAAGTGTGTCGGTGTTTCTGGATAACGAGCTTTTCGGCAGATACGCGTACTTTTGCTATGCCGACAGTCACTCGGTCATAGCCGAAAAAAACAGTGGAGTTAAAGCCGCACCCGCGTCGCTCACAAAAATAATGACGGCGGTCGTTATACTTGAGAACGCGGACGATCTTGACGCAAAGGTCACGGTTTCGTCAAAGCTTTATGACAGACTGTACCGCGAGGGAGCGTCAATGGCGGGCTTTTTGCCGGGAGAGACGGTCACGCTTCGCGACCTGTTGTACGGGATCATGCTTCCCTCGGGAGCGGAGGCTGCTGCCGCCGCGGCAGAGTATATTGCCGGAAGCGATGCGGCACTTGTCGATATGATGAATGCCAAAGCGGCTGAAATGGGACTTTCAAATACGCATTTTGAAAACATATACGGCTTTGACGATGACGATCACTACTCAAACGCGTCCGAGATGGCGGTTATACTTATGTACGCGCTCGACAATGAGGATTTTCGTGAAATATCGCAGACCGAACGCTATACGGTTCGCCCGACAAATAAGCATCCGGACGGCTTTACAATGAAAAGCACGGTGTTTACTAAGATCGGCGATAAAGAGCCTGAAAAGGCGGAGATACTCGGCGGAAAAACAGGCTACACATATGACGCGGGGCTTTGTCTTGCGGCGTACGGCGAGCTTGACGGTAAGAGCTATGTGTCGGTCGTGATGGGTGTCGAGGGAAACCACCGCACGGAACAGTATCAGGTGGACGACACGATATATCTTTTTGATAATTTTGCGTAAAATAAGCTCAGGGAATGATATATTGCCCTGAGCTTATTTTTTTGTCAAAATCATCTAATTGGGCATAAACTGTAGCAGACAACGCGTGAAAACGCTTGTCATTATTATAGGAAAACAGCGTGAAAGTATAATTTGCAGAATGTATAAAGTGAATATCACACTCCCGAACTCAAACAAAAGTGCGATACAGAGGCTTTCACTATGTTTTTTGTGCCGCCACTTGGCGGCGGAACGGAGATTATAATGGCTACAGATCTTTTACTGAAAGGTAACTCATATTTTGCCGCCGCGAACTCGCGGGCCGGATTTGTTTCATTCTTTGATAAAATATTTACACAGGATGAGCTTTGTTATCTGTACATAATCAAGGGCGGAAGCGGAACGGGTAAGAGCAGACTTATGAAGGAGGTCGGCGCAGAGGCTGAAAAGCTCGGAGAGGGCGTTGAATATTTCTATTGCTCGTCCGACCCGGACTCGCTTGACGGTGTTATCTTAAAAAACAGAGGCATCGGTATCATCGACGGCACGTCTCCGCATGTTGCCGAGCCGCGTCTGCCCGGTTGCTTTGACGAGATACTCAATCTCGGTGCATTCTGGGACAGCGGCATCCTGCGCGCACACAGGGAGGAGATATCGCTGTTGTGCGCCGAAAAAAGTGATCTTTACCAAAGAGCGTACTCCTATCTTTCGGTGGCGGGAAAGCTTACTTCGATATGCGACGGTATGATAAAGCCGCATGTCAGGCACACAAAGCTTAATATGTGGGCACAGCGTATGTGCAAGCGCTTTGACGGGTCAAAAGCTTACACGGAAAAAATCAGGCTTACAGACGGTATAAGCTACCGCGGACGAACAAAGCTTGACAGCTTTTATACCTCGGCACGTGAGCATTATGTGATATCTGACACGATGCACATATCCCACATTGTACTCCAAGCGCTGTGCGAGGCGGCGAAAGCGCGCGGAATATCGCATACTGTGTCATACGAACCGCTTGATACATCGAAGATAAACGGACTTTATCTTCACGATATAGGTGTATCGTTCACACAGCTCTCGTATGACAAAGAACCCGGGGCACATGATACGCTTATCAACACCGAACGCTTTTTTGACAGGGAAGCGTTTAAGGACGACCGCTCCGGCGTCCGCAGTATGAATAAGTGTGCCTTGCTTATGACCGATGCCGCGACCGAGACCATGAAGCGGATATTCTCTCTGCACTCAGCTCTTGAGGATATATATATTTCCGCTATGGATTTCAAAGCAAAGGAAGAATATACAGCAGCACTTGTAAAACGTATATTTTTAGGTTGAGGCATAAGCGTGCGTCGCACCGTAGATGTAGGGGCGACGCATTCTTTTTTGTCTAATATGCCGAAAATACCATCGAACATGCCGCAAAAACAACTTATTTTACCGTGTAACACGATAAACAATAAACAAAATGCGCTGTTGAACCGAAAATATTTCAAAATGCTGAAAATACTATATAAAAATAAGAAAATTAATAGAATGTATTTGAATTTATGATCAATATGTGTTATAATTATATATAAATATTTTAAAATCGGGTCATTATACGGTTTTGCACTAAGGAAAGGAAAGATCGGGAGGTGTCAACTTGAACACGATCACATCATTTCAGGATCTTATCTCGTATATCGTAGCGGTCCTGTCGGGTATAAGAGTTGTCGACGTGATAGACATAGTTATCGTCACGTTTCTCTTGTACTATGTTTACAGATTTATCCGTGAAAGAAGAGCGGGTAAGCTCGCAATCGGAGTTATACTTCTGATATTGTTCATGCTCGTAAGCGAGGTCACGAACATGTATGCCATGAGCTTTATAATGGAAAATCTGTTCCAGGTAGGTATCATAGCACTGATAATCGTGTTCCAGCCCGAGCTCAGAACAGCGCTTGAAAAATTCGGCGCTGAGCCCTTAAAGACCTTCAAGCTCGGCGACAGACAGAACAAGCTCGGTGACGCACACGATCTTATAAGCTCGCTTTGTAGCGCGGTGTGTGATATGTCGCTTGAGAAAACAGGTGCGCTTATCGTTCTTGAACGCTCAACAAGACTGGGCGACATAATCAGGACCGGTACGGTGATAGACGCCAAGGCAGATCCGTTTTTGATAAAGAACATCTTTTTCAACAAAGCGCCTTTGCATGACGGCGCGATGGTAATACGCGACGGACGTATATGTGCCGCGGGATGCTTTCTTCCTCTCTCGGGCAACCCCGAGATAATAAAGGACCTTGGAACACGTCACAGAGCGGGAATCGGTATGAGCGAGGACAGCGACGCGGTGGTCATCATCGTTTCCGAGGAGACCGGCACGATATCCTCCGCAGTCGACGGAAAGCTCACATCAAACTACAGTTATCAGTCTCTCAAGACCTTTCTGGAGGGAGAGCTGATAACCGAAAGTGATGAAACCGGACGCAAGAAGCAGTTTAGAGATATTCTGCACATGTCCCAGAAGGATAAAAAGAACACTAACGAGATCAAAAAGGATACGGGCAAAAAATGAACGAAAATAAAGAAAACATGACGGCAGTAACCGACGGCACGGCCGATAAGCCGATAAGCCCGAGAAATGACATAGTCGCGCGTATACTCTGTGTGATCGGTGCGATCCTTTTGTGGTTTTACGCCGTAAGCTCTCAGACGATAATCGAGGACAGACGCTTTGTTTCCATTCCTGTCGAGCTTATCGGCGCTGATACGCTCGAAGAAGAGTACGGTATGACGGTTATAAGCGGATATGATTACAGCGTTGACCTTACTCTTTCCGGAACGAGAAGCGAACTGAGCAAGATCGGCGCGGAGGATCTTTCCGCGTATGTCGACCTTTCGCAGATAAGCGCGGCGGGCGAGTATTCGCTTGATGTACGTACCTCTGCTCCGAGCGGTATAAGCTTAAAGGAGCTCTCCTCCAACTACGTAAATGTCTATGTTGACAAGCGTACGCAAAAGAACGTGGAAATACGTGTAAATCCGGTGTATATAATAGAGTCCGACTATTCGCTCGGAACACCCGACACTAACGTGGAAATTGTTACTATAAGCGGTCCCGCGGATGTTCTTGACAGTATAACGCACGCACAGGTGACGGTCGACGTGGGCAAGCTGACAAAGTCTGTGACCACAAGCGGCAGCGTCGTGCTCTACGCGGACAGTACTCCTGTGACAAACCCGTATGTCAAGGTGAGCGAAAGCGATGTTACGGTAAGCATACCCGTGTACACAGAAAAGGAAGTACCGCTCTCGATCGGCTTCAAGTACGGTTATTTCAACGAGAAGAATACCCATATAACGATAGACCCTGCTTCGGTAAGGATAAAGGGAGACCCGTCTGAGCTTGAAAAGATAACAAGCATTGAGCTCCTCACACTTGATGAAAAAAAGATCACAGGTACGACGAGTATGAGTACGGCGGTCGTTGAGCTCCCCGACACGGTTGAAAATCTGAGCCGCGCCGACAGCGCGGTAATCACGGTGAGCTTGCTCAATACCGCGACACGGGTCATAAACATTGATAATATTACAGTGAAAAATCCGAACGGCCTTGAGTATACAATGGCGGCAGAGGATATAAATATCACGCTTCGCGGCAGCTCGGGTTCTCTTTCGCTCGTTACCGAGTCGAATATCGGACTTGAGGCTGACTTAAGCTATTATTCGGAGGGTACCGGAAGGGTAAGCATTCCGATAAAGGTCGTGCTTCCCTCGAGCCTTCAGCCGAATGTGTACGAACTTGGCGAGTATACGATAGAGTTTGACATAAAATAAGCGATGACGGAAAACAGGATAATCTTCAGAAATATCAGACTGCCGTATGACAAGGATGTAAACGAAGCTTTCGAGGTCGCCGCCAAGCGCGCTGCAAGGCTTGGAGTCGTGGCTGACATAAAAAGCGCTCGTCTGAGCAAGAGGTCGGTGGATGCAAGGCGTACACCGTCAAATCCCGACGGCAGACCGAGCTTTATTTACTCGGTATCGCTCTCGTGTGACAGGATACCCGATGAAAAGAAGCTGTTGCAGGCGGACGCGGTTAGTGTCCGAGAAGAAAGGATAGAGCCTGTCTACGGTACACGCAAGCTTGAAGGGCGTCCGATAATAGTCGGCTTCGGACCTTGCGGTATGTTTGCCGCGCTCGTGCTTGCCGAAAACGGATACAGACCTGTAGTGCTCGAACGAGGAGAAGATGTGGAGAAACGCCGCGCGGCGGTCGACAGATTTTACAGTACCGGAGTGCTTGAGGATAGCAATATACAGTTTGGCGCGGGCGGAGCGGGTACGTTCTCGGACGGAAAGCTCGTAACGCGCATCAACGATCCCAAGTGCTCGTACGTATTAAAAACGATGTACGAGCTCGGCGCTCCCGAGGAGATACTTTATAACGCCAAGCCGCATGTCGGTACGGATAAGCTTCTTGATGTAGTGAAGAATGCGGCAAAAAGGATAGAAGAGCTCGGCGGTGAGATAAGGTATAATACCCGTCTTGACGACATTGAAATTTGGAACGGCAGAGTAAAGAGTGTTAAGCTCTCGGGCGGTGAAAGCTGTGAGTGCCCTCTTCTTGTTTTGGCGATAGGACACAGCGCGCGTGACACATATAATATGCTGCTTGAACGCGGCACCCCGATAGCGGCAAAGCCGTTTTCGGTAGGTGTCCGCGTTGAGCATTTTCAGAAAAGCGTCGATGAGTCGCTTTACGGAAGATACGCGGGAGACCCGAGACTGCCGAAGGGTGAGTACGCGCTTTCGCACAGGGAAAACGGCAGAGCGGTGTATACCTTCTGCATGTGCCCGGGCGGAGAGGTCGTTGCGGCGGCAAGCGAGCAGGGCGCAGTGGTCACAAACGGCATGAGCAGATACGCACGTGACGGCGTAAACGCCAATGCCGCGATAGCGGTGTCTGTAGACCCTGCGGACTATGGAGGAACACCGTCCGGCGCGATAGAATATCAGCGAACCCTTGAAAGAGCGGCGTATAAAGCCGGAGGCGGTGCTTACACCGCCCCTGCCGAAACGGTAGGCGATTTTATGGATAAAAAAACGAGCGGATTTGCTTCTCCGAGCACGGTAATGCCGAGTTATATGAACTCAAACGTGAAAATGACCGGTGTTGATACGGTGTTGCCGGGGTATGTAAATGAAATGCTGAGAATAGGCTTTGCAAGCTTTTCGCGAAAAATGAGATGTTTTGGCGATAGGTCTGCGATCCTTACGGGCGTTGAAACGCGAACATCGGCACCGTTGCGTATACTGAGAGGGGAGAGTCTTACCTCGATCGGTATAGCTAACCTTTATCCCGCGGGTGAAGGAGCGGGATATGCGGGCGGTATAACGAGCGCCGCGGTTGACGGCATCAATACCGCGCTTGCAATAATGGCGGTATATGAACCGCTTGAATGATCGATCTCATGCCGCCGTATAAGGCGGAGAAACGGTGGATTTATGACACAAACTGCCAGAGTGACAGCAACAGACGGAGAATTTGCGACCGTTGAGGTGTCACGTAAGACCATATGTGAAGGCTGTCACAATATGTCAGGCTCAAAGGGATGCAGTGCATGCCTTGCCTTCGGCGACAAGCACGCGCAGGCAAGGGCGTACAACAGTATCGGAGCTGTATGCGGCGACCGTGTGGTCGTAAGCGCGTCCTCGAAAAAGGTAATAGGATATTCGGCGGCGATATTCTTCCTGCCGATAATAGCGGCGTTCGCACTTTATTTTCTGACCGAGGGGTTCGCAGGAGACGGCGCGGTGCTTTATGCACTCGCGGGATTCGTGATAAGCTTTGCGATCGCATGCCTTGTGCTTGAAAAAACAGTAAAAAAACGTCCGGATCTCGTTATCGTCGCATTTGCAGACGAGAACGGTGATAGAGACGAAGATTAGGTTAGGAACAGACCAATGCAGAGCAAAAAATACAAAGAGCCGATACGCACCTGGTGCTGTACACAGCATGATGAGGCGGCAAAGGCAAGGATCAAAGAGATAGCCGAGGTTCTAAATATAAAACGTATAACGGCAGGCTTGCTTTATGACAGGATAGGCGGCGCTGATATAACCGCGGCATCTCATTTTATCGACGGAGAAGCGCATTTTCACGATCCTTTTATGATGAAGGATATGGATAAAGCCTGCGATAAGATAACGGCTGCCATTGAGCGGGGCGAGCATATAACCGTCTACGGTGACTATGACGTGGACGGGGTCACCTCGGTCTCGGTACTCACGGCATACCTTAAGCGACGCGGGCTGAAAAATTGTTCGTACTATATCCCGTGCCGTCTTGGCGAGGGCTACGGACTCAGCACGGGTGCTATCAACAAAGTAAAGCAAAGCGGTACAACATTCATGATAACGGTAGACACGGGTATCACCGCGATCGAGGAGATCGCGTACGCCGAGTCGATAGGAATAGAAACGGTGGTCACCGACCATCACGAGTGCAGACGCGGAGAGAATGACGAGATCGTCGTTCCCGATGTGCCCTGTGTCAATCCGCGCCAGAGCAAGTGTACGTATCCGTTTGATGAACTTGCCGGTGTCGGCGTGGTGTTTAAGCTTATATGCGCTCTTGAGATGAAACGGCTGGGGGTAGATTCGGATACCGCGGCAAAAGCGGTCATAGACGAGTTCGGTGAGCTTGTGGCGATCGGAACGGTCGCCGACGTAATGCCGCTTGTCGACGAGAACCGCGCGATCGTAAAGGCGGGTCTTGAGCTTATGCGAGATCCGAGATTTGTCGGTACACGTGAGCTTATAAGCCTGTGCGCCGGTATAGATTTTGATAAGAAGCCTGTAAAGAAGCTTTCGACTACGCTTATAAGCTTTACTCTTGCACCGCGTATAAATGCTGTGGGCAGGATGGGCAGTGCGGCAACGGCTGTTGAGCTGTTTGCAAGTACAGACCGTGAGAGTGCGGCAAAGAGGGCGCTTGAGCTTTCCGAAATGAACACGGTCCGCCAACAGGAGGAGAACGCGATATTAAGCGAAGCACTGGCGATGATAGATGAAAGCGATGTCTGCGATAAGGTGATAGTTCTCGACAATGACAAATGGCATCACGGAGTTATCGGGATCGTAGCATCAAGAATAACCGAGCGGTACGGTCTTCCGAGCATACTTATCTCGTTTGAAGGGAATGTTGATGGCTCGCCGAAGGACACCGATATAGGAAAGGGCTCGGGAAGAAGTGTCAAGGGACTCGATCTTGTAAAGGCTCTTGACGCGTGTAAGGAAAAGCTTGTACGCTTCGGCGGACACGAGCTTGCCGCGGGACTTACGATCGAGCGCGGTGAGCTTGAGGACTTCAGACGTGCGATAAACGAGCACGCGCAAGAGGTCTTTGAGTACAGCGAGGCAGAGCAAAAGCTTTATGCGGACGCAAGCGTTGAGCTCGGAGAGCTTGACGAGGAGCTCGCGAGAGAGCTTTACTTGCTTGAACCGTACGGGCAGGCAAATCCATCGCCGCAGTTTATGATCGAAAACGTAAAAATACGAGAGCTTTATCCGCTCAAGGAGGGTAAGCACGTAAAGCTTACGGCTTCGGACGGAACAAACACGCTCACGGCACTCTGGTTCGGCAAGAAGTATTCGGATTTCGAATTCGCACTCGGTGACAGCGTGGATCTGTTCGGCACACTTGAATTAAACGAATACATGGGACGTACCTGCGTACAGTTACATATAAAAGATATAAGAGCGTCAAAGGAAGCTGATGACGAGATAAACGACTCGGCAGGTGTGTATAAGGCGGCGCTTCACGGAGGAGCGTATCCGGCAGACATGCTTCCCGACAGGGACGATTTCGCCGCCGTATACAGATATCTCAAAAGCGTCCTTGGACAAAACGAGGAGATGCTTAAGTACAGGCTCATCTGCTCACACGCTCTCAAAAAGGAGAAAATGCCGTACATAAAGCTTCGGGCGGTGCTTGATATAATGTGCGAGCTTGCGCTCATATCGTACGCTCCGGAGAATAACACCGTCTGCAGGATCGGACTCAACAAGCAGTCTAATAAGGTCGATCTTGAGTCATCCGAGCTTCTTGCGGCATTAAGACGCCGTGCTGCAAAACAGCAGATATGACGGGTACACACGGACTGCGGGACGATCCTCCCGTCGGTCGAAAGGAATGATAAGATGTACACACAAATAGACTCCCTGCTTGCCACATTACAGAAAACGGGCAAGAATTACAACATTGAAAAGATAAAAAAGGCATACAGCTACGCGAATGAGCTTCACGCGGGACAGTTCAGAGTAAGCGGTGAGCCGTATATAAGCCACCCGATAGCTGTTGCCGAGATACTCGCGGGGCTCGAGCTTGACACAGACTCTATCTGTGCCGCTCTGCTGCATGACACGGTAGAGGATTGCTCGGACAAAACTAATATAGACTATATCGAAAAGGAATACGGCAGTGAGGTCGCGCTTCTTGTCGACGGTGTTACAAAGAACGTAAAGTTCAACGTCGAAAACAAGGAGGAATACGAGATCGAGAATCTTCGAAAGATGTTTATCGCGATGTCAAAGGACATCCGCGTTATCTTTATCAAGCTCTGCGACCGACTTCACAATATGCGTACGCTTGATGCCAAGCCCGAGGCGAAAAGACGTGAGACTGCGCTTGAAACAATGCATGTTTTCGCCCCCCTTGCTCACCGTCTCGGTATGCAGAAGATAAAGCAGGAGCTTGAGGGTCTCGCACTCTCCTATCTTGACCCGATAGGCTTTGCTGAGGTAAGAGGAGATATTGACCGCAAGTATGGACAGAACAGCGACTTTATCGAGCGATGCCGCGAAAGCGTTACGTCAAAGCTTGCCGATTACAATATAAATTTCACACTTGAGGGACGTGTCAAAACGGTATACAGCATCTATAAGAAGATGTATAACCAGAACAAGAGCTTTGACGAGATATACGACTTTTATGCGCTTCGTATAATCGTGGACACAGAGCTTGAGTGTTACACGGTTCTCGGTATAATCCATGAGATGTACAAATCGATCCCCGGCAGATTCAAGGACTACATCTCGACTCCTAAGCCCAATCTTTACCGCTCGCTTCATACGACTGTTATCGGACACGACGGTATCCCGTTCGAGGTGCAGATAAGGACCTACGAGATGCATCAGATAGCAGAGTACGGTATCGCCGCGCACTGGAAATACAAATCCGGCGGCATACGCAGTAAGGAAGAGGTCGACCGTAAGCTTGAATGGGTCGCAAAGCTTATCGAGGTCAACGATGACACGATGGATCCCGATGAGTTCCTTAATACTCTGAAAATTGATATATTCCACGATGAGACCTTTGTGTTCACGCCCAAGGGTGACGTTATCGTGTTGCCTCAGGGCGCAACGCTTATCGACTTTGCCTATGCGATACACTCGGCTGTCGGCAACAAGATGATCGGCGCGAAGATAAACGGTGCTATCGCACCTATAGACAGCATACCTAAAAACGGCGAGATCGTAGAGATACTCACAAGCTCGGCTTCAAAGGGCCCGAGCCGCGACTGGCTCAAGATCGTCAAGACCAGCGAAGCCAGAAACAAGATAAGACAGTGGTTCAAGAAAGAAAAGCGTTCCGAAAATATCGTTGTCGGACGCGGAGAGATCGACCGAGAGTTCAAGAAGTACGGCAGACCATACAATGACGCCCAGAGGACAGAAATACTTACAAATGTCGCGCACCGAATCGGTATCAAGAGTGAGGAAGACCTGCTTAATACGATCGGTTACGGCGGACTTTCGGTATCAAAGATATCGGGAAGGCTCAAGGACGAGTTCGAACGCGTCGTTCAGCCTGTTCAAAATGTTCCCGCGCCTGTCACCGCTCCCGATCAGATAGCGGTGCACGCGCCGACAAAGCGGCATAAATCCGGCGGCGGCATCATCGTTGACGGACAGAGCGGCTGCCTTGTCAAATTCGCAAAATGCTGTAATCCTCTGCCCGGCGACAGTGTAGTCGGATTCATAACAAAGGGCTACGGTATATCTATACACAAGAGTGACTGTCCTAATATATCGTGTGCGCTCGAGCGAGTCGAAAATGCGTACAGATTTGTAAATGCACACTGGTATGTCGAGCAAAACGTGTCGACAGATACTTACGACGCA
>JAFUMW010000043.1 GCA_017482465.1 Clostridia bacterium
GTAACGTACATAAACATCACTCCCTTCGTAAAAGCCGAAAGGAGCAGAAAAAGCTCTCTCCTCTCGGAGAGACAACCGCTACCGTTTAGGTGGATCTTACCCCAAGTTAGAAATTATACCGCAAATTAACGAAAAATGCAATAAAAAGTCTCCCTTATTCAACATTTATGCAATTACAACCTTTCATATAGTGTAAATTTATGCTATAATAAAAAGCGGAGATGCCGTAACGGCACGGCATGAACAGTCTGCGATCATGGCGATCGCGTTTTTTTGGAGGCAATTGTGGCTTTACATACTAAAAAAGAAAAATCATGCGGCGCGGTAGTTATTCGCCGCGTCAAGGGCGGATGCCTTACTCTGCTTATCCAGCATCGCGGCGGTCACTGGGGATTTCCCAAGGGACACGTCGAAGCTCGCGAGACCGAGGCTGAGACTGCTATCCGCGAGATCCGCGAGGAAACAGGTCTTGAGGTCGAGCTTGACACCGGCTTCAGACACAGCGTTATCTACTCCCCCCGCGAATACATCGAAAAGGAAGTTATATACTTCACCGCTATCACCGACACGCGCGAGACAGTGCCTCAGCCCGAGGAGATAAGACGCGCCGATTGGTTCACATTCGACGAGGCGAGCGCACAGCTCACTCACGACAACGACATCCAGATATTACGCAGTGCACAGCGATACTGGAAGCAAAAGCTCGCACAGGAGAACAACGCGTAAGATGAGTAACATCAACATCGCTCTTATCGAGCCCGAGATACCGCAGAACACGGGAAACATCGCACGCACCTGTGCGGCGACAGGTGCTTCTCTGCACCTTGTCAAGCCGATGGGCTTCACGGTCGATGACCGCAAGCTCAAGCGCGCGGGGCTCGACTACTGGCACGAGCTTGACATCACCTACTACGAGAGTCTTGACGATTTCTTACGCATCAATGCAAACGAAAATATGTATTTTTTCTCAACAAAAGCTCCGAGAGCGTACACCGAGATAAGCTACCCCGAGCGGGTATTTCTTGTGTTCGGCAAGGAGACAAAGGGGCTTCCCGAGCCTTTGCTTGAGGACAATCCCAACACATGTGTCCGCATACCCATGCGCGACAAGCTACGCAGTCTTAACCTGTCAAACTCGGCGGCTATCGCCGTATACGAGGTGCTCAGACAGCATAATTTCGCGGGATTGCGCGAGGACGGCGTTCCCACGACGTTTGAGTGGTAATAAAAACAAAGATCCCCGACAAAAATGTCGGGGATCTTTGTTTTTAAGCGTGGGGATGCGAAAGTTCATCAAACCCATATTTATAAAGGTTTTTGAAGAGGGTGCGGGGGTAACTTCATTTTTGATCTAACGTCAGACTATCGAGTATGGGCATTTGACTGCTAATTTGATCAGAGAAAACGCGCGTATTGCCCGCGGGTGCTATCCGCAAAAAGTCACCCAAACACCAACCACTACTTCACAGTTTTGAATACTGTGAGGGGTTTGCCCAAACGTC
This sequence comes from Clostridia bacterium, assembly GCA_017482465.1. Taxonomy (GTDB): domain Bacteria; phylum Bacillota; class Clostridia; order Oscillospirales; family CAG-272; genus UBA4717. The sequence continues at coordinate 1,503 of JAFUMW010000043.1, forward strand.
TGCACTTTTCTATCACCGATTTAGTACCGCGCGACGTACCGTCCCAGAACGCGATCACATGTTCGGCATAGTCAATGATCTGATCGTTACGCCTGTGCGTCGCGCCTCTGCCGTACTTGTCGTACTCGGGCAGAAACTCGGTAAGCTTCAAGCCATGCGACATGGCAAAATTTTTCGCACAGGTGTCTATTCCCCGCGCGCCGCCCGACACGATCTCGGTCGTTCCCTCCGGCAGATATTCCGTAAAATCGCTCACACTCAGTCCGCGCGAGCCGATAATAGCTACTTTCATTATAATGTCACTCCGAATTTATATAAACTTAAACACAGTCGCCGTGATAACAAGCGCCGCCGCACTGCAACAGCCGCCGAGCACAAGCTCTTTGGGCGTGTGGCGTCCGAGCCTTAATGACGACCACGCCATGAGCGCAAGCACGGCAAGGCACGGAACAAGCATCGGCGCTCCGCCGACGTATACAAATATCAAAAGCGGTCCGAAAACACCGCACGCGTGTCCGCTTGCCTTTAGCTTTATGACCTTGTTGAAGAACATGAGTATTATCACCGACAGAACATAGGTGATACAGACGATCTTAAGCTGTTTGGAAAAGCCGCAAAGCAGCGTCGGCACTAAAAGAAGCGCGTAACCGAGCCCCGTCATTATAAACGCCATCTTTCGCTCGGTCTCGCGCCCTCCGGCACGCAGCTTCGGCACGGCAAAGCACAGCGGATACCCGAGCGTGGGTACGATCACGATGCATATGCTGACGATAACAAGCTCATATATATTTCCAAAGTACCCCTCTGCGCCGAAATACAGATACAATACAAGTAACAACGCAAGAAGCGGCGGTATCGTCAAAATTCTTACGATCTTGGCAAGTACAGGTGCGATCTTCACTTTGTTTTTTTCCTCTTTTCTTAAATATGACCTATGTCAACGCTTTCTCCGGAATTTTTTGTATCCTCGGGTATCAGCGAATCGTCAAAATGTATCATTACGTTGTCTCCTGCAAGCATGTGCTGGAGTTCGGGAATGTCGATCTCGGAAATAGCGGACGACTTTTGCTTTGCCAGTACACACGCGACACCTGCCGCCTGTCCCGATATGATCGCGGGCGGAATAACGCGCAGGATATCCCACGCAAAGCCCTCGCCCGACACACATCTGCCCGCCGCGATAAGGTTCGGATAATCCGAGTTTATCATAGCGCGGTATGGTATCTCAAATAGCCTGTCCGCGTGGTCAAAATCGTTGATCGCTCCGACCGAATCATCAAAGTGGCGGTACGTATCATCCATCGTGAGCGAGTAGTCAGCCTTTATGTGGCGGGTCGTTCTGAACTGCGGCATAAAAGGTATACGCACAAGCTCGCGCGACTTACGCTCACCCGTCTTGTATCTTTCAAGAAGCTCCATCTCGTTTTCTACCACATACTCGGTCACGTCCTCCTTGGTCACGCCTGCGTAAAGGGGACGCTCGGCGGGATGCTCACCACCGTAAAGGTTGGCATTGCCTCCGTGTACATGATCTATCGCATGTCTTATATCCGAGTGCTCTATCGCGCGCTTGCAGGAGTTCAGGTTGACCTCATGCGCTACGTATGTAAAATAGTTCTGACCTGTAACCGTAGGCGCACCCGCGCGCTCGAATATATCGCTGTCGCCGGTCGCGTCGACTACATAGTCAGCGGCGTAAAACTCTGTTCCCGACTTGCTTTCGAGGACAAGTCCGCGCACTGTATTATCTTCGACCACGACATCGTTTATAAGCGTGTCAAGAAGCAGCTCTACTCCCTCTTTTCTTAACAGCTCGGTAAGCTGCATAGAAAATATCCACGGTGAATAATGCGTAAGATAACGCGTTTTTGTAGGCTCTTTCGGCTCACCGTTCTTCCAGACCTCAGGGAGCGTGTCATAGCCGTACTTTATCGACTCACGCAAAAGCTCCTCTGCCATGCCGAAGATGATCTGCTTACCGCGTCCGTTGCACATAGGAACAAAGAAATTGATCAGACCTGTCGTTGCAAGGCCGCCGATGTTCACCGTTTTTTCGACCAAGAGCACACGCTTTGCACCGTGACGGCGCGCTGACACAGCCGCAGCAACACCCGCTACACCTCCGCCGGCAACGATAATGTCATAGCTGCCGCGCACGGGGACAGTCTTAGTAAGAGTGATGTTATCCATGTATATGTTTCCCCTTTTATGTAAAAATATGTATATATAAAAGAATATCACAGAAATTACACAAAGTCAAGGCTATATTGTAAACATTAAAAAGGAGGAGCGACAGCTCCTCCTTAGTTATACTTTATGCGCCGAGATTCTTCTTAACGTCTGTTGTAACAGTCTTGTCGTAGCAGGTGAAGATCTCATCGACCTTAGCCTTGTCAGGCTTGGGTGTGATAAGGCTTACCAAGGGTACGAGGATAAGGCCTGATACCATCGCGAACGCGCCCGAGTAGAGCGAGTTTTTGAAGATAAGACCGAGCACGCCGGGAAGCGTCTGTCCTGTTACCATGAGTACAAGCTGAAGTATCTCGATTCCCGCGCCCCAGATAAAGCTTACCGCAACAGCCGCGCGTGTTGTACGCTTCCAGTACAGACCGTAGAGGAAGGGTGCTAAGAACGCGCCTGCGAGAGCGCCCCACGATACACCCATCATCTGTGCGATGAATGTAAAGTTGAAGGTGTCCTTCGCGATAGCGAGAGCCGCGGAAACGATTATAAAGAACACGATGAATACTCTGAGGATAAATACCTTTGTCTTTTCGGACACCTGCTTGCCGTTCTTGCTCATTGCGGGAACGATAACGTCAAGCGTAAGCGTCGAGCTTGAGGTAAGCACGAGCGAGGACAGCGTTGACATCGAAGCCGAAAGCACGAGCACGATAACTATAGCAATGATCACGTCGGGAAGATTTGAAAGCATGGACGGTACGATATTATCGGTAAGAAGCTTACCGTTTTCCATGTCGCCGCCTGCATAGATAGCGGGAGACTCGAAAAGTCTGCCGAATCCGCCCAAGAAGTAGCATCCGCCCGCTACGATGATAGCGAAAACAGTCGATATGATAGTACCCTTCTTGATAGCCTCCTCGTTCTTGATCGAATAGAACTTACCGATCATCTGAGGAAGTCCCCATGTACCGAGAGAGGTGAGGATAACTACAACAAGTAAGTAAAGCGGCTCAGGTCCGACGAATGAAACGAATGCGCCCTGCAGACCCTCCGCCGATGCGGGTGCGGGTATCTGAGAAAGTGCTGTGTACGCTTCCATAAAGCCGCCCTTGCTTGCAAGCATAGCGCCGATAACAGCAACTATACCGATAAGCATTACGATACCCTGAATAAAGTCGTTCATAGCGGTAGCCATGTATCCGCCGAAAATAACGTAGATACCTGTAAGTATAGCCATGATTATGATGATCGCCCAGTAGGGGATCGCGCCGAACGAGATCGCGAAGATGCTCGAAAGTCCGTTATAAAGCGATGCTGTGTACGGAACAAGGAAGACGAATACGATGACCGATGCCGCGATCTTGAGTGCAGGCGAGAAATAACGCTTGTCGAAGAAGTCGGGCATTGTACGGCTGTCGATCTTCTGTGTCATGATACGTGTACGTCTGCCGAGGATCACCCACGCGAGAAGCGAACCGATAAACGCATTACCGAGACCGATCCATGTGGACGCCATACCGAACGCCCAGCCGAACTGGCCTGCGTAGCCGACGAAGATAACTGCGGAGAAATAAGATGTACCGAAGGCGAAGGCAGTGAGCCAAGGACCAACAGTACGTCCGCCGAGGACGAAGCCGTCAACGTTTGTAGCATGCTTACGGCAGTATACTCCGACGCCGATCATTACTGCGAAGAATACTACGAGAAAAACGATTTGGATTCCCATAACGGAACCCTCCTTTCCGCGGCGGTGCGCCGCATACATTTTGGGGTGAGAGTAAGGCTCGCAAAACAATAAAAAAAGCCGTCCTCTCAAAAGAGGACGGACAAAGCATCCGCGGTACCACCTCAATTTACCGTCGCGTCACCGCGTACGGCCTTAACGGGCACAAGCACAGCCCACTTGCTGTAACGGGCTCACCCGGCACAGCCTACAGGAAGAACGCGAGTGCGAGTCTTCTTTCGGTGTGCAACTATCGGAAGGTATTCGTTTACAAAGCTGCTACCGTCTTACACCTACCGACGGCTCTCTGCGCGCGCGCTTACAAAACTACTTATTTCCGATCACTGTTATTGTTATTATTTTACAATATTTGAGGAGATTTGTCAAGAATATTTTGTATTTTTTGAGGTTTTATGGGATTTTTGTTTTTAATATGGATTTTTACGGAATTTTTTATTGTTGTTGTGGGCAGAGGATATTTTTGGCGGGAGAGTACCGCGTGCAACACGCGGTTTATTTTACTGAGTATGAGGTTAGTGGACTGGTTAGTTTATGTTTGGGGTGAGTTGTTGGTCTGGTTAGTTTATGTTTGGGAGAGGTTTATGGTACTTGTTTTTGTTTGTTGAGATTGTTTGTTACCCTTCCGGGGGACACCCTTTTGGTACACGCCAAAAGGGTGGAAAAACGTGCGTAAGGGAAACCTCGCGGTTTTCCCTTACGTATCCCTTCCCTTGGACTAAATTCGTTCGCTCA
>JAFUMW010000044.1 GCA_017482465.1 Clostridia bacterium
ATCGAGTCAGGTGCGGCTTCCAACTACCTCATCGCTCTCACAAACTCCAGACCTGTTTTCACAGGCGGCGAATTCGGTTACGCTATCAAAGTAAACATTGACGGCGATACCATAGATATCTTCTCCGAAACAGACGACGTTGTTGCAGGCAAGGCATACAGATATACAGTATCTGATGACGAAGTATACTCGCTCATCCCCTATGTTGTAAACGATGGCATCATCGAGTCCGGCAACGACCAGTTCGTTCAGAACAGCACGAACCACAAGGAGATCGCTGTTATCATCGAAGAAGCTAATGAAGCAACGATCAGCAACGGCACAACAAACTACACACTTGAAGTAGGTAAGTCTACTCATGCGTCTTCGGTAAGCGGCTTCAGCGGCGAAGTTAAGTTTGTAACAGACGCTAACACAGTTATCGTAGTACGCGAAGCTGACGGCAAGGGCGACTACATCTACAACGTTAAGAAGGGCGTATTCGACGGTAACCTCACAGTAACAGACGGTGCATACGTTACAGCTATTCTCGATAACGAAGTAGGTAGTGTTGAAACTCTCCGTTACCTCTACATCTCAAACGGTTCGTTTGATGGCAGCACAAGCTCCGCAAATGCTGTTAAGATCTTAGAGAACATCGGTAGCGAATACATCGACGGTAAGGTATACAGGATCTATAACGCGCTCAACCTCGACACAGGTGACGTAGATCACTTCTACTCGACCAACGCCAGCCTCACACTTGGTGCTAACTACAAGCTCAACAATGACGGTACCATCTCATCTGTTCTTGCAGACATAGCAAGCGGTATCATTACCGGTTATACAAACGGTACTATCACCGTAGGCGTAACAACATATACTCTCGCAGATGATGTAAATATCTTCGAGATTGACGAAGAGTTCGAAGTAACAAGCCTCAAGCTCGCTTCGGCGTACATGTCGAATGTTGAATTTGTAATTGATGATGACAAGGTCATTTCGATCATCGTTCTCGGCAACGCTCCCATGACATCTGAGTATGCAGAAGGTAAGATCACCGTAACCTGCGGTTTTGAGTTCGACGGCATTTCGGATGTAGAGTTTAAGAGCCTTGAAAAGGACGGCGAAAAGCTCGATATTTCCGAGTATGGTATCACACGCGAGGATAAGATCATCACGATCACACCCTCCGCAGAGCTTGAAGCAGGCGAGTACACACTCACATTCATGCTCAATAACAGTACCACGAAAACAACATTCACAGTAGCATAAGTTTGACATAGAAAAGGACCTGCCACGGCAGGTCCTTTTTGTTGCATAAAAAATGTCCATACCAATGAATAAAAATGTCGATCGGGGCATAATAATATAAAGGTAAAGGAGAATAAAAACATGAAAAAGCAAAAAAGTTATGATAAAACCTTGACAAATAAAAAGTAATGTGCTATAATAGATAAGCGTTGAAAAAGTGCATTTGCCGGAGTGGCGGAACTGGCAGACGCCCGGGACTTAAAATCCCGTGAGGTTTACCCCTCGTACCGGTTCGAACCCGGTTTCCGGCACCATATAGCGCGGAGTGGAGCAGTCTGGTTAGCTCGTCGGGCTCATAACCCGGAGGTCAGGAGGTTCAAATCCCCTCTCCGCACCCAAAAAGAAAGCAACCCATATGGGTTGCTTTTCTTTTTGCTTGTAGAGTTAGTTCTGACTTTCATTGCCGCAGGGTTATGAGTCCGAAGGGCGAATAACTCGGAGGTAGAGAGCGAAGCGAACGGCCGAGCATCTAATAAATAAGATCAGAAATTTCGGAACGTTTGCAGTACAAGGTATGGAAGAAAAAATTTGTGCGTATAAAAAATCTCTTGCGTTAATCGACCTTATATAAGATGACGGCGATTACGGATTTGCTTATTACCATATTGGACACATTAACTGCCTGATTGCAAAACTGTATCATACATCAAATGATACCCAAAACGCTGTTTTGCACCTCGAAAAAGGGCTGCATTTCAGCAAGGCATATGACGAACTGCCGCAGAAAGTCACGCACACATCTTTCCTTTTGAAAGGTGACACCGAAGTTCTGTCTGAAGTATATAGTGGGACGCAAATGAACCGCGTTGCCTATGAAATCAGCGAATTTGACAAGGTATTGTCCGAAAATGCTTCCGAGAAAGCATATGAGAATCTTCTGAACAAGTATGCTCCATATGCTAAAAACATTTAATGCCTGCTTTTTTCATTTGATATCTTTTTTGGTCTGACGTGCTAGAAAAAACGACAGGTTTCGACCTGTCGTTTTTTCAATTAAATCCGTCCTTGGCGGAAGAGATCCGACTTGCGTTGGATAAAATCACTTCGTAATAAAATCCGACTCCGTAGGGTTTAGGTAGGCTGAAGATTTTATCTGAACATAGTGAGGATTTCATCGTGCAAAGCACGATTTCATTAAATACGTAAGGTTGAAATCCCGTAAGCACTCCCCCGAAAATATCTTTTTTATAGCCCTTACCCATACAAAGTGGAGTCCTAGTGGTGATTGATTGCATTTTTTGTTTTATATTAGACCCCACTGTTTTTTGTATATGGTGGACATAGGCAGAAATCGTGTTATGTCAAAAATACATAAATATCTGTCATACTGCTAATATGATTATTTTGATACACTCCTCATTTTAGTCGGTTCCATTTCTGTGTTACACTCATTTGCTTTGTTGTCATCTCCACTTGCCTTCTTGCTGGCCTCATACTTTTTTATAAGCTCTAATATAGACGTACTATTCTTTCCGGTTGCAAAGTCAATTAATTTCATAGTTTAATTCCTTTCGATTTTCATCAATTTTTCATCTTCCACTTTATGACTTTCATGTAATTTTTCGTGTTTGACATTTTTCTGTTGATATTCATAAACAACCATAGCATTCTGAGTTTGTTTTGCAATACTATCTCTGTTATTGTCTTCGGATATACCTTCTTTACTTTAGCTCGTCCCTACTCCGTTGAATGGAAATGCTGTTTCCTTAGCCATCCATAGTTTGTTTACAAATTTCATTAGTTTCATCTTTGATTTTTTTCATTGTTACAAAAAATTTTCGTTATTTTGCTATTTCACCTTACACGTACAAAGTCCATGCCTTCAAACTTCGCCGACGCGTTTCCGCGTTCAAGCTGTACGTGTAACTTTCGCATTTCGTTGTTACAGCTTCGCTCGCACTCGCGCCGCGACCGTTCATAGTTCTCTTGCAGTCGCAAGAGGGCTTTTTTCTTGTTTGCGTACTGACTTCTCTCCTCGGTGCATACAGCAAAGTCACCCGTCGGCGTGTACACGGCACGTATGCCCGTCTCGACCTTGTTGACATTCTGCCCGCCTTTGCCTCCACTGTGGATCGCAGTAAATACCACCTTGTCGGGGTCAAATCGCTCGTCTGCCGCCTCGCCGCAGTCGCTGAAATGGATAAACCAGTTCTTTCTTTGATGTCCGGGTCTGTACGGACTTTTGCATACCCACAGCACCGAACCAAAAAACTCCGACAGGTCTGATTCACTCGTCAAGGTCACCGAGCGGTATGTACCGCGGTTATATCCCGGCGAAGCTTCTATCACTTCAACCGAATATTCTCTTTTCAAATACTCCCAAAATTTCGTTACAGCGAGTTCGCATTCGGCGGGCCCGTTCCCTGAACTTATCTGATATTTCATATTCCCCCCTATTCATTTTCCGCCTTAAAATTGTAAACAGGTATTGTGTGCTCGATTATCTCGGCGGTCTCTCCGAGCCTGTCTGTAATGGACTGCGGCGGTTTGTACGCCATCGGACACTCGTCAAGTGTCTCGCGGCTGACCGTTGTCGAATATATGTGGCTCATCTCCTTTTTGTACTGTGAAAGCGTGTAGGAATTGAGCGCTTCGGTACGGCTCATAGTACGCCCTGTACCATGGGGAGAGGAATAATTCCACTCGTCATTCCCCTTGCCCACGCAGACCAAACACCCGTCACGCATATTGAGCGGAATTATCAGCCGTTCACCCGCCTTTGCCGAGACCGCGCCCTTGCGAAGAATGCGTGATTCGGTATCAATGTAATTGTGTACCGTCGAAAATGAATCGGTCACGTCAAATTTCATGCCCTTAATGATCTCATCGGCAATCGCGCGGCGGTTAAGCGCCGCGAAATCCTGTACGATCTTCATGTCGTGCAGATATCGCTCCAAAAGCTCGCCTTGTACATAAGCAAGCTCGTACGGTACATGATCGCCTGTTGCCTTGAACGCTTCGTCATGATAATACTTTTCCACCTCAACACCGAGATGCCGGCTGCCCGAATGAATTATCAGCAGATACTCGCCACTCGAATTCTTGTCAAGCTCGATGAAGTGATTGCCGCCGCCAAGCGTACCTATGCTTAATAGCGCCCTGTTTTCGCGTATATGTCTGCTGCAGTAAAGTTTCGACAGCTCCGCTTCATCCGAAAAGCGGTGTAAGTTCTTGCGCTGATAGAATCCCGCTGGAATCTTTTCGTGGATGAGCTTGTCAAGCTTCTGAAGATCGAGCCGCTTCGCGTCTGCTTTGTACATATCAACACCGCATCCGATGTCACCGCCGATAAGAGCGGGCGCAACACGATCGCCGACAGTCATCGTCAAACCGACCACACACCCCTTTCCTGCGTGAACATCAGGCATAACACGTATCTTGCTTCCCTCTGCCGCTGGCGAATTACACAACGCAAGCAAAAGTCCCTCTGATCCTGCGTCTATGCTATCGGCGTATACGACCGCGTGTGTGTATTTTCCTATGATCTGCATAATCTGCCTCCTGCTATTTAAGTTTGCCAAATCAATTTGATATAAAGCCGACTTGTCTATATACTTTGCTTTAAATTAAACATTTATCAATAGAGAATTCATCGTATAGAGGATCAATATCATTCTTCTCACCATAAAAAGCTCCTGCAAAGCAGCAATAGTTTCACTCGAATTAGGGTCGGCATTCTTTAATTTTTCAAATCCGTAATCGTAATCTGACCTTTCTTCTTCGTTCTTTCGTTTTTTCTTACTCATTTCACTTCTCCGCATACTAACTTAGTGTAATCTGTCCCAGCCCCAAAATCTATTTTCAATATCCAATTTGAACAAATCCACAAGCCTATAAGATAATTCTACTAAAGGCTCATCTTTTCGGACTTTATCCATATCTTCTCCCCAAAAATCATCTACACTCAATAATTGCTCCCCATTTTCACAACACGAAAGTTCAAGCTCTATCTTTGCACAAAATTCTAATATTGATTTAAGAGTCAAATCAGTATCATTTTCGCAAAAATGCATCGCAAATCCCGCAATAATGCCACGAAAACGCCATTGAAATTCTCGAGATTTGACATCCAATCCACGGAATTTTTTTAGCAAAAACACTTCTGCAATAGCCTCACTTGAATCAGGATCGGCATTCTTCAGACGTTCAAAGCCAGGATCGTAATCATACCTTTCCTCTTTGTTCTTACGTCTTTTCTTACACATGTTGATTCTCCTTGTAATTATCAGCCGCCGCAAAATTTCAATAAATGTACTTTACTGTATTTCTTCTTCAAGCCGAGCATCATAGTAAACAACCCCCGGCTCATCGTCCATCTTTTTTGCCTGTAACCAAAACCCATGCCCTTGAGCCAACACAAAAATAAGTATCAAATCTTTCTTTTATAGAAAACGTATCCAACCTCTTGTAATATTTGTCGGTCGAGGTATACATCTCATACATTTTCATGTATGCCTCGTATTCTTTTTCGACATCAGCCTTGTACGTACACCGCTCGGACTTCAATCTCGGCAGTGTCATACGAATTTGTTTCCAATCGGATATAGGCAATTGTACAGCATGGTGAACAAAAACCACATCATAAATTACTCGCGAAATATCATAGGATTCTTTGCTTCCGCGCAAATAATACTTTTGGAGACTATTGTGCCATAACGTGAAATAAACGATTACGTTTTTGTCCTTCAGCATCAAAAGCGCGGACATCATTATCGCCACAAGACCTTTTCTGTCGGCGTAATATACAAATTCGTCGCAATTAATGAATCCGTCAATGTTGTCGGGTATGATAACCGTGTAAGTCCGTTTTTTCAACCGCACGATCTTCTTCGTATACGTCATTTTCGTAGAGCATCACCTCTTTTTTGGTTCTCTACTTCAATGATATCATCCAAAATGGACACAATGTGTCATTGTGGGGAATGTTTTGAAATTTATTCGATGTTAATAAGATTGATGTAAAAGTACGCAAACATGGGTGTAGGTTTGCAAAAAGTAGGCAATGTACAAAAATTTTAAAAGCTTAAAAAATCCCTGTTGTACTCATATGAATACAGCAGGGATGCTAAATCATGTATAACCACTTTGGGCTTGAAAAATATATTGTAAATGAAATTCTAATTTCATTCTACACTTGTTTTGGATTCTTCATTCGCAATATCTTCAAGCACACTTCTCAATCCCAATTGCATTTGCTTTAATGTTGGTACATAAACATATTTGCGACATTTATTTACATCTTCAAATAAATTAATCATAAGATTCCTTGCAAATTCATATCGATCATTCTCACTGTACATATCTTTCAATATTTTACCAGTCAATTTGCATTTTAATGCTTCCACAATATCTTCGGCTTCTTTTTGATTGACTAAATATTCTTCTGCCAATTTGGCAAACTCTTTTTGAATGATACGCACCATCTCCTCAGCATCATCTTCAATAA
>JAFUMW010000045.1 GCA_017482465.1 Clostridia bacterium
AAATAATTAAAAGATTTTAAGTGGAGAAAGCGAAAAATCGGCTTAAAATCAGGTGATACAACGTAAATCACGTTATAACGCACCGAGTGGGAATAATACCAAAGAAGATATAGAGAATTGCGAGATAGATGATACTGATTACATATGTAATGATGATAATGTTTTAGAAGAACTTATTGCTATTAGAAATATGACAGATGAGGAATTTGATAAGTATCAATGTGAAGTACTAAAAAAAGAGTATGTGCCGTATGTGATTGTTAATGAGAACGAAAATATTATCGGCTTTAAAAGTGATGCTCCTACAAACGCAAAGAGAGCCGCTAAATGACATATTTTGATGAGTAGAAAATTTGATGACATAACAAACTATGACTATTGGGACAACCTCATTGAACAGTTAGGATTATCCGATGTTGAATTATGAGGGGGTAAATGATATGGTTAAACTAAATAACATTGTAATTAACGGAAACACAGCAAAATGCGATATATACCAGAAGATAGCAAAGATAAAGGTACTGTAGAAGTGAATTTGAAAACCAGAGATATGATAAGTTATACATTACCTGTTGGATATGAATGGTGTTTCAAACACGCTGTTAAGGCATACAGTTTTCTAATCGAAATATCCGAATCTGGAGCAGAAATACCAAATGAAAGAACGTTTCTCTTTACAAAAATAAAAAGATAGTGTATAATGTAGTTGGATGCAATAAACTTCATCAAGAGGAGACAATGCTATGCTAAAAAAGGCATTTAGAATTGTATTGATATCAGCTGTTACAGTAACAACACTTTTTTTACTTGCTGCGTGCCGAGTCATTACACCTGCGCAAACTGAAGAAGCGACTACCAAAGCAGATGGATTTGAATATACGTTTTCCCCTAATGACTATGAATTTGACACCGCTGACATACCTGCGCCCGTTAGCGTAGAGTGGGATGGCAAAAAGGTTACACTCGAATGCGACGTAATAACAGACATACGTTGGTCTGACGACACTCCTCTATACTTTTTCAACGGTTACGCCGTATTTCCTGATTACGGAAACTATTACGATAAGCTTGATGAGGGTATCACTGTAGAATATAATGCGATAGACACAAAAGGAAACCGCGCATTTGACTGTACGTATCCAGAAATGACGCATTTCACTAGTAACGGTAATACTATTGTAAAAACAAACGACGGAAAGTACTTGTCTGTTAATCCTAACGAGTGTGTCAGCACTGATTCTGACAAAAAAACTTATCTGTTCGTGCAGGAAACAACCTATAAGCTTACTCAATACGTTGAGGGCTTCAAAAAGTACAAGGGTGAAGAAACACTTATCAGCATTGGTAACGTGTATAACGGCTTGGTTCCGTACATCGTAAAAAGTGAGGACGATTCACGTTATTCGGGTAGATTAGGCTTGATGGATACAGAAGGTAACGTGGTGATTGAACCTATCTATAAAACAAATATTCCCGAATACAGCTTTGCTTTTGGCTACGACTCCAGGATAATAATCGAATTTAACGGTAGAATTGCAATTTTGAAGTTGACTATGGAAGAAATACCCGAAGTCGCAGACATGACAGAGATAACTCCCGAGAAGCAGGCGGCTTCTCTGACTTGCCACCTTGTGGAAAACGTAATGGAAAAAGCGTGGCTTGAGAATGGATACGAGTACACATATCTCGATGCGGTGCATTTTCTTTCAACACTTGCTATATATAGAAATGATGCATTTCACCCGTACAGGAGTTCAGTAACACTCGTGCTTGAGAATAACCATTACCTTGAGCGTTTTGAGCTTGATGAGATAGAAAGAGTCTTGTTCGAAGTGCTCGGCGAAGTCGATTTGTTTCCTATAAACGATAGTAGTCGGGAGTTTACTATTACCGACGAGCACTTGTTTATGCAGCATGAACGGGGGGGATACACCACGGGATACACCGCAAAGGATATAACTGCTCACACTGACGGCGATTTAGTGCGTGTGACCTGTATTCTCGAAGCTTTCGATGGAAATACCGATAAAACGAATTCTTGCGGCGAGTACGAATTCATATATAATCGTCTTTCGGATGGAGAAAGGGAATACTTAAGACTGGTTGATATAACAAATAAATAAACAATCTAACAAAGTAGCGCTTTGTTATATCCGCAGAAATAACAAAGCGTTGCTTTTTCAATATAATTTTTTAGTATACTACTCAATAAAGAATCTCAAAGTTAATTCCGGCATCATTAATTATTGTAGTAAAATCAGGATCAATATAAAAGGCTTCTTCTATCTTGATAAGATGTGTTCTATAGGCTTTACTTATAGGTGCAATATTTATGTAATTACCGTTTTTGCATTCCTTTATAACACGATCGGCAATAGTATACAGCTGTTCGGTTTTGTGTGGCTTAAAAGCTATGTAAGGGATGTTTTTTGCTTTTAGGTGATGGCTAAACTCAACACCTTTTTGAAAGTTTCGTGGCAAATCGTCGGAATCTGTTGAAAATTGCGAGAAAAAGTGTTATACTATATTATGACTTTTTGTATCTTCACGAAGATGCACACAGAATCATAATCAGAAGGTATAACATGACTGTTAGATACGATAAACTTTGATCAGTAATAAAGGATAATCACATACGATTTTACCGCTAATCTCGAGGCGAGTAAAACCGAGTACATTTCTGAACTCGGTATTTCACCAATATTTGGAGATTCGGCTATTGTTGAGATCCACTTTGACAATACAAGTATATACAACACATACTATGATGAAGGTTACGTAATAATAAACGGCGAAAAATTCACTGTAAAAAACTCAAGACAGTATCCTCGTTCATTCATAGCAAAATTCAGACACGAAATGAAATATATGTCAGAAATGATCAAATACGAATACGATGTATTTTGGTTTGATATCGAGCTTGAGTCCGGGTATACCGTCACAGTCGGAGGCCGTGAAACAGGAGATAATATACATCTGCAAATAAAAATAGATGGGAATACGTATTATTCTTACGAACAAATCGTTTCCGAGATAGATTGATTTGTTTTGAAAAAACAAAAGTACCACATAACACCTCTGAAGCAGCAGTCAAGTCAGAGTGGGAATAAAGGTCAAAATTCCACCAATAATTTACAGTTGATTCACTGCCTTAATAAGTTTTTTTGATGTGGTAAGCGTCAAGGGGAAAATCATTCGATTTTCCCCTTGTTTTTCTTATTTTAAAGATATTGGCAGTAAAAGCAGAGTTTTTTTGTTTTATTAAGCTTTTGAAACGAACCGACGTCATTTTTAGGCGTTTTCGGTTTTATTTTGTTTCCGATATTCATCAAATCTTAATGTTTTTACCTCTTTCAAATTCATCTGAAAGCATGTATAATATATACAGAACGAAAACGGAGGCGTGTATGTACAATATTCTTATATGCGATGATGACAGGGATATAGTAAATGCTTTGAAGATATACCTGTCCGACTCAAGCTACAATATTTATGAAGCCTATAACGGTGCTGAGGCTGTTGCGGTGATCGGTCGCGAGGACATTCACCTCGTGCTTATGGATATCATGATGCCTGAAATGGACGGAATTTCCGCCATGGTCAAGATACGCGAGCACTGTAATGTGCCTGTGATACTTATCACTGCAAAAAGCGAGGACTCGGACAAGGTACTCGGACTTAACATCGGAGCGGACGATTATATAATAAAGCCGTTTCAGCCTGTTGAGGTTGTGGCGCGCGTGCGCTCACAGCTTCGCAGATACCTGCAGCTCGGCGGCGGAAAAGTCAGACCTCAGAGCTTTACGGTAGGCGGTATCGAGCTTGACGACATTTCCAAAACGGTAACATGCGACGGGCAGGCTGTATCGCTCACGCCGACAGAGTACGAGATACTGAAATTACTCATATCAAACCCGAACAGGGTTTATTCGCCAAAAGAGATATACCGCGAGATATGGCGCGAGAATCCGGTAACGACCGATAATACAATAGCCGTTCACATCAGGCATATCCGAGAAAAGATCGAAATAAATCCCGCCGAGCCCCGTTATCTTAAGGCAGTATGGGGACACGGCTACATGATACAGGGGGACAAAAAATGAAACACTGGTATCGTTCACTTCCAATAAAGATAATATGCTTTATTTTATGTATCGTCTCGCTTGCAACAGTTGCTGTGACAGTGGTCGGGGCTATACTGCTTGCCAATATGCAATTTTACAACAAGCCGAAGTCGGCTTTGGCCGAGGAGTATGTATACGGCAGGATATATCAAGATGCTTACAATATCGTTTTCAATGCTTTGAACGGTAACGAAAATGTCGCCTTCACATCCGATCAGACAAACCTGCGCTATCAGATATTTTCGCCCGACGGTGATGTTATAGCCTCCAACACGCCCGTGGTTCTCAAGTATGACAGCAAGGCGTGGGAGTATTTCCGTTATTGCGAGGTGAGAAGCTCGGATGACGGAACAAACTATATCGATCTCTGGAGCGACAGAGATGATATCGACGGCGAGAATGTGTACATATTTTGCGCTTACATAAACGACAGCATGGCGGTTGACGATATATACGCGCTTATAAGCCGGTTTATCGACATCGCGTATTCCTTTCGTTACACGATTTTTCCGATCGGTATTTCCGCACTTGTACTTGCATTTGTCTTCTTTATTTGGCTGATGTGTGTTTCTGCGCGCAGACCGCGCTCGGATGAACTGCATCCGGGTGCGCTTAATCACATACCGTTTGATCTGCTTCTTGCTTTCATTGTCGCGATGTTTGTGTTTGCAATATTGGCGACCGACGGATTTTACTACTACAGCGATGTCGGTACTGCCATTTGTATTATCGCCGCATCTTTTATTGCGGCAAATATCGCGCTCGGACTTTGCATGAGCATATCCGCGCGTATCAAACAGAGAACGCTTTTAACAAACACTGTCACATGGATGTGCTGTAAGTTTTTGTGGAGGATACTCAAATGGGCGCTTGCTTTTTTGCGTAGACTGCTCAAGGGCTTCGGCAAAGTGTTCAGAGGTATAGGCGGGTTATTTGCAAATATTCCGCTGATATGGAGAACTTCGCTTATAATTTTGGTTGTTTCGCTGATCGAGCTTATAGTGGTACTTTTGTCTTGGTGGGAGCCTGACAACCTTATATTATGGTGGATCGCCGAAAAGATAGTTTTGGTTCCGATTGTTATGTATTCCGCGCTGTTTTTACGCAAGCTTCAAAAGGGTGGAGAGGCGCTTGCAAAGGGCGATCTTGAGTACCGTATTGACACAGGCATGATGTTCTGGGATTTCAAACGTCACGGAGAAAACTTAAACAGCATATCGGACGGAATGGCAGCTGCTGTTGAACAACGCCTGCAAAGCGAGCGTATGAAAGCCGAGCTTATAACAAATGTGTCTCACGACATAAAGACGCCGCTGACCTCGATCATCAATTACGCAGGTCTTATAGCCGAAGAGGAGTGCGGCTCTGAAAAGCACAGAGAGTACGCCGAGGTGCTTGTAAGAAAGTCTGAGCATCTAAAGCGCTTGCTTGAGGATCTTGTTGAGATATCAAAAGCGTCAAGCGGAAATTTGGAGATCGTGCTTACTCCGTGTGATGCGGGCGTGCTGTTAACACAGGCGGCGGGTGAGTTTGAACAGCGCTGTCAGGCGGCAGATCTTGAGCTTATAACCACACAGCCGGAAACACCCGTACGCATTATGGCTGACAGCCGCAGGATATGGCGCGTATTTGAAAACCTGATGAATAACGCGTGCAAGTATTCGCTTATAGGTTCGCGTGTGTATCTGAGCCTCGAAAGAGTCGGCAATAACGCAGTGTTCACATTGCGTAACACATCGCGTACGGCACTTAACATATCGCCCGATGAGCTGATGGAGCGTTTTGTGCGAGGAGACGCGTCACGAAGCACCGAGGGTAACGGACTCGGACTTTCGATCGCGAGAAGCCTTACCGAACTTCAAGGCGGAAGCATGGATATTTCCATAGACGGCGACTTATTTAAGGTGATCCTCACGTTCCCGATAATATAAGTATAAAACCACGGCACATTTTGCCGTGGTTTTGTAAGTTTATATAGACAAATATGAGATCTTATATTATGATAATGGTGACATATCAAAAAATTATAAGATCGTGGGGATAGATAAAGGTCATAGATAGAGAGAACAGTTTTCACGCCTTTTTCTTCTTGAACGGTATCGCCACTATAATACCGACGACAATGATCGCAAACCATGAAAGTATTAGATTCTGCCAGCCTATAGTGCTTACGGAATTTGCAAACAGCGTTGACGATGCCGCCGCTGCCATGTAGCTGACAAAGTCCAAAAATCCTGTCGCGCTCGATACCATACCGGTGTCACGCAGACTCGGGCAGTATACGCTCCAGAGTATTGACGCCGCACAGTTTGAAAAGAGTATTGCAAGCACCATAAACGCGATATTGACTGCCGGCATTTTAACAAAATAAGCTCCTGCGAAGGATATAGCCGATGCGATGAACGAGATAAGTATCGACTTGTTCATGTTTCTGCCCAAGCGCTCGTACATAAATATCGCTATGAACGCCGACGCTGATATAATAAGTGTGGAAACTGTAAACAAAAGCGCGGAGGTTTCGGGTGAAAAGCCTAAGTACTGCGCGATATATGTGGGAAGCCAGAATACCACTGTCGTTCTGATAATTCCCGTGATTATCGAAACAAGTGTAAATTTGATGATCTGATGCTTGATAAGGATCTTGATGCTTCCGCCTTCGTCCTTTTTGGGCTTGTATTTTCCATAGGTGATTATCTTCGCTTTTTCAAATATAATGAACAGGATAAAACAGCACACGCCCATTATCCACAGGGCAATACTGCTTATGTCAAACACCGTTTTCCATGCAAGCGCGGCGGCGACTATGCCGGCAAGCGGCGAGCCGAAGAAGGATGAGAATGTGTAACCGAGACTGCATCTTACGGCGTGTATCGGTGTTGTATTCTCACTTACGACCTTTGTCATAGGCGCGTATATCATTGCCAAAAAAAATCCGGTCAAACCGTATACCACCTTCGCGGCGTTCTCATAGCCGATCATGTACGGGAAAAGGAAATTACAAACGCCGGCGAGTATAAGCCCGAGACTTATCATGTATTTTGCCTTGATCTTATCTCCGATAACGCCGTTGATAAGCTGTCCGACGGCATAGAATATAAAGTAAAGCGAAGAAACGCTGCCTATGTACTCGTTTGTGAATGCTCCTGTTTCTATCATTTGAGGCGACACCGCGCCGAGCACATTTCGCGCAAAGTACACGCCGAGATATGACACCGAACAGGTCGTGCCCAAAAATATTGCATTTCTTACGTCTTTATTCTTAAATAAATTCATGATATCGCCTTTCTCAATCGTTAACGCTGTGCGAGTCAAGAATGTCGTACAGCTTAAAATATCTGTTTTCGCCGTCCTTATCGACTATGCTTTGGATGTACGAACATATCGTGTTGGCTATCAACAGCTGGGATACTTGTGTTTCGTGTTTGCTGTTGCTTATATAATTACCGCTTGATGCAGTAATGAGCACTTCATTCGAAAGCTTGGCAAGCGGAGAATTTTTGTTTGAGGTAATGGTGATAACAGGGACGTTTTGTGCTTTGGCGATCTTCACGGTGTCAATTATATCTTTTGTTTTTCCGGAGGACGACACTGCTATTATCAGACTGTCCTTGTCCAAAAGTGACGCTGAAACAGGGGAGATAAGAACGTCGCTTATATAATACGCGGGAAGACCGAGTTGAACGAGCTGATAATAAAAGCTGTTTGCGGTTATACCCGAGTTGAAGATCCCGTACAGCTCGATCCTTTTTGCACCGAGGATCATGCTTGCGGCGTTTTTCATGCTCTGCTCACTGTTCAGATTGTATGTATTATGAAATGTTGTAACCAGATCGGATATATTTTTTTGCAGAATATCCTTTATTCCATCGCTGTCCTTGACAGGGGTGAACGGATGTGTTTCGCCGTTTGGAAGCTCTTTTGCTATCTGAAGCTTGAACGCGGCAAAGCCTACGCCCGCGACCTTGCGCGCGAAGTTATTTATACTGCCTTGCGAAACGCCGAGTGTTTCGGAAAGCTCGGTCATCGAATACGTTATAAATTTATGCGGATCGGTAAGCACGGCGTTTGCGATCTTTGTTTCGACTGCGCTGTAGAATTCGAAATTTGCTCTGAGTGTACTTAAAATATTAAATATATTTTCCATATAGTGTGCCTTTTGTTTGTGAGAAAATCTCATTATATTTATGCTGACCAAACGATTATATCACACTAAATGTGCTGTGTCAAGAGGTGTTTGAAAATATGCAAAAAACTATTGAAAATCACGATTGTTTATGCTATACTGTGATATAAAGAGTGAGGATGACCGAAACGGAAAATTTTTTATCACATAAGCAACCTCTTTCTGCATAGAATTGTATATAAACAAAGCAAAACAATAGCGTTAGTCAATTTCGGCGTTTGCGGCGAGTCGCCGCAGATATCGCAAACAGTCACGTATTCGCTTCGCTCAGGCGAAAACGCTTGCAGTAGAACGCTGCGCTTCTATGCACTGCGTGCATAAAACTACAGCCTCGCGTTTCACCATACACATTGTATTGTTTTGCAGTCCACGGAGAAGCACATGATCGTATACAAGAGCCTTGAATCTGTTGAAGCGGACCTCGGTGTCAGCTTAAAGACGCTTTATGCAGTCAGCAATAATTTACAAAGCCATTACCGTAATGTAGAGCTTCCGAAGAAAAACGGCGGGATAAGGCATCTTTGTGTTCCCGACGATGTTCTTAAGCACATACAGCGCCGTATAACCGAGGTAATGCTTGTACACATGCCGATATCAAAGTATGCCGGTGCATACAGATACGGCGCCAGCGTCATCCATAATGCGAGTGCCCATCTGGGTAAAAAGCGTATACTCAAGCTTGATATCAGCAAATTTTTTGACAGCGTTCTCTATTCGCAGGTGAAAGAATATGCTTTCCCCGAAATCATATTTTCGGAAAAGGTGCGTGTGCTTTTATCTATCCTGTGCTACTACAAGGAATCGCTTCCGCAGGGAGCGCCGAGTTCTCCCGCAATATCAAATATAATCATGCGTCAATTCGATGAAAAGGTCGGCGCTTGGTGTGAGGAACGCTCGATTTCCTATACCAGATACTGTGATGATATGACCTTTTCGGGCGATTTTGATGCGAATGATGTCAAAAAGCTTGTTGAACGCGAGCTTGGAAAGTACGGGTTTTACCTGAATCCCGTAAAAACAAAGACGGTGACAAGCGATCACCGTCAGAGCGTAACAGGGATAATCGTAAACGAAAAGCTCAGTCTGCCGAGCGAGTACAGGCGAAAGCTTCGCCAAGAGCTTTACTATTGCCGCAGGTACGGCGTTGACGCACATATGGAAAGAATCGGTGTAAGCGGGAGCGCCGGCAGTTATTTGAGCAGACTTTTAGGCAAGGTCAACTATGTACTGTCGGTAAGAAAAGACGATGCCGAGATGAAAGAGTACAAGGCTTGGCTTGTGGCTGAGTTGAAAAAGTGAACAAAAATGCCGCACGGCTAAAACCGTGCGGCATTTGTTTACAATATGCTTTTGATCTCGTCAAGCGAGTTTACAACATAGTCGGCGCATATGCCGTCGGGTATGTCGGTATGTGCGTGGTTGTAAAAGCAGGTAGCAAGTCCGTAATCGTGAGCACCGTTGATATCGGCTGACAGCGAGTCGCCGATCATTATCACCTCGTCAAGAGGACAATTGAGGGCGGCTATGCACGCGTCAAAAAACTTTGCCGACGGCTTTGGTGCGCCTACGTCCTCGGAGATGAACAGATGCTTCATATACTTGTACATATCTGCCTTTTTCAGCCTTGATACCTGTTGGTCGTATGCGGCGTTGCTGGCAACGCAAAGCGTATACTTAGGCGCGAGATATTCAAGCAAGCTCATCGCCCCGTTTACCGGCACTGCGCTTGTGTGCAGATTTTTGACGAAAAACTTTTCAAAGACCTCGCCGTCAAGATCTATTTTGGCAACGTCAAATATTTTGTTCCAGCGTATCTTGTAAAGCCCCTCACGCGTCAGCTTGCCTTTTTCAATATCGTGCCAGAGCTCGGTGTTGATTTCGTGGAATATTTCGAAAATGTTTTCGGGCAAAACTATACCGAAGCCATCTGCCGCTTTGTGCATCGACTCGTCGGCGCACAGATTGAAGTCAAGTAAAGTGTTGTCAACGTCAAGTAATACGTATTTTATCATTTATGCAGCCTTATTTCATAAGAGGGGTGATCCTGTCCACCCAAGCGTAGGCGGCTGCCTTTTCTTCGGGCTTTACACCCTTAAGGAAGGGAAGTCCGCCCTTCACAAAGAGGACTTCATCTATAACATTTGCTCCTGCCTCGGCAGTTATCTTCTTAATAGCATCAGCGCCCTCTGCCGGACCGTCGATAATGAATGCGACATTGTTTGCGCGTTCACTTGTAAGCTCCTTGCAGAAGCGTTCGAGAGCGGTGTCGACCGTCTTTGAAACTGTCGCGGCGATTATGACAAGGCGTTCCTTGTTGCATGAGTATGCCGGCGGAATCTTGTCGTAGCTGTTTGCAACATCGCTTGCGTACTTGGAAACGATGTCGGACGCGAGTGTGTGAAGTTTGCCTTTTGATGAATAAACGAGTGCTCTGAGTTTCATAATGTCCTCCGAAATAATTATTTTTTCATTGATATAAGCTTGCCTGTTCCGTCAAGCAGTGCTTTTAAGAAGATGTCCGCGTCCTCTTTTGTGCTGTCCCTTGACAGACTGACGCGCAGTGTTGAGTCGGCTTCGCGTTCGCTTAAGCCGAAGCTTATGAGTGTTCCGGATACGTGCCCTGTGTTTGATGAGCATGCTGAGCCACTTGAAATGTATATTCCCTCGCGCGAGAGGTAGTGGAGCATAGTCTCGCTCTTGATATCGGGCAGACGCAGGCTCACGATATGCGGTGCGCGCTCACCCTTTGGGATGTTGAGCTTGATATTTGCAAAAGCGGGATCATTTGTTACAGTGTTACAGATATGGTCGCGTACGCTTATCATGCTTGCGATATCCGGATCAAGAGTCTGCATACCTGCCTTTACCGCCGCTCCGAAGCCTGCGATACCGACCGTGTTCTCGGTGCCGGAGCGAAAGCCTTTTTCCTGTCCTCCGCCGTATATTATAGGCACGAGCTTGCGCGCCTTGAAGACCGCGGGATCAACGTATAGAGCACCGACACCCTTAGGTCCGTGTATTTTGTGCGCCGAGAGGGTGATAAGGTCAGCGCCGAGCGACGTCGGTGTGAATCTCATTTTCATGAATCCCTGTACTGCGTCTGTGTGGATCAGAGCTTCGGGATTTATGCTTTTTACAAGCTTTGATATGCGCTTGATATCATTGAGTGCGCCGGTTTCGTTGTTGACGAGCATCACGCTTACGATCGCGGTGTTTTTGTCAACGGCGTCTTCAAGCGCATCCATGTCGGGTATGCCGTCTTTTGTCGGGATACGCACGACCGTATAGCCTTCGCGTTCAAGCTTGGCGGCGGGCTCGAGCACTGCGGGGTGCTCACTGTCGGATATGATGATATTTTTCCCGGGAACGAATTTTTTTGAATAGCATACTCCGAGCAGAGCGAGATTGTCGGCTTCTGTTCCCGAAGCTGTGAATATAAGCCTGTTGTCGCCTATCGACGAAAGCCCCTTTACGCCGAGCGCGGTAAGTATCTCATTACGAGCCTGTGTGACAGCTTTTTCGGCTTCAACGCCCTTTTCATGCATGGAGGACGGGTTTCCCCATAGGTTTTCCATGACATCCTTCATGCGTTCGCATGCGTCGCGGCAAAGCGAAGTCGTTGCGCTGTTGTCAAAATATATTTCTTTCATTATTCTTCGAATACGATGTTGTCCGCCATGTAGATAACGTCTTCGATATGCTCGTCATACTTTTCGGGAACAGCCGTGTATGTGAAAACGTATACCTCGGGCTGGGAAGTAAACATCTGCGCGTTTGCAAGGTAGCAGACGATCTGCATGAATTTGTAGGTCTTGCCGCCGATATCTGCCGTATAGATGTATTTTTTCGCATTCTTACCGCCGAGAGTCGTGTCCGTACCCTCTTCCTCGTATGTGATCTCGCCGAGTACGGTGGTGAATTCTTCCGAAAACTGTGCCCAGTACTCTTCAGATGATCTTGCTTCGCCCGCGTCAAAGCCCATCATGGATACGTTTGACGTGTCAAATTCGCTTACCATTGCGGATGTCATACCGTTCTGCTCACCGACCTGCCAGTCTTCAACCATAAAGAAATGATATCCGATATTTTCGGCCGAGATTTCAACACAGCCCTCGGGAACGCCGGGCTCTACTTTTGCACAGGATGAAAGCGAGCATAGCAATACCGCCGCGATAATTACAGAAATGATCTTTGTAGGTTTCATTTGTTGCCTCCGGATTATTTACATTAACAATATTATACTAATATTTTTCGCATCTGTCAACGAGATAATTGTTAATATTATGATATTATGATACGGTGTGTGCTTTGCGGTACTTCAGTGGTGACAGACCCGTATGCTTTTTGAAGATCTGACAGAAATATGTGTAATTTTCTATTCCCACGCGTTCGGCGATCTCGGATACCGCAAGAGAGGTACTGCAAAGTAGTCTTTTCGCCGTCTCGAGCCTTTTGTTGTTTATGTAATCGCACACAGTGGTGCTGTAAGCCGCCCTGAAGCCTGCATACAATGCGTTTTTGTTTATTCCCGCTATCTTGCACAGCTTCTTGACAGAGAGCGGTTCATTTATGTGCGAGCTTATATATTCGGCGGCTTTTTCTATATTTTTGTCAGTATCATGTCTTATCATGCCGCCTAAAATGATGTGTGCGGCTATTATAGATGCAAGGCTCGCAGCACTCTTGCTTCGCTTTTCGTCGTAGTACGGGAGCTCGTAAAAATACTCTTTGAGTTTTTCAAAGTTACACTGTCCGAGCAATGACGCATCAGGCTCGCCGTTTCTCATTCTGCCAAGCATTATGTACCCGAGCACAAGTCCATTTTCAATTATCGGCATTACCGCGTCCACGAGCCCGGCGTGGCATACATGCGAGGTGAATTTGCCGCTGATCCCGGCACGGTTTAACAGCTCGAGATCGCATTTAAGGCATTTTTGGGCAAATTCTGCTGAGTGTTGCAGTTCCTTGCAGAAATTCGGAGCGATATGATAACAGCAGACTATTTGCCTGAATCCGGTATCAAAAAGAGCGATGCTCAAGCCTGTAATATTGGCAAAATCCTGCATAAGTATGCTTAATTTGGCAACGTCATATTTCAGTCTCATTATACCACCTCTTTACTTACGTCTTATTTTAGCCGAAATGTGTGATTATGTCAATATCGTAGTGACAAAAACTAAATTTTACGTGAAGATATTATATTGATAAATGCTTTGCCGGGGTGTATAATCTAAATATACACTGCTTGATATATAACTGCTTGGGGTAAATAATGGAATACGCGCTTTTAATGCTGATCGTTATATTTGTGACGGTGCAGAATGTGATGTCGAAAAAATATAACGTAGATATCAGGCATCAGAATGTTTTTTTGTTCAATGCTGTTACAGCCTTTGCGGCTCTGATCTTTTTTCTGGTGTCATCGGGCTTCAGACTCGATTTTAACATCGAATTTCTGCCGTACTCGCTTTTGTTTGCGCTGGCGCACTCAAGTGCGTCGATAGGACTCGTGCTTGCGATAAAATACGGCTCGCTTTCGATAACCTCGCTTATAATCTCATATTCGCTTTTGCTCCCCACCTTACACGGAATTATTTTTCTTGATGAACGGCTCGGCTCGACCTCTTACATAGGAATGGGGTTGTTACTTATATCGCTTTTCCTTGTAAATATCAAAAAGGAAGACGTTAAGCTTTCGGCTTTGTGGGTAGTGTTCACAGTCATAACATTTATCGGAAACGGTATGTGCTCGGTGGTGCAGAAGATCGAGCAGACGGTGTTTGACGGAGCGTACAAAAGCGAATTTATGATGGTCGCGCTTTTTGCCTCCGCGGTTGTGTCGCTCGTGCTCGGTCTTGTTAGCGCCAAAAGCTTAAAGCAAGAGATAAAAGGAACACTCTCGTGCGGTATTGCCAAGGGTCTTGCCAACGGAGCGACAAATCTTTTGGTAATGATAATCACAGGTGCGCTTGCAAGCTCGGTCGTATTCCCGACGATATCGGCTGGCGGTATAGTGCTCACATTTATTATAGCTGTTACCGTATACAAGGAAAGACTTTCAAAATTACAGCTTTTGGGCTACGCGGCAGGCATTATTTCAGTTATACTTCTCAACATATAAGGGAGAAAAATCATGTACAAGGTAACCGTTCCGACTACAATAACAAACGGTCATTTCAACAAGGAAAAAACGCTTTGCGAAATGAAGCGCTCAGGCGCGCAGAGAATAGCTCTTGCACTCTTGCGTGAGCCGGGTCATGCTTTTTCCTCAAAGGAAAGCCTTGAGCTTTTGAGAGAGCTTATCCCCTACTACAAGGAAAACGGTCTTGAGGTTTTAGTCTGGCTTGGCGAAAGCTTTGGACACGACGGCTCGCCTGTTAAACAAAAGGGCGAGTATACAAGCATACGCACACTTCACGGAGTGGATACAGCGGCGTTCTGCCCGATGGATGAACGCTTTATAAGCGATATGTGTACCTGGGTGAAAAATGTTGCAGGGTGCGGTGCGGACATGATACTTATCGATGACGATTTTCGCCTGGGCTTTCGCGGTGAGGGTACTCTCGGATGTTTTTGTGAGCATCATATGGCGGCGCTTGAAAAGAAGCTTGGAGAGAGGATAACGCGCGAGGAGATAGTACAAAAGGGACTTTTAGGTGGGCCGAACAAGTATCGCAACGCCTTTATGGAGGTGCAGGGTGAGTCGATGCTTAACATCTCACGCAGGATGCGCGAAGCTCTTGACAGCGTAGATCCGCAGGCAAGGCTCGGCTTTTGCGCCAACCCGAATTTTGACTTTTTAGATTGCACTATGCTTGATATCTCCCGTGTTATGGCAGGTAACACCCGTCCGTTCATGCGCCTTTTCGGCGCACCTTATTGGACGGTGTCTGCAACAAAGGAATACCCGCTCGGCGTTTTTATTGAGCTGTCGCGTACGGAAGCAAGCTGGTTTAAGAATGACGACATAGAGCTTTTCAGTGAAGGAGACGTATTTCCGCGTCCTAGGTTTTCCTGCTCGAGTGCAAGGCTTGAGTGCATGGACACGATACTTCGTGCCGACGGCTCAAACGAGGGAATACTCAAATATATGCTTGACTATGTTTCGGATGCCGATTACGAAACGGGATATATCGACGGCATGGTGAAAAACAAGAGGCTTTATGAAGACATAGACCGCATCTTCTCGGGCAAAAAATGTATCGGCGTACGTCCGTACAATGTGATGCAGACCTATAAAAACAGGCATATAGCCGACTGTGCCGAGCTTGAAAGAGCCGAATTTTCAACGCGATATCCGTCGCTGTATTTTGCTACGGGAGCGTCGCTTCCGATCTCGTACGAGGACGGAAGCATAAATGTTGTTTTCGGTGAAAACGCGAGGTACATAAGCGCAGACGAGCTTAAATATGGTGCGATCATCGACCTCAAGGCGGCAAAGCTTTTGTGTGAGCGCGGTATTGATATCGGCGTTACGGAGTTTGGAGAGCGTTTGAATGACGTAGCGAGCGAATACTTTACAGACGAGCAAATATACACACGCGTTGAGGCAGGTGCATACTGCGAGAAGGCAAGCCTTTCGGATAAAGCGAAGATCGTATCCTGCTTTGACAGCAAGGAAAGCGGGAATGCGTGTTCTTACACTTATGAAAATGCAGAGGGGATGCGTTTTTTGGTGCATCTGTTTGATGCCGAAAGCGTTATGGTGAGGTACGGTTGGTTTACCTCATACGCACGTGCAAGGCTTGTAAATTCTCTGCGTGAATGGCTCACAAGGGCTGAAGACAACGTATATGTCCGCGGAAATCATCCGTATATGTACGTGATGGCAAAGCGGGATGAAAACGAGCTTGCGGTCGGCTTGTGGAATCTGTTTGAGGACGAGGCGGATAACGTGCGTATAGTGCTTCCGAATGAGCCGAAGGAGATAGAATTTATAAACTGCAGCGGTCATACAGAGGGTGATGAAATAGTGCTTGACAGCAGTATCAAGGCATTCGGCTTTGCCGCAGTAAGAGTGAAATAAAAAAATGCCGAAGCACGTGCTTCGGCATTTTTTTATTTGGCACATACGGGAAGTGCGATGTATGCGTTATTATCGCATATCACAGTGTTCTGTGCGATCCTACTTTCGTTAACAAGCGCCCAATGTCCCTTTACGTTTGAGTGCGGAACATATTTATCGCTGTGAGATGAAATGTCAACACGGATGCTGTTGCCTTTTTTGACCGTGAAGCCGATCGGCGGTGTAAGTATATCTATAGTGCATTCATCGCCTGCTCTGTAGCTTTCGTCTATGCTTGACAGTGATGTTATCGTTTCGGTGAGGTTGTATGCTACACCGTCTTCAACAAAGTAAACACGCATGAAAAACGCGGTGTCGTCACAGTTGCTTTTCACTTTCATACACCAGCGTATCTTTCCGTAGAAGTCGGTGTCATTTTGAAAGGGGGGCGAGACAAATGACAGAACTCCGTCAACCGGATCACCGGTCTTGAAGATGCTATGGAATTTGAAATAATCAAGAGGCTTGTCCGGATCGTATATATAGCTTTGCTCACCCGAGCCGCTTGCTTTATCGGTAAGCGTACCGTCGGCGTTAAAGTAAAGCTTCATTTCATCAGTACCGTGTTCATCGGTCGTCCAGAAGTCGCCGGCAACAGAGTAGTAGTTTACCTGCCCGAGCTTAAAGGTGTCATGCGGTGTGTTATCTCTTATGCTGTTGAAAAATCTGACAGCGCTGTCATCGGGTATACCGCCGTTATCAATGGGGTATACGCTGTCATCCGGAAGGGTAGTTCCGTGACCCCAAGGTCCGACAACAAGTGCGGATCGCGATTTTGTGGATTTCGGCAGCCTTGACCACATATCAAACATTCCGTCGATATAGAAATCATACCAGCCCTCGGTGAACAGTGTCGGAATTTTCAGCTTGTCCG
>JAFUMW010000007.1 GCA_017482465.1 Clostridia bacterium
GCTTTATTTAAGTATACCCTCCAAAACGTCTCCGACCGCCTTTGCCATCGAAGCAAAGCCCCAGTCGTTCGGGTGGCAGGTATCTACCGTTCCCTCTGCACCGCAAAGAGCGCAAAGCGCTGCACCGTCGATGATATAGACGTTCTTATCGCCTGCGGCTACCGCGTTATCGTACGTAGCCTTGATTACCGCAAAGCGCGCAACCTCATTAGGGTGCGTACCGGGTCTCGGTCTCGGCATCATTATTATCGGAAGCTCGGGATTATTCTCGCGTATTATCTTAAACATTCTTTCGTGTGTATCACGAAGATGTTCAAGTGTTGGGGCATTGTGGTCATAATCGTAAACGAACACCGACATATCAAGCCCGCTTATGTACTTTGCCATAAGCTCTTCTCCGCGCGCGCTTCCCGAAAATCCGAGATTAACATGGTCACAGTCAAGTCTGCGCGAGATCATCGACTGATAAGCGTTACCGGGTCTTGACGCGCATCCGCCCTGTGTTATGGACGAGCCGTAGTAGACCACCGGCTTTTCGTGCTTATAGGGGACAGGCTCAAGCACCTCTGCGTTTTCATCAAGTCCGAGATAGACAGTATTAACTCCGGCGTAAAGCGGAAAATGTATTGTTATCTCACGCATTTTGGGCGCGCCGAGATCGATAATATTTTCAAGCGTGTCGGTAATCTCAAAAACAGGTCTGAACGTACCGACGTGTATCTGCTCTGTTCCCTCTTTTACGTAAATATCAAAGCCTGCGGAGCCGGTAAGCGCAAAATGGGGCATCTTGAACACGTAATTCATCTTCGCGACGAGCGCAACGTAAGGGCTTGTCGTTCTGAAGCGTATACGTCCGCCTGCAGTATGGCGGTTAAGGTCGTTTACACCCTCGTTTACATCCTTTGCAACTGCCTTCGGAAGTCTTACGAAAAGTCCGTCCTCCTTGAAAACACCGTAGATCTTAAAGGGCTCGCTTTCCGCGTCATAAAACTTGATCCCCTCTCGCTGAATGTTAGTTTCAACGACAAAATTCTTATCAATATCGGTTATGTTTTTCATGGTTATCTCCTTTTAGGTTTGGTTCAAGGTCATTATAGCATTACGGTATACTTTTGTCAAGAAGGATTTGAGATAATGGGCAGGAGATAACAAAACAGTGACAAAGTCTGTGTTGTCTCCTCTGTAATGTAGCATTCGTCCTTGGTCATAAAGAAGATCGATTATATTTGTTGTCTTGTAACAGTTGATTTTTTAGCGGCGATGTTGGATTAGAAAAGAAAAAGCGTGATGACACTACCGACAGTAATATCATCACGCTACTATGGTGGATGCGACGGGAGTCGAACCCGTGTCCGAAAACCTCTTGATACAGCTTTCTACGAGTGTAGCCTGTCTTTTAGTCTTTCTTATGCGCTCGCCGATAGGCAGGCTTTCACACAAGGCAGCCATTTACTGCGTGACGGCTTCAATGACGAACAGGCCGTTCACGTTCACCGCTTAATTTGATGCCGGACACGGCTCGCGGTACTTCCGTGTGCGACAAGCGTGCGCTATGCGCTTACGCTGCTGCTAATTCTGTATTGTTAGCGTTTAATTTTAGTTAGAACTTATTTAAGAGTTGTCCCAAACTCTACTCGCTTACCATACCTCAAAATCCCCGTCGAAACCTTTACGCACCCTTTTTTAAACAGCGCGTGAAGCTTATGCAAATTTTATGTCTTAATCCCATACCCCAACATCACAGAAAATCGTTTCACTGATCGGGACGAGCTGACGAAAATTCGCGTCCTTAACCCATCCCCCAACACTCAGCAAATTGTTTTACTGATCGGGACGAGCTGACAAAAATTCGCGTCCTTAACCCATATCCCAACACCTCAGTAAATTGTTTTACTGATCGGGGCAAGCTAACGAAAATTCGCGTCCTTAACCCATACCCCAACACTCAGCAAATTGTTTTACTGATCGGGGGGAAGCTAACGAAAATTCGCGTCCTTAACCCATACCCCAACACCTCAGCAAATTGTTTTACTGATCGGGGGGAAGCTAACGAAAATTCACGTCCTTAACCCATACCCCAACACCTCAGCAAATTGTTTTACTGATCGGGGAAAGCTAACGAAAATTCGCGTCCTTAACCCATCCCCCAACACTCAGCAAATCGTTTTACCGATCGGACAGAGTTTGCGAAAAGCTTACATACAGGGGCTTCACCGCACTTATGCGCTCAATACAGAAATTTTTGGTATTAATATCTTTCCTTATGTGCTCTTTCGATATCGCGGTCTGCCTGCTTTCGCGCGGCGTCATCACGCTTATCATAGAGCTTTTTACCGCGGCAGAGTCCAAGCTCCATTTTGAGCCTTGAACCCTTGAAATACACCGACAGCGGCACAAGGGTATATCCCTTTTGCGTTATCTGTCCAAGAAGCTTATTTATCTCCTTTTTGTGCATTAAGAGTCTCTTTACTCTATATGGGTCGCGGTTGAAAATATTTCCCTTTTCATAAGGACTTATGTGTATACCTACCGCGAAAAGCTCGCCTGCCTCGATCATACAATACGAGTCCTTGAGGTTGATTCCGCCGTTTCGTATACTCTTTACCTCAGTTCCGAAGAGCTCTATTCCGGCTTCATATCTTTCGTCCACAAAATAATCATGGAATGCTTTTTTATTCTGTGCAACGCTTTTTACTGACGTTTTTTCAGCCATGAATATGCTCCTTTCCCTGTGGTACTATCAATTATACACCATTTTTTGTAATTTTCAAGTGTATTTTGTCAAGTGTAATTATTTTGTAATAATATTTCCCCTACAACTCCCCTGTCATTCACGGCAAGGCGTACAGGCACTATTTTTCCGTGTATCTGTTCATACGTTTTTTCATCACAAGGTATATCAATCTCGATAAAGCTTGCCGTATGACCGTGTGCAATACCGTTTTTATGATCCTCGGGTATAACCGTCATCTCCCGGGCGTCATATGCCTTGAGCATTTCGCGTGATACCTCATCAACGATCGCGTACAGCTTATTCACTCTTGCCGATGCAATATCTCCTGGCACCTGATCCGGCATTACCGCCGCCGGCGTTCCCTCACGCTTGGAGTAAGCGAAGATATGCGCCGACAAAAAGCTTGCCCTTTTCACAAACTCACAGGTATCTTCAAAGTCAGCGTCTGTTTCACCTGGAAAACCGCATATAATATCTGTTGTGAACATTACGTCGGGAATGTTTGCGCGTATATTATCCATATATTCAAGCAACATTTTCGTGTTATACTTACGTTTCATAAGCGCGAGTATACGATCACATCCGCTCTGGAGCGAGAGGTGAAAATGCGGTGTCAGCTTTTTAAGACGCGATATACGCTTTACGAAATCCGGTTTCATTATCGAAGGATCGAGCGAGCCTAAGCGTATACGCTCAAGTCCGGGTATCTTGTCGACCTCTTCAAGCAGATCGGCAAGTGTGTATCCGTCACTAAAATCCTTGCCGTACGCGCCTGTTTCTATACCTGTGAGAACTACTTCAAGGTATCCTTTGTTTACGAGATTGCCAACCTCTTCAAGCACATCTGACGGGGGTTTTGAGGACACCGAACCGCGAGCCTTCGGAATGATACAATAAGTGCAATGCGAGTCGCATCCGTCCTCGATCTTAACATACGCGCGTGTTCTCTCCTCCGTACCGCCGCCGAAGCTTCCGTCGAGCATCATTTTTTCAAATCCCGCGTTACAGAGTGTCGCTACGTCGATTCCGCCGTTCTTCCCTGCCTCGAGTTCAAGTATCTTATCGACCACTCGCATTTTTGTACGTGAGCCGAGTACGACATCCACACCTGGGATAGACGCAAGTGCGTCTGCGTTTATCTGTGCGTAGCATCCGGCGACGATAACGCGCGCATTCGGGTTGTTTTTTACGGCACGGCGTATCATCTGACGAGATTTTCTGTCGGCTTCGGATGTTACCGTACAGGTATTAATTATGTAATAGTCACATATGTCCTCAAAGTCTGCGATCTCAAAGCCGAGGCTTGAAAGTCTTTCGGCGATCGCCGCGCTTTCGTATTGGTTTACCTTACAGCCGAGTGTAAGAAATCCTGCTTTTTTGTTCATTTTTATTTTCTCCGTGAAATGCATCATTCATAATTTTATCACGTTTTGTCCTCTTTGTAAAGA
>JAFUMW010000046.1 GCA_017482465.1 Clostridia bacterium
ATCAACAATATCGCAACGCAGCACGGCGGTCTCTCGGTGTTCTCGGGTGTCGGAGAACGCACACGCGAAGGAAACGACCTTTATAATGAGATGAAAGAGTCGGGGGTTATCGACAAGACCGCACTTGTGTACGGTCAGATGAACGAGCCTCCCGGAGCAAGAATGAGAGTAGCGCTTTCCGGGCTTACTATGGCGGAATATTTCCGTGACAAAGCAGGTCAGGACGTACTTCTCTTCATCGACAACATATTCAGATTTACCCAGGCAGGAAGCGAGGTATCCGCACTTTTGGGACGTATGCCCTCTGCGGTCGGATATCAGCCTACGCTTGCAACCGAAATGGGCGCGCTCCAAGAGCGCATCACCTCAACAAAACGCGGCTCGATAACATCGGTTCAGGCAGTATATGTTCCCGCCGATGACCTTACCGACCCCGCTCCCGCAACGACCTTCGCCCACCTTGACGCTACAACAGTGCTTTCGCGTGCGATATCCTCGCTCGGTATTTACCCCGCCGTTGATCCGCTCGACTCGACCTCCCGTATCCTCTCGCCCGACACCGTCGGCATAGAGCATTATGAAACGGCACGCGCGGTACAGGCGATACTCCAGAGATATAAGGAATTACAAGACATTATCGCGATCATGGGCATGGATGAGCTTTCGGAAGAGGACAAGCTCACGGTAAGTCGCGCACGTAAGGTACAGCGCTTTTTGTCCCAGCCCTTTACCGTCGCTGAACAGTTTACAGGCATGACGGGTAAATACGTACCTATCAAGGAAACTATACGCGGCTTCAAGGAGATCATCGAGGGAAAACACGATGACCTGCCCGAATCGGCATTTTTGTTCGTAGGTACAATAGAGGAAGCTGTGGAAAAGGCTAAAGCAAGCGAGGCAAAGGCATGACAAGCTTTGATTTGAAGGTAGTCACCATGTCTGGGATAAAATATGACGGCAAGGTAATAAAGGTCATCGTAAGAACGGCAGGCGGTGATATGTGTGTGCTCGCAAATCATACCGACTACGCCTCACCACTGGGCAAAGGCAAAGCGAAAATCGTAACCGAAGACGGCAAAGAGATACACGCCGAATGCGAAGGCGGCTTTATCAGTGTTCAAAAAGAAAACACTCGTATCGTCGCTACAAGGTTTGAGGTTATTGAATGATTTATGCGGGGAGAACTTTTTAATAAGAAGTTCTCCCCGCACCCTTTTTAAAAACTTTTAATTATGTTTTTTGCTGTATTGAAGATATACTCAATTTCTATACACTCCTGGTTCATACGGAGAGTATACAGCCATGGTCGACGACGTGAATACCCAATCACCGTCGACCTTTCTCATTTGGTACTCATACATATGCGATTCAAAATAACGAGAGTGATCCGTGTAATACCACACGGTCAGATTAACAGGTGAATACGGTGATGCATAGTCCCCCACAATATAGTACGGCAATCCAAAACGCTTATCGGAAGCGTATGTGTATGTACCGTCTGTTTCGTCATACAGCAGATCATCAGGCAGCGTGATATCGCTTATTTTGAAGCACTTTTCAGCATATTCTCTTATTGCATCGGCGCTCGCCGGCTCACCCTTAGCTTCAAGCTTGCTTATAATATAACCGCACAGCCCACTCATATTCGTTATGCCGTCCTCCGGAAATTTGTAAGAACCGGTGTAAGCCATATAATCTGCAAGTTCAAGTGCTGCTTCGGACATACTTCCAATCTCACCGTCATAGCAGTCAACATAACGTCCCTTTTCCCCTACATAAACCTCGTGAGTGCTCCAGCCGTTCATGATCTTACCAAACAGATCGCCGTGTGCATTAATGCTGATATAAATTTTGCAAACGCCGGACTCGTCAACAGCGTAAGTAAAATTGTAATTTGAAACAGTGATCGCTTTCAGCCTTCCATACTTCTCTTCCCCCAACTCTTTTCGGTAATCATCGGGATGTACAAAGCTGTACGCCGCATACTCATAATTCTCCTGCGGCATCAGACTGTATTTTCCATCTATCTCTTCAAAAATGCTCTCTATCGACGGATACCTTTTTATCTCCGATGCAAATGCTTCTTTCGGCTGAGACTCGGCTTTTTTTATATAATCCTCTGCCACTGCTTTCGGGAAGCTTTCAATAAGCTTTTTCCCTTCACTTTCGGCATTAAGCTCTATCCATGTGTATATATGTCCGTCAAAATACATGGAAAAAGGATTTAAGAGCGCTTGCATTCTCTTTTCATCGTCCTCAATATACAACGCTTCAATTATATTGCTGTCGAGAGTCATTTTACCCACCGAATTTTTACGGCTTTCGTTCAATGCAAGAAAATACTCCTTTTCGATCCCGAAATGCTTGATAAACCTGTACAATATCGGAATATCTGCCTGTGAGTACGCTTCTTTGTTTTTCAAGACCTCATATTCCCATGTGTCAAGAGTGTCCTGTGATATTATGAGCTCTTCTCCGTTTTTGGCACTTGAAAAATACGAAATATCATAAACCTCGTCAATGTATTCCCGATCAAGAAAACGATCGCGGTAATCGACTCCGATCTGCTCAAAACGTTCAAGCAATTCGGGCGTGACTTTAGGCAAGAACTCGGGAAATGTCGATATTCCGCTTATTTCAAAGCTGTCAAGCGTTGCCGCATCATGCCCGAAATACTCCTTTACCCATACAAGCGCCGCGTTTACCGGGTTATTGTAGTATGTATCTCCCGAAAGCACGTATTTACGCTGGAGCTCTGCGTAGTAATCGACAGCAGACAAGTCCCCGCTGTCGGGAAATACGAGCTTTGTATACCTGTCGTTTTCAGCATTCCATCTCTCGACGCACCACATACCATTCTCGCCCTTGTCAGCCGGCTGTGACAGCATGAGAGTGTAGTAAAACGTCTCACTTTCCTCGATGCTGAGTATTCCCGGATACGCACGGTACGGATAATAGTGTAAATATACATGGTCACCGAAATACGTAGGCTCGCTGTACGCAGATTCGGAGTCATAAACGCTCCAACCGTTTGCCGATACCATTGATGTCCGGATCATCTCCCTGCACGCATCCGATATCTCACCGAAATTCTGACCCTTCAGCGGATCATATGTCACATCTGTCGGATAAGCGAGTATATAGTAGTATTCACCGTCTGTGGCAAACGGCTCCATACCGCTGCCATCGCTTGCAAGCAGGAACTCAAGCTCTCCTCGTGTATATTGATATACCAAAAACATCAGTCCGAAAGACGCATCAGGCATACGCTCATATGCCGGCTTGTAATAAACCGTGAACAAGGCGTCCTCGGGCATTTCTTCCCCCTCGGGATTAATCAAGTAAAATTCGGTATATTCATTCGGCAAAGTCAACACATGATCTTCATTTGCAAACGAATAATGATCTGTGTCTATCATCACAGTGACTTCTTCCGTTTTTTCCTTTTGACCGATAAATGAGCACCCGACCGCACTTATGGTAAGAATAACAGCTATAACCGCCGCCAAAGCACGCTTTTTGCTCCATTTGGTAAGCATTACTATCCTGTCCTTTACAGAACCGCCGCCGAGACCGACCGTGTATCCGCGTTTTTTCGGTATCATATCAACGATTATACGAGCGTAATCTATCCGTGCTGTATCGCTCATTCGCTTTGCTATAGAGTAGTCGCATGCAAGCTCGGCATCCTGTTTTGAAAATATTGCCGCCGCCCATACAAGCGGATTCCACCAATATACAATGATGGCAAGTGTACGTAAGACAGACCATATATGGTCACCGTGACGCAAATGCGTACACTCATGCAACAGCACCGTACTTTCCGACTCCGAGCCCGCGGCTTCGTGTGTCAGATAGATCGACGGCAGAAAACCGACAAGGCACGGTGTACCGACCGAGTCGGACACATACACCTTTATCCGCCCAAGTGTTTTATAAAGTACACGGTCACCGTGCAATCTCAG
The DNA here is from genome assembly GCA_017482465.1 of Clostridia bacterium. Taxonomy (GTDB): domain Bacteria; phylum Bacillota; class Clostridia; order Oscillospirales; family CAG-272; genus UBA4717. The sequence continues at coordinate 3,966 of JAFUMW010000046.1, forward strand.
CATAAGTACACATGCCGAAGCGGCAAAAATCACCGCAAATAAAACAGAACCGCCTATCCACACTACTATCTTCACATCATATTCTTCATGATCTGAAATACTGAAAGCGTTTTCTTCTGCCTCAGGAGTAATAGGGGTGCTCTGCACAGGTATGTTTTCTCTCACAGACTGATCCGGCATTTGTATCGCTTGCGGCTCATATGTGCTTTCAATAACAGGCAGATTCGCGCCATGTCCGATTTTCGGTGCATCTATGGCTGCTTGCCCCTTTGTGTATCCCAATCCGATATCCGCCTCAAAAAGCGAAAACGGAACACACAGCTTTATTAGAACAACAAGCCAAAGAGCATACATTATATTCGGCGAGACCGAGCGCCTGAAAAGAGCGCGTATAAGCATCATAACGGCAATCAATACCGACAATGTGATCAAATGGGTCAACATATGTGTTCTCCTTTCACTTTTTATTTTCAGCCTGGTCAAGTATCTTTCGGAGCTGCTCGATATCCTCATCTGACAGCGCATGACGTCCCACGAGCGAGGACACCATCATGCCTACGCTTCCGTCGTATACACGCGAAAGAAACGAATCGGTTTCCTCGGGTGTAACATCCTTTCGTAATATTATCGGATAATATTTCTGCGACCGTCCGCTGTTATCAACACGTACAGCGCCCTTTGCGATCAGCCTTTTAAGCATAACAAAAACAGTGGTCTTCGACCATGCAGTATCATTTTCAAGCAAATGTACGATCTCCGCGATAGTCCGCGGGGACTCGCTCCACAAAAGCTTCATTATCTTCCATTCTCCATCTGACAAATTTATATTCATCATAGCACCGCCTTTTGGTTAACATCTGTTATCTATAGAATAACATGCGGGTTAACATTTGTCAACCAAATGCATCAAAGATTAACATTACGTTCATTTCTTATAAAACAAAAAGATGGGGAGTATCCCCATCTTTTCACACAAACTGCGAATTATAAAGTGTGCTGTAGAAGCCGCCCTGAGCCATAAGCTCATCATGGCTTCCCTTTTCGCTGATCCTTCCGTCACGCAGGACAAGTATCATGTCAGCGTTCTTTACAGTCGAAAGTCGGTGCGCGATCACAAAACAGGTACGTCCGCGCATCAGCTCGTTCATCGCTTCCTGTATCTTTATCTCGGTACGCGAGTCAACATTCGATGTCGCCTCATCGAGTATCAGCATAGTAGATTTTGAAAGCATCGCCCGCGCTATCGTGATAAGCTGACGCTGACCCTTTGATATATTCACACCGTCATCCGAAAGCACAGTGTTATATCCGTCAGGCAAATGCTCAATATATGTATCTATCCTTGCCGCTTTTGCCGCCGCGCGCACCTCGTCAAAGGTCGCGTCCTCTCGCCCGTACACGATATTCTCATATATCGTACCGTAGAAGAGCCATGTATCCTGAAGCACCATCGTATACGCCTTGCGTAGCGAGTCACGCTTGATCGCACGGATCTCGTTGCCGTCAACATATATCGCGCCGTCAGAAATGTCATAGAAGCGCATAAGAAGATTTATTATCGTTGTCTTACCCGCACCCGTAGGACCGACTATGGCAATTGTCTGCCCAGGCTTTGCCTTTATAGTAACATCATTGAGTATGCGCTTTTCGGGCGTGTATCCGAAATCCACACTTTCGAAAAGCACATCGCCTGCGATCTCGGACAAAATGACGGCTTCATCACGGTCCGCCTCCTCGCTTTTCTCATCAAAAATACGAAATACGCGCTCTGCTGCCGAAAATGCCGACTGAAATTCACTTAACATGTTTGCGATCTCGTTTATTGGACCGGCGAACTTTCTCGAATACTGAACAAATTCGGCAACACCTCCGAGCGTGATGAAGAACAGAGAGCCCGCTTTGACAACGCCGCTTTGTGAGTACATATACAGTATACCGCCGAGTATCATGACCAGAGATATCGAGAGATTGTTGATAAAATTGACCGATGGACCCATAGCGGCTCCATAGTAGTCGGCGTTATAATATGCGTCCATCGCGTCGCGGTTACGCTCTTCAAATCGCGAGAGTATCTCTTCCTCGCGGTTGTAAGCATGTATCGTACGCGAACCCGAGAGCATCTCCTCCGCATAGCCGTTAAGCTCACCAAGCTTGTGAGAGCGCAGGCTGAAAAGCGGACGTACACGCTTCGAGCGATAGCGTGTGAACAGTACAGATGCCGGAACTGTGACGGCAAACACCGCTATCATAGGCGGAGATATCCGCCACATGAAGATAAGTGAACCTATAACAGTGTATATGCTCGTCATTATCAGTACAATATCATGTGAAAGCATTGAGTTCAAGGTATCAATATCATATGAGATACGACTGATTATATCTCCGGTCGCATGGGTATCGAAGTAACCGACCGGAAGCGTGGTCAGCTTTTCAAAAAGCTGTCGGCGCATCGTGTACACTATCTTTTGGCTTATGTTTATCATAAGCACGGCGAGCAGATAGGAAAGAAGTGCCGACAAGCCGTAACAGACTATCATCTTCACCACGCTCTGCCATACACCCGCAAAGTCAACTCCGCCCACAGCGGAGATCGCGTCGATCGCATCACCCGAATACATCGGTCCGAGAAGCGAGAGCTGATTTGATAAAAGCGTCATAAGTATCGCAAGCAAGAACAGCGGAAAATACTTCACTATATATCCGCCTAGACGGATAAGTATAACGCGTGCTCGCTTGGCATCTATCTTTTCCTTTGGCATAGGTGATCTCATTGCCTTATTTGAGGATGTACCCATCATTTTTCCGTTATTCAACGAAAGCACCCCCTAACTGCGAATCACTTATCTCCTTGTACTCCGTACAGGTCTTCATAAGCTCATCATGCGTTCCCGCACCGATTATCCTGCCTGCGTCAAGTACAAGTATAAGATCGCAATCCTTGACCGAGCTGACCCGCTGAGCCACTGTAATGACCGTTGTACCGCGCATTTCATTTTTGAGTGCGACTCTGAGATTTGCGTCGGTCTTATAATCAAGCGCCGATGAACTGTCATCAAGTATCAGTATCTCCGGCATTGACGCAACCGCTCTTGCTATAAGCACACGTTGCTTTTGTCCGCCCGAAATATTAGTCGCCTTTTGAGAAAGCATATGCTCATATCCGTCGGCAAACGAGGTTATAAACTCGTCGGCCTGCGCGATCTTCGCCGCTTTTACTATATCATCTCGAGAAAGCTCACGTCCGAAACGGATATTTTCTTCTATTGTATCCGCATACAGAAAATCCTGTTGCATCACGTTGCCGAACATTTTATAAAGCTCGGTCTCATCTATCGTACGTACATCCCGTCCGTCGATAAGAACTTTACCCGAGTCAACATCGTACAAGCGCAAAAGAAGCTTTACAAGCGTAGACTTACCGCTTCCCGTAGCGCCGATTATACCGAGAGAACCGCCGCGCTTAAGCTCAAAGCTTATATCTTCAAGCTCGTTCTTACCACCTTTGTAGGAGAAGCTCACCTTCTCGAATTTTATATGCGCGTCGGTTTTGACGCGCGGATATTCCGCTTCTGACTTAACCGTAAGGTCAAACGGCGCATTTATCACCTCTGCGATCCTGTTTGCCGATGCCGCACTCTTGGTAAACATTACGAACATTCGTGTCACAGACATCATCGCCATTGATATAAGCGTAAAATACTGCATAAACGCGATAACTGTTTCGGGGTCTGACTTGTGCCCCGCAACACGCGATGCGCTGAGCGCGACTACCGCCGTGATACCGCAGTTCATAAGCAAAGTCATTATCGGGTTGACAAGTCCCATTGTTACACCGGCGCGCTTTTCTTCCTTAACAAGCTCGCGGTTTACCTTGTCGTATCGGCGATGCTCATATTCGCTTTTGGAAAGCGCCTTGATAACACGTATTCCTTGCGTATCCTCACGCACCACGCGTATCATTCTGTCGACCGCCTTTTGTACTTTTGTGTAAAGCGGCACACCCTTTTTAGATATAAAATAAACGGTCACGAATATAAACGGAAGGACCGCGATCATCGTAAGCGCAAGATAGCTGTCCATTATAAGAGTGATCGCGATGCCGCCGATAAGCAGTATCGGCGCTCGCACACCGAGCCTTTGCATCATACCGACAAAATGGTGTACATTGTACGTGTCTGTCGTTATCCGCGACTCGAGCGACGGGATCGTGAAAGCGTCGGTCTGAGCCGCCGAAAGTCTGAGCGTGCTTGCAAAAAGGTCGTGTCTGACCGCACGCGAAAAATCGCGTGCCACCTTTGCCGCCATGCGGTTGGCGATAATGTTAAATATACATGCAAGAGCAGCACACGTCACCATAGCAAGCCCCCATGTGACTACAAGCCGTACACTTTCAAGTGCGACTACATTTTTGAGCATGTGACTGAGTATGTACGGAAGCGCAAGCTCAACAAGCGTACCCGCGATCTTTATAAACAGACCGACACTCATTATACCGAAAAACGGTCTTAGGTATTTGAACACTATCTTCATATGTATCCACCACTTTAATTACATTTCTGTCCGACAAACGAAAGCAGTCGCGGAAACCTTGCTTCAAATGTAAAGAACCTGTCTAAGATCTTACCCGCAAGAGCTATCATAGGAGAATTAAGCAATGTTACGATGACCGTTCCGATACCGATGCCCTGTGCGCTTTTATTTACAAAAACGGCAAGTATCACAGTAATAACAAACATTGATATATCGAACAAGCTCTTAACCTTGGTCTGATCAAAACCGTATTTATCTGTGATCTCTGCAACAAAAAGCTCATATACCTGCAACGGCATACTCGTTCTGAAAAAGAACGCGATAGCAAACGAGATCGACGCCGAACCGATAACAAAGGCGATTATACGCAAAGCCATGCTTTCGTACGGTGTACCGCCGCCGAGAACAAGCAGCCAGAAGTCGATCGCAAAGCCCGACAGTACGGCTGTTATAAACGAAAGAAGATAACGCCACTTAAAGCGCAATATCACCGCGCACAATACTACGAGCAACACGCCCTCCCAAAGGTATTCGCACACACCCTGCGTAAATACCGTATATAACTGTGAAAGCCTGCAGTGAAGAATAAACGGAGGCGCGGCGATCATCGAAAGTCCGAGATCTGCTTTTGTACACAGTGCGATACCGAATCCGCAGATGAGTATACCGAGAACCCACGCGGCTTCATTCATTTTCGAGAATTTCTTTGTCATCTTTTTACATCCTTATTTTGATTATATACATCGTATATTATATCATAAATTTTTACATATGCAATAGCATTGTTCAAATTATGTAAAATAAATGAAATACTAACCAAAAATTTGAATTGAATGTTAACATTCAATTTTATTTATATATACGCTTGACTTTGTTTTTTATAAGTTGTATAATTTTCTTTGTTGACTTTTGTGTAATATAAATAATGAAAGAAGGAGTTAAAGTGTTAAGAAAACTCGCCGAAAGCATACGTGAGTACAAAAAAGAGACCCTGCTCACACCCTTGCTTATGGTATTTGAGGTGGTAATGGAATGTCTTATCCCTTTTATCACAGCTGACCTTGTCAACGCGATAAAAGCCGGTGCTGACATGACAACCATCGCGAAATACGGTGCGCTCTTAGTCGTAATGGCATGCTTCTCACTCATGTTCGGAGCGGTCGCCGGAAACACATGTGCAACAGCCTCCTGCGGCTTTGCAAAAAATTTAAGACGCGACATGTATCACCGTATCCAGAATTTTTCTTTTGAAAATATCGACAAATTTTCCACATCATCGCTGGTTACACGTCTGACCACCGAAGGTGAAATTGTGCAGATGGCGTTCATGATGCTGGTGCGTACCGCCTTCCGTTCCCCCTTCATGATGATCTTTGCGTTCTTCATGGCCTTTTACATGGGCGGCAGCATGGCCTGGGTCTTTGCGGTGGTGATCCCCATTTTGGGCTTCGGCCTCTTTCTCATCGCCCGCAAGGCCATGCCGATCTTACGAAAGGTGTTCCGGAAATACGA
>JAFUMW010000047.1 GCA_017482465.1 Clostridia bacterium
AACGGGTAAGAGAATATATAACCGAATGAAGAGCAGAATTGTCCGCCATGATGACTCACGTATCATCACGGGGGCTATCAGCGGAGGCTACCTTGATCCCGAGGGCTGCTCGGACGCTATGGACGTAACCGGCATGAACTACCGCATCTGCGACTGGGGTGATTTCAGACGAGTATTCCCGAACCAGCCGCTTATAGGCGCAGAAAACAACAGCGCGGTAACAACACGCGGATGCTATAAGACAGACAGATCAAAAAATGTTCTATCGGGCTTTGACGAGGAAGCAGTGCCGTGGGGACAGACCATCCGCGAGACCTGGGATGAGCTTAAGAGCCACCCGTATGTTGGAGGGATATTTATCTGGACAGGCTTTGACTACAGAGGAGAGCCGACCCCATTTGAGTGGCCGTCGATATCATCGCAGTTTGGCATCATGGATACCTGCGGCTTTCCAAAGGATTCGTTTTATATCAACAAGGCTTACTTCACCGACGAGCCGCTTGCACATATAATCGGACATTGGAATCATAAGACAGGCGATACACTGCGTATAGGCGCTGTCACAAACCGATGCGAGACAGAGCTGTTCTTGAACGGTGTGAGCCTTGGCAGAAAAGCACCTGACAGAACAAAATACAAATACAATAACATAACCGAATGGGATGTTGACTTCGAGCCCGGCGAGCTTAAGCTTGTCGCATACGGTAAAGACGGAAGCATCGCGGCAGAGGATACCGCTGTTACTCCGGGTAAGCCTGCAAGAGTTGTGTGTGAGCAGTCCCGCCGCGAGATATATAACGATGGTAAGGACGCAGTCATAATAAACGTCCATATCACCGACAAAGACGGCAATATCATCCCCGATGCCTCGGATATGATATACTTTAACCATTCAGACGGACTTAAGCTGCTCGGTGTCGGAAACGGCGACCCGAACTGTCATGAGTCAGATCATGAACCGAAGCGCTCGCTGTTTGCGGGATACGCTCAGGCTTTGTTTACGCTGAGCGGCAAGGACGCTCCCGCTATCGTTGAAGTCAGCGCTGAGGGCATCGAGCCGTGTACGGTATCATTCGACATTACCAAAAAGGACGGCGACGAGTATATATACGCATCCTATAACAATGAAGTCTCATCTTTATTTGTAAGTAAGCCTGACACGGAAAAACCGGATGGCTCGCTACCTATTCCCGATAACGATATGAACAGCTATGAGAGCGTGAACCCGGGACAGGGGTATATCGAGGGCTTCAAGAGCGGATACGTTATGTACAGAGCAAAGTTCCGCATACCCGAATCAAACAGCACAGGTAAGAACTACTTCTGGTTTGAGGGCGTACGCGGAGAAAAAATTGAATTTTTCATTGACGGTAGCCTTGTAATGACGCTTGATAATGCCGAGGACATAAAGGTAAACGTACCGTTTGAGGCAAGCTTTGGTAAGGAGCATGAATTAAGAGTGGTCGTAAAGGCAAAGGCTGATAACGACAGCGGAGTAGCTAACAAGATATCGCTTCGTACAAGCCCCGGACAGGATATAAAGCTTACCGTCTGAAAGGACATAAGATCGCATGGTGTTGATAAAGGAAGTAACAGCACGCTCGCACGCTGAGCGCGCCGGGATAAGAGCCGGAGACAGCCTTGTTTCGGTAAACGGCTACGAGATACGCGACGTGCTCGATTACAGATACAGAATATGTGCGAGCAAGCTTGATATCGAGCTTGTGCGTAACGGAGAGAGCATCCGCGTAAGCATGCTGAAGGACGAGTATGATGACCTCGGACTTGAATTTGAGACCTATCTCATGGATGAAAAGCAGACCTGCAAAAACAGGTGCATTTTCTGCTTTATCGACCAGAATCCGCGCGGTATGCGTGAATCCATATACTTCAAGGACGATGACTCACGCCTTTCCTTCCTCATGGGTAACTATGTCACGCTTACAAATATGAGCGAAGATGATATAGACCGTATCATCGAGATGAAGATGAGCCCGGTCAATATATCGGTGCATACGATGGATCCCGAGCTCAGAGTGAAGATGATGCGTAACAAAAACGCAGGTAAGGTGCTTAAATATATTGACCGACTCGCACAAGCGGGTATTGAGCTTAATTTTCAGATAGTCCTGTGCCGCGGCATAAACGACGGAGAGGCTCTTGAGTACTCAATGCGCGAGATGGAAAAGTACCATGAGGTGCTTTTGGGAGTGTCTGTAGTTCCTGCCGGACTTACCAAGTACAGGGATAAGCTTTATCCGCTTGAAATGTTCGACAAGGAGGAGTGCTTGGCGGTCATAAACGCGGTCAATGGAATAGGCGATAAATGCAAGGAGAAGTACGGCAAGCGACTGTTTTTCTGCGCTGATGAGTTCTATCTCAAGGCGGGACTGCCTATGCCCGATGCCGATTACTATGAGGGATATCCGCAGCTTGAAGACGGTGTCGGAAGCATACGCTCGTCCGAGGACGAGGTCGATTTTGAACTCGATTGCATCGAAGAGGCGACTCTCAAGAAAAAGCGTGTGCTTTCAATAGCAACAGGAGAGGCGGCATACGATTTTATCTGCCGAACTGTTGAAAAGATCGAAAAAATGTGCTATAATGATCTGAAATGCTATGTTTATAAGATAAAAAATGACTTTTTCGGAGAAAATATCACGGTGGCGGGACTTCTGACAGGAAGCGATATCTACACACAGCTTAAGCATAAGGAGCTCGGAGAAAGATTGCTCGTGCCGGAGGTCGCAGTAAGACGCGAGGGCGAACTTTTCCTTGATAATATGTCGATCGGTGAGCTTTCCGAAAAATTGGGCGTACCCGTGTACCCGGTAGGCAACGACGGAGCGGAGATCGTGTCCGCCGTGCTGTACGAATAAGATGGTAAAGGAGAAAATCTGTGAAAAAATACAGTATACTGACAGCATTACTGTTGGTGCTCGCGCTTGCAGTGAGCATGAGCGGATGCTTTGAGGATAAAGAATTACAGACAACACAGGATGACAGCACCGTAAGCGAGAGCTTGACCGATAACAGTGAAAGTGAGACCGATACCGAAGAGGACACAAAGCCTGTAATGAGCGAGGTCCCGCTCGAACTTTACACGGTCGAGATCAGACAGGAGACGGTCGATGCGGGCACATACACCGCAAACCTTATCTATCCGCAGATAACAGGCTACAGTGACACAGAGATCGAAGAAAAGGTAAACGCGCTCATCTATTCTTATGCGAAAAAGAAGATGAACACCGCGATAACCGAAACAGGTGCCGAGACGGGTATAGAATATAATATCGACTCGTTCAACGTAACATATAAGGGAGACAAGCTCATATCCGCGCTTTGCCGCGGAAGCGTGTCTGTCGAGGGAGACGCGTATACGACCGGCTTTGCGTACGGCATCAATATAGACTTCGTCGGTGCGAAGCTGATAAGCTTTGACGGCATCGTTGACTATAACGGCTTCAAAAACGATTTTGCCTCGGGTGCATATAAGCTTACCCGCGGATACGAAAAGCTTCTTGAAGAAACAAACTGCACCGATATCATATCGCAGTACGATCCGCTTTACTCGATCTACCCCGAATTTTATATAAAGCAGAGCGAAAGCACCCTTAAGCTCGGTGTTATAACCGATATGATACACGTCCTTGGCGATGTGGCAGAGTTTGAGGCTGAGCTTACAAATAAAAAATACGTAAAGAGCTATTTTACCGAGCTGACCACCCCTGTCGGCGAGACAAAATGAGACTGAAAGAAAGGGCAGAACAATGGCAAAACCCATAGTAGCTATAGTCGGCAGACCGAATGTCGGCAAGAGCACATTATTCAATAAGCTCGCGGGCGAAAGGATCTCGATAGTCGAGGATACGCCCGGAGTAACGCGCGACCGAATCTACTACGACATCGAGTGGTGCGGACGCAAGCTGATGCTCGTTGACACCGGCGGTATAGAACCCAAGACCGACGACATAATATTAAAGCAGATGCGTAATCAGGCGCAGATAGCGATAGAAACGGCGGATGTTATCATCTTTATGTGCGACGTGCGCGCAGGTGTTACCGCTGATGACAAGGAGATCGCAGTAATGCTCTTAAAGAGCGGCAAGCCGGTCGTTCTTGCCGTAAATAAGATCGACTCGGTGGGACATCTCCCGATGGAATACTACGAGTTTTACGAGCTCGGTATGGAAGGCGATCCTGTCGCACTCTCATCGGTTCATGGAACAGGCTCGGGCGACCTTCTTGACAGAGTGCTTGATTATCTCCCGGATGATGAAATCGAGGATGATGACGATGACGCTATCAAGGTGGCGGTCATCGGTAAGCCGAACGCAGGAAAAAGCTCGCTTATAAATAAGATAATCGGCGAAGAAAGGCTTATCGTGTCAAATATCCCCGGAACAACACGAGACGCGGTCGACACAAAGGTCGAAAACGAGTACGGTAAGTACGTTTTCATCGACACAGCGGGCATCAGACGCCAGAGCAGGGTGAATGACGCTATCGAAAAATACAGCGTTCTGCGAGCAAAAATGGCGGTCGAGCGTGCCGATGTGTGCATAATCATGGCGGACGCTAACGAGGGAATCACCGAGCAGGACGAAAAGATCGCAGGTATAGCACACGAGGCAGGTAAGGCGTGTATCATCGCCATAAACAAGTGGGACTCGATCGAGGAAAAGAGTGATAAGCTTGTAAATAAAATGACCGACGATATATACCGCTCGCTTTCGTATATGACCTATGCGCCGCTGTTGTTTATTTCGGCAAAAACAGGACAGAGGCTTCATAAGCTTTTTGAAACCATAAACTATGTGCGCGAGCAGTCCGTGCTCAGAATAACGACAGGTATGCTCAACGACGTGCTCAATGACTGCACGGCACGTGTACAGCCTCCGTCGGACAAGGGCAAACGCCTTAAGATATACTATATGACCCAAACATCTGTCGCTCCCCCAACATTCGTTATCTTCTGTAACGATGCCGAGCTTTTCCATTTCTCTTATCAACGATATATTGAAAATCAGTTAAGAGAGGTGTTCGGCTTCAAGGGAACGCCGATACGGATTGTCATCCGTCAGCGCGGAGACAATACTTGATTAAGAGAGGAAAAATATTATGGATCTTGGAATTTTTCTTGATACAAGCGAAAGCATACACATTGCGTTCCCGATAATATTCGGACTGATAAGCCTTGCGCTCGGTTATTTTCTCGGCGGTATAAACTGCGCGATAATAATCTCGCGTATCTTTTACAAGGACGACATCCGCAACTACGGAAGTAAGAACGCGGGTATGACAAATATGCTCAGAACATACGGAAAGGGCGCGGCGGCTATGACGCTTGTCGGCGACCTTATGAAGACGGTACTCGCAATACTTTTGTCTCGCCTGCTTTTCGGTGAGCCGGGCGCGTACATAGCGGGTCTCGGAAGTGTTATAGGACATATCTATCCCTGCTACTTCGGCTTTAAGGGCGGCAAGGGCGTAGCCGCCGCCGCGGCGATGATCTTATGTACAAATCCCATTTGCTTTCTTATATTGCTTGCGATCTTTGTAATACTTGTTGTGGGATACAAGTATGTTTCACTCGGCTCTGTAATGGCAATGATGCTTTACCCGATAATATTAAATCGTCTCGGTGAATATGACATAGTCCCGATAGTATGCTCGTTTGCAGTTGCCATACTTATTATCTGGAAGCATAAGGAGAACATCAAGCGTCTTCTTGCGGGAACAGAAAACAAGATAAAGCTTTCGGGTAAAAAGGACCTGAAGAAAAACGAAAACAAAGAAGAAAATAATAAAGAATAAAGCATGGGCGAGGCATGGTATGTTACCTG
>JAFUMW010000048.1 GCA_017482465.1 Clostridia bacterium
AAGGGATACGTAAGGGAAAACCGCGAGGTTTCCCTTACGCGCGTCTTTGGTCACTTTCTGCGCGTGCAGAAAGCGACTCCCCCGGAAGGGTAACAAACAATCTCAACAAACAAAAACAAGTACCATAAACCTATCCCAAACCCAAAACTAATCATTACGTGCATCAACATCAAATTCAGCAAAAGCGGGTACTCACCCGCCGAAAAACAAGTACCAGAAACCTACCCCAAACATAAACAAAATAAGGATCAGAACAAATGATAAAACTTTATGAAAACGGAGTGTATATCCTCCCCGATAATGATTTCGCCGTAATCGAAGATACCCCCGAAGCACAGGCAAAGCTTGCTTCGCTCGGTAAAAACACCGACAAAACCTCGGCTAAGAAAAATACCATTGCTTACGGCATACTCACGTCTCATAATACCTCTGACGACGAAAATAACTTAAAGATAAAATTCGACGCTATCGCGTCCCACGATATCACTTACGTCGGTATCATACAGACCGCACGTGCGTCGGGTCTCGAAAAATTCCCGCTCCCGTACGTCCTCACAAACTGCCATAACAGCCTCTGCGCTGTCGGCGGTACTATCAACGAGGACGACCATGTGTTCGGTCTTTCCGCCGCAAAGAAGTACGGCGGCATATACGTCCCCGCACATCAGGCCGTCATTCACTCGTTTATGCGTGAAATGATGAGCGGATGCGGCAAGATGATACTCGGCTCGGACAGCCATACGCGTTACGGTGCACTCGGTACGATGGCTATCGGCGAGGGCGGCGGCGAGCTTGTAAAGCAGCTGCTTTCACGTACATATGATGTAAAAATGCCGGGCGTTGTTGCCGTAAAGCTTGACGGCACACCCAAAAAGGGCGTTGGTCCGCAGGACGTTGCGCTCGCTATTATCGGTGCGGTCTTCAAAAACGGCTACGTTAAGAACCGCGTGCTCGAATTTATCGGCTCGGGTATAGCTAATCTCCCGATAGAGTACAGAAACGGCATCGACGTAATGACCACCGAGACCACCTGCCTCTCGTCCATATGGATGACAGACGATATCACACGCGCTTATTTTGAAAACCATAAGCGCCCGAGCGAGTATAAGAAGCTTGCACCCGGCTCGGTTGCATACTACGACGGACTTGTCGAGGTCGATCTTTCCAGGGTCGAGCCGATGATCGCGCTCCCGTTCCACCCGAGTAACACATATACAGTACGCGAGCTTTGCGACAATGCACATGACATCCTTGCCAAGGTAGAAGCCGATGCGCTTGCACAGCTTGAAACTCCCGGACTTAAGCTTGGTCTTTGCGATAAGATCACAAAGGACGGTATAAGAGTAGATCAAGGCGTTATCGCAGGCTGTGCCGGCGGTACGTACGATAACCTGACAGCGGCATCCGACATTCTTCGCGGCACAAGCATCGGAAGCGGTGAGTTTGCGCTTTCGGTTTACCCCGCGAGCCAGCCTGTGTTCCTTGAGCTTATGCGTGACGGAGCGGCAGCCGAGCTTATGAGCGCGGGTGCAACACTCAGAAGTGCGTTCTGCGGTCCTTGCTTCGGAGCAGGCGATGTTCCCGCCAACGGCGGACTTTCGATCAGACACTCAACACGTAACTTCCCGAACAGAGAGGGCTCAAAGCCGTCAAACGGTCAGCTCTCGTCGGTCGCTCTTATGGACGCACGCAGTATCGCGGCAACAGCGATGCGCGGCGGTATTCTTACCCCCGCGACCGAGATCGAATATGACGAGCGTGTACATGAATATAAATTTGACGACAGCGCGTACAACAGCCGTATCTATAACGGCTTTGGAAAAGCAGACAGCAATTCCGAGCTCAAATTCGGACCTAATATTACCGACTGGCCGAAGATGAAAGCGCTGACAGACGATGTAATGCTAAAGGTCGTATCGGTCATAACCGACCCTGTAACAACTACAGACGAGCTCATCCCCTCGGGCGAAACATCGTCCTACCGTTCGAACCCGTTGAAGCTTGCCGAATTTACGCTTTCGCGTAAAGACCCTGAGTACGTCAAGCGTGCAAAGGCGGTAAAGGAGCTTGAGGACGACAGAGAATTCGGCGTGAGCGATGAAACGATGCTTGAAGTATACGACAAGCTCAAGGCGGCAGGCGTAAGCGTAGCCCCGAACAATACAGCTGTCGGAAGCACGATATACGCACTCAAGCCGGGCGACGGCTCTGCACGTGAGCAGGCGGCATCCTGTCAGAAGGTGCTTGGCGGACTTGCGAATATAGCAGGGGAGTACGCGACCAAGCGATACAGGAGCAACCTCATCAACTGGGGTATGCTGCCGTTCGTGACCGAGGAAAAGGACTTATGGAATGTGGGCGACCATGTATTCGTGCCCGCTATCCGTGACGCTATCGTGAATAAGGCAGATAAGATAAAGGCATACGTGGTGTCCGACACAGTGCGTGAGATCACGCTCTCGCTTGGAGAGCTGACCGACGACGAGCGCAAGATCATCCTCTCAGGCTGTCTTATCAACTACTATAGAGACGGAAACTGATAAATAGGTAATGACAAAAAGCTCTGAATAGTATGTAATAAAAACACAGGAGCACCGATGACGGTTGTTCCCCGAAATTTGATTAAAGAAATAACCGCATTCAGTTGGGCGCTGAGCGGTTATTTCTTTTTATGGTCTATGTAAGTCAACAGGGCGAGTATGAATCCTGCGATGAGGAACAACTGCCAGCTCCCTCGACAGAGGGAGCCTTTCGTAACTCAATGAATTTTTACGTCCTCACCCTGTATGAAGCAGATAAAAGCGTACGTTAGCCTTCTCCAGCGGAGAAGGTGTCGCGCGAATGCGTGACGGATGAGGAGAGCATTTATCACTGATAAAAATTAAATCATTGCGTTGTTGAGCAAAAAGTGGTTTTTCTTAGGACAAGCGCTTTGATCTAATAACATTCCATATTGATGATCTCCTCATACGCCTCACTACGTTCGCTACCTTCTCCTCCAAACGACCTTTGGTCGTGTATGAGGGGAAGATGTCCCTATCTTCACAAAATAATGAGAAAAAACGAGGATCCGCGAGAAAATCGCGGATTTTTTCGGTCTAATCGTTTCTCATCGTCCAAATTTGACTTTCTTTGACTTTGACTTTCTTTGACTTTTGCTCTATAATTCAAATGTAAGGTCAAAGAAAGTCAAAAATGAGGTGAAGAAATGTTAATATCGGATGCAATAGCACAAATGATAGAAGAAATGCTCGCCGAAAACGGTGGCTCGCTTGATATCAAAAGAAACGAGCTTGCGGGACGAGTAGGTTGCGCGCCAAGCCAGATCAACTATGTTATCACATCGCGCTTTACACCCGAGCGCGGTTACATTATCGAAAGCCGGCGCGGAGGCGGCGGATACGTGCGTATCATCAAAAAGGAGATGGGACGCGACAGTTACCTCATGCACTGTGTTTTCGCTCTCGGCAACGAGATAGATGCACAAAGTGCGGCGGCGTTTTTTGTCAGCCTTGAGGACAGAGGCTTCATTAACTCCGATGTTCGGCGTACAATGAACGCGGTTACATCAAACGCGGCGCTTTCAAAGGTCGCACCGGAACACAGAAACTCACTCAGAGCCGATATAATACGACAGTTTTTACTCTCACTTATGAAGTAAAATCATTATGTGTATCAACGAAAGGAAGTATGAATAAATGTTATGTACCGAATGTAAGAAAAACAACGCAACAGTGTTCTATCAGCAGAGCATAAACGGACAAAGCGTTGAGCTTGCGCTGTGTCAGGAGTGTGCCGAAAAGCACGGAATACTTACAGGCGACTCGCTGTTCGGCGAGCTGTTCAAGATCCCGCAGTTTTCAAGAAGCGCGCAGAGCACACACAAAAGCTGTACGCTTTGCGGATCAAACGAAAACAATTTCATCAAAGACGGCAAGGTAAGCTGTCCTGTATGCTATGAGATATTCGCAGAAGAGCTTTCTGCTCCGATCAAGCGTATACACGGCAATGTCAGCCACATCGGACGCGCTCCCGCTAAGCTTAAAAAGCAGAGCGACAAAAAGCGCGAGCTTGAGGAATTGAAGAGAAAGCTTAACGAGGCAGTCGAAAAGGAAGAATACGAGAACGCGGCGGTCATACGCGACAGGATACGCGATATCGAAGCAAGCGAGGGAGGTATGTAATATGGCATGGTTCGACCGGACAGGCAAGGACAGTGACGTTGTGCTCAGTTCACGCGTCAGACTGGCAAGAAACATAAAGGATTATCCGTTTGCACCGATGCTCGACGAGACCGGCGCAAACGAGATCATCGAAAAGGTAAGATCGGCGCTTGATGATTACAGCGTTACCGATATGCGTACAAAGTCGCACACCGAGCGCCGCTCGTATGTTGAAAAGCATCTGATAAGTCCCGCTTTTGTGAACGTGTCGACTCCGCACGTACTGCTTACAAATGAGGACATGACCGATGCGGTCATGGTCTGTGAGGAGGATCATTTGAGGATACAGTCCATACACGCGGGGCTTGCACTGCGCGAGGCGTATTCAGCGGCGTGTGCGATAGATGATCGCATAGACGCCTCCGTGACATACGCATACAACGAAAAGCTCGGATACCTCACTCACTGCCCGACCAACCTCGGTACGGGTATGCGCGCGTCTGTGATGATCTTTTTGCCCGCGCTGACCCAGACAAAGGTGCTTCACTCATATGCTTCACAGCTTGAAAAGCTGGGACTTACACTGCGCGGAATGTACGGCGAGGGCTCGCAGGCAAAGGCGTACATCTACCAGATATCGAACAGCATAACGATGGGCATAACCGAGGAAGAGACGATATCAAAGCTTGAAAGTGTCGTAAACCAGCTCATAGCAAGCGAACGCAAGACGCGAGAGAATATGAAGAACGATGACTATGACCGCATGTGCGATAAGGTGATGCGTGCCGAGGGTCTTATGAGATCGGCGTACATGATATCGTCAGGTGAGTTCTTAAAGCTATTCGCAGATGTAAAGCTTGGTGTTGATCTGGGTATAATTACAGATACGGATGACAAAAAATTAAGCGAGCTGTTGATCGGCGCGATGCCGGCAACGCTTATGCTCGCTTCAAGCCGCGAGGGTCTGTCCGACGCAGAGAGGGACAAGCTTCGCGCATCGTATATCAAGGGAATGCTGTAAAAGCACACCCGCGGTCTTAACGAAAGGAAGATAGTATATGGATATAAGATTTACACAAAAAGCGGAGCTTGCCGTTAATCAGGCGATGAGCGCGGCGGTAGAGCTCGGCCACTCGTATATCGGTTCGGAGCATATGCTTTTGGGACTGCTTGCAGTCAAGGAAAGCGTTGCCGAAAAGCTGTTGCTTTCTTGCAATATTGATCTTGAAAAGGTAGAAGAGGCGGTCATCGGCTTTGCCGGACGCGGTGAGAGTACACAGCTCTCAAGCGCGAGCATGACACCGAGATTCAAGCGCTTGCTCGAAAGATCGGGCTCGTACGCGCTGAAGCTCGGACAGAAGTATATCGGAACAGAGCACTTGCTTTTGGCGCTCCTTAATGAGAGCGACTGTGTTGCGACAAAGCTGCTTGCGAGCATGGGTGTGCGAGTAAGCGAGCTTATAGGCGAGATCACCGAATACTTAAACAGCGGAGACGGCGGAGTGCCGAATGAAACCCTGCAAGGACGTTTCGGCGAGAGCGATGTCAGAGGCACTCGCAAGAATCAGTCAAAGGACGGTCTTGAAAAATCGCAATATCTGTCAAAGTACGGACGCGATCTTGTAAAAATGGCACGCGACGGCAAGATCGACCCTGTTATCGGACGTGACGGCGAGACCGAGCGCGTGATACAGATACTCTCCAGGCGTACCAAGAACAATCCCTGCCTTATCGGTGAGCCTGGTGTCGGTAAAACGGCGGTCGCCGAGGGTCTTGCAAAAAGAATAGCCGAAGGAAATGTTCCCGAGTCGCTTGCGGATAAGGTGATCGTGTCGCTTGATATTACCTCGATGCTCGCGGGAAGTAAGTACCGCGGAGATTTTGAGGAGAGGATCAAGGGCGTAGTCGATGAGGCTATGAACAACAAGAATGTTATCCTCTTTATCGACGAGATACACACTCTCATCGGAGCGGGCGCGGGAAGCGATGATTCGCTTGACGCGGCGAACATGATAAAGCCGGTGCTCGCGCGTGGCGAGATACAGATCATCTGCGCGACCACTATCAAGGAGTACCGCAAGCACATAGAAAAGGACGCGGCACTCGAACGCAGATTCCAGTCTGTAATGGTCGGCGAGCCGTCTGTAGAGGAGTCGGTGCTCATACTCAAGGGACTGCGCGACAAATACGAAGCGCATCACAAGGTAAAGATAACAGACGGAGCTATCGACGCGGCTGTTACGCTGTCAAAGCGATATATAACCGACAGATACCTGCCCGATAAGGCTATCGACCTTATTGACGAAGCATCATCGAAGAAGCGCTTGTCAACACAAGTGCCCACGCCCGATATAAAAGAAGCGGAGGAAAGAAAAAGTCGGCGGAAGCCGAGCTTGCCGAAGCTGTAAAGGCGCAGGAGTTTGAAAAAGCGGCGAAGCTTCGCGACGAGGTGCATGCGCTTGAAACCGAGATCAAAGAAAAGCGTGCCAGCCGCAAGGGCGACACGGCAGAGCTTTCGATCGACGGTGAGGATATCGCGGATATCATCACCGCGTGGACGGGAATCCCGGTAAGAAAGCTTATCGAAGAGGAGTCCGAGCGTCTGAGCAAGCTTGAGGAGATACTCAAAAAGCGTGTTATCGGTCAGGATGAGGCGGTCAGCACGATCGCGGCGGCTATCAGGCGCGGCAGGACAGGACTTAAAGACCCGAAGCGCCCTGTCGGCTCGTTTATCTTCCTCGGCCCTACAGGCGTAGGTAAGACAGAGCTTGCCAAGGCGGTCGCCGAGGTAATGTTCGGCGATGAGAATGCGATCATCAGAATAGACATGTCCGAATATATGGAAAAGCACAACACGTCAAAGCTTATCGGTTCGCCTCCCGGATACGTCGGTTACGACGAGGGCGGACAGCTTACCGACAAGGTCAGAAGCAAGCCGTATTCGGTCGTGCTGTTTGACGAGATAGAAAAGGCGCACCCCGACGTGTTCAATCTTATGCTTCAGATGCTTGACGACGGTATGCTCACCGACTCGCAGGGACGCGTTGTTGATTTCAAGAATACGATCATCATCATGACCTCGAACCTCGGCGCGTCGTCGATAGTCGAGCCGAAGTCACTCGGCTTTGCACCGTCACCGTCGAGTGACAAAAAGGATATGCGCGAGGTCGTAATGAAAAAGCTCAAGGAGACCTTCAGACCCGAGTTTTTGAACAGGCTTGATGACATTATCGTGTTCAACAAGTTAAGTGAAGAGAACATCGAGCAGATAACAAGGCTGATGCTTGCCGAGCTTGAAAAGCGAATAAACGCGCTTGATATCAAGGTAAGCTTTGATAATGCAGTCGTAAGCGCGCTTGCACGTGAGGGCTTTGACCCCGTGTACGGAGCGCGTCCGCTCAGACGCGCGATCACGCGCAAGGTCGAGGACAGCTTCTCAAATGCGATGCTCTCGGGTGCGGTTGCCGCCGGTGACACGGTAAAGGCGACACTCGGAGAAAACGACACGATAGTCTGGGAAAAGGAATAAAAGCAGGACGCCCGCCGTATACGGCGGGCGTCCTTTGTAACCGCGGCAGTTTTGGCAGGGAGAGGCTGTTATTATAAAATCAGCAGAAGTGTGAGATAAAAAAAGACCGCATATGCGGTCAAATTATAAGTGATTTTAATCTCTGAAATCAAACAGTGATCGGGGCGTTACATTTAATGCATCGCAAATACTAAAAACATAGTCAAGAGACACAGCACACTCAGCAGTTTCGATTCTGCTCATGTGTGTACGGCTTATATCAATAATTTCAGCAAGCTGGCTTTGTGACATGCCGCTTTTCTTTCGATAATACGCAATATTTAAACCAAGGAATTTATATTTGTCATGATGTATTTCAAGCATTTTATCACCCTAATATAGTATACAATTAATCCGATAAATGTTCAACAACTCACAAAGTCAAATATTCCACTTGACAAGTTACAAAGATGATGCTATACTATATTTATACCACGGGTGAAGGCCTAATATATGCAAATTTATTAACTTAGGTAAAAATAATGAAAAACAGTGAAAACAAATTTAAGGCTTATAGATCGAAGAAAAGGAAAATTAGCAATGCATTATTTCCAAATGCAGAAAGCACTATATCCGATTTTGCGTATACGCATTATTTTTGCGCTTTTTCGTGAAATTAAAAGTATAAAGGAGAATATAGATAAAGGATAAATACTTAACATAAATATTGTGGAAACATAAAAATACCGCCCATTGCTCGTTTGAGCAATGGGCGGTTCTTATAAGCGATCGATTACTTCTTTGCAAGCTTCTTCATAACAAAGACTGTGCCGACTGTAAGTATGATACCTACAGGGAGCATGATCCATGCACTCTGGATAAAGCCGGAGAGAATGAAGCATACAAACGAGAGAGCCGCAACGAGTATCGCGTAAGGAAGCTGAGTCGATACGTGATTGATGTGGTTGCTCTGTGCGCCTGCGGAAGCCATGATAGTGGTATCCGAAATAGGCGAGCAGTGGTCGCCGCATACCGCGCCTGCAAGGCAAGCGGACATTGCGATCGTCTGGAGTGTGGGCTCAAAGCCTGCAGCAAGAACGATCGGGATAAGGATACCGAACGTA
>JAFUMW010000049.1 GCA_017482465.1 Clostridia bacterium
GCTGGCGGCAGGTCTTTTCTACCGGAGTACAGCCGATGATTATGGTTTCGGGTCTGAAACGGCTGATCATGCGAAGCGTTTTGCCGGATTTCGATACAGCGATTATAGCCTTTGCGTTAAGGTCGAGCGAGGTCGTGCACGCCGCGTGAGACACTGCTGTGGTAACACCAAGAAAGCCCTTTGGCGAAAGTCTTGAAAATCGGCTTGAATAATCAATGTCGCTTTCTGTACGCTCGACTATCTTTACCATTGTTTTTACGACCTCTACGGGATGCTTGCCTATAGCCGTTTCTCCCGAAGTCATGATAGCACTCGAGCCGTCGTAGATAGCGTTTGCAACGTCTGTGATCTCGGCACGGGTCGGACGGGGATTTTTTGTCATGCTTTCAAGCATTTGCGTTGCCGTAATGACAGGCTTGCCTGCGGTATATGCCTTTGAAATTATGCTTTTTTGAATTACGGGTATATCCTCAAGCGGTATTTCAACTCCGAGGTCGCCGCGAGCTACCATAACACCGTCCGCGACATTGAGTATCTCGTCAATGTTCGCAACGCCTGCCGCATTTTCTATCTTAGCTATTATTAGAATATCATGGCAGTTGTGACTTTCAAGCAGGTGGCGTATTTTGAGAATATCGTCTGCACACTGGGTAAAGGATGCGGCGATAAAGTCAAAATCTTCTCTGATGCCGAATTCTATGTCCGAGCGGTCGCGCTCCGAAAGAAATTCGAGAGAGAGATGTGCTCCGGGTACATTTACCCCCTTGTTGTCGGATACCTGTCCGCCGTTTATGATGCGGCAGACGATTTCGCGCTCATTCAGCTTTTCAACGCTCATCTCTATAAGCCCGTCGTCTATAAGAATGCGGCTTCCGACCGAGATATCCTTGTAAAGTCCGGTGTGTGTGATCGACACCTTTGTTTCATCGCCTTCGGTATCGTATAAGCATAGGGTGAACAGGTCGCCCTCGTTTAATGTTACAGGCGATTCCTTAAAGGATTTTATGCGGATCTCGGGTCCCTTTGTGTCAAGAAGCAGGGGAGTGTGTGTTCCGAGCTTTTCGCGCAGTGCCTTGAAACGGTCGATCTTTATCTTGTGCTGCTGTTGTGTACCGTGAGAGAAGTTCATTCTTGCCACGTCCATGCCGGCACGCATCATTTGTTCAAGTATCTCATCGGATTCGCAGGCGGGTCCAAGCGTACATACGATCTTTGTTTTCTTCATAAAAGCCGCTCCTTTCGCGGATGTATTGCTATAATGGTTATTATTGTCCTTGATTTTGTAAGTTAATCGTTTTTGAGAGCCTTCAGTGCAAAATACACGCCGACATTCGCTTCGGCATCACATGAAGCACGGTGCGCTTCCTTTTGATTTATCCCGAAAAGCTTGCTTAAATATTCAAGCTTGATCTTTTGCCAGCCGTACTTTTCCTTGAGCCCGGCAGCGTATTCGCAGGTGTCGAAATACTCATTTTTGAACTCTATGCCGGCGTGCTGTGCCGCGCGGCAGATAAACGGCAGGTCGCTGCTTTTGATGCTGTGACCGACAAGTATGTTATCGCCTGCAAATTCAAAAAATTTCCTTATTACCTCGTCTACAGGAGGCTTGTCCGCGACCATTTCATCGGTGATATGTGTAAGCCTTACAACGTGCGGAGTGATAGGTCTGCCGGGGTTGGCGAGCATCGAAAAACGGTCTGTGATAACACCGTTTTCTACCTTGACCGCACCGATCTCGGTTATCTGTGCGGGAGCGTCTCCGCTTGCCGCACCGAGCGAACCGGTCGTTTCGATATCCAGTGCGACAAAGGAGTCGAAATCCGGTTCTTTTATCTCATGCAAAACGGTCGGGTATGTGCTTGACTTTACATGAAAGTCGACGTTCATCAAGCGTAATTGATCGAGTGTGCGAAGAAAGGTCTCCTCGCCGCAGTGAAGTACTATCTCACCGGTGCCGTATTCGGTGTCTGCATTGCGGATTATGCCGGGCATACGTCCGTTTGCCGCTTTGACGATAGCCTCTTTGAACTTGAAAACATCATCAAGCTTTAATGTTTCAAAGTATTTTGCAAGCATGACCGGCGAAAGGCTCTGACAGGTCGTTTCGATAGTCGAGATATCCTTTGCCGCCTGGGCGATCTTGTCAATGATAGCGTTTTTTGTGCTCATGGAGATATTTGCCGAGCTCTGCCATTTTTCCTCAAGAAAAGCGGGGCTTTCAAACACGCTGTCCGCATGCTCGCCTAACGGCGATGCATTTGCTTCATAAAAGGAATGCAGTGACGCGAGTATCTTCTTGTTGCTTTTGCGTTGACGGCTTTTTGTATACTCGTCGATCGCCGCAATAGGTGTGTCTATCATCGCGAAAAGCTGCATGAGCGAAAATTTTACCTTGTCCAAAGGCTCGCTGTATACGTGGATAGCTTCTTTCATACTGCTTTCGAGCTCGGATCTAAGCTTTGTGAGCATACGCTTATCATAAGCGGCGCGCGAGGTGTTTTCGCCGTAGTCTGCTCTTATATACGGCTTTACAGCTTCGGTTATATATTCTTTTACTTCGTCAAAATTATCTATTGAGATCCTGCCCGGCTTACGCGAGACCGCGATCTTTACCTTTTTCATCGGAATAAACCCCTTTGCTCTGACAATCTTAATAAGTATACCACATAATGCCCGATTTTGCAATATGTGACAGGCTAAATAGGTGTAAAAAAAGATAAAATTATATCGGTGAGAATAAAGCTCCCCGCAGAGGTAAATGATAATCAATGATATCATTTCTTTGCGGGGAGCTTTATGTCGAAAACGAGAGAATATTTACTTGTGTTTACGCTTGGCGCGGTCATGTACGGACTGATCGAGATCGTGTGGCGCGGATATACTCATTGGAGCATGGTATTGACCGGAGGCGCCTGCTTTCTTATAATTTACAATATCGCACCGCTCGGATTTTCGCTCGTTTCCCGTGCACTCATGGGCGCTGCCGCGATCACGGTGATCGAGCTTGCCGTCGGCGTTACCGTGAACATGATATTTAAGTTAGATGTCTGGGACTATTCGGACAGACCGTTTAATCTTCTCGGGCAGATATGCCCTTTGTACAGCGTGTACTGGTTTTTACTTTGCCTTGCCGGTATGCCTCTTTGTTTACGCTTGCGTCAAAAATATATGAGGCTGACTTTTCAGTCAAACACAGCGATCTCGCATATGCAATAGGGAAGCAGTGTCTCGTTTGATAAATGATCTGCGGTCATATCCTCTGTAAATATCAGGACTTGGCAGTCTTCAGGCACTGCACTTGTAAGCGGCGCAACTTTTGATCCGTGTGTTGCACAAAGAAGCATGTCGGTGTCCGACAGCATTTCTTCAAGCAAGTCAAAGCCTTTATTGCTTGTGCTGTATCCTGAACTGAAAACGATCCGAGTATCCTCTTTTTCGAGAGAAAAAGCAATGCTTGGGTGTGATGTTTTGGTTTTGCGTACTAACGGCAAAAATGAGATGTTGATGCCGTTTATCTCAAGCGCGGAGAGGCTGTCATAGTATTCATATTCAATACCCGATCTTTCTGCGAGAGATTCAAGTTCTGCGGCGTATTCTTTGTCGGTTTCGTTTTGTGGGTATGGCATGAGTAGCTTGCGTACAAGCATATAGTTGTTGAATTTTCTTATTGCGGAAATATGGTCATAGTGGAAGTGTGTCAGCATATAGAGATCGAGATCGGTGTCCATGTGAGCGTATACACCTGCGCTTACAACAGCGTTTATATCACTCGTTCCGCCCGAAATATCTATGTATGTGCTGTTATATCCGTCGCTTATGAAAATTCCGTTGTCCTTTTCTTGCGCGATAAAGCTTACGGGTGTGTCACTGCCGCCGATGATGACCGAAAATATGAATACCGCGATGAAGGACAGATTACATATGAGCGAATATACTGTGAACCTTGATAAACTTATGTTACGGACGACCGAAACGATAAATATTACGCAAAAGACCGCGACAAACATTTTTAAAAGAGGCGAGTTGGTGGATATCATTATATTATCAAACGATGAAATGCGTGATGCAAGCGATGCTATTGTGTCAGAGGTCAGCTCTGAAAGCGATACAAGCAA
>JAFUMW010000050.1 GCA_017482465.1 Clostridia bacterium
CAGCTTGGAAGGCTGAGGTTCTACCATTGAACTACACCCGCGTATTCGCTCAACGGTATATATAATACCACAAACTATCAAGTTTGTCAAGACCTTTTTTCAAGTTTTACAAATTTTTATCAGATTTTTGCCGCGAGTTTTTTTATCGTTTCTTATGCTTTTCCGTGTTGCGGTCATGCTTTCACTGTCTCGCACAAAGCGATCAAAGCCAATGATCTTACCTGCCATATCGCGCAGAGCGAAAAAAGCATTGTGAAATAATACCTTACGGGTATATTATTTCACAATGCTCTTTAATTGTAATTAAAAAATCGGTTTTATTTATTTTTGACTGTTTTTCACGATGCGGTATCAATTCGCCGTCAGAACATCGAGCGCCTGTATGAGCAGAAGGCTGTTGCTTATTATGTATCCGCGCGTATCCGAATTTTGGTATAAGATGTTACCTTCACCAAGCACAACAGTCCACTGCTCATCAAAATAATTAAAGGTGATATTATACAATGGAAAAGCTGTGCCGTCACTTACAGAGCCCAGCGGTATCTTTGCACACTCGAGCTTTGAAATAAGCATTTTTAATTCCTTTACATCTATAACCGAGGTCAGATCATCGGTTTGTGAATCCGATGTATATTTTTCAACGCTTACGATATCTATCCTGCCCGCATTTGAAAAGCGTGCGTACGGTATGAACAGCCAAAGCACACCGAGACATATGAGCAATAAGACTGCCAACATCGCCATTAAAATTTTCTTTTGCTTCTTCTTCATAATGTCGCCTCTTGTTTTTTGATTTAATTATACTATTTTTATCTCGCTGTGTCAATATCTTATAAAAAAGTTTTCAAAATCCGCTTTGTTTTTTTCAAAATCACCTGTGATCTTGCCAAAATCGACGATAAATTCACTATTGACAAAATCGTTAACTTATGATAAAATATCGGTGTATGGGGCGATCCCGTACACCATACGGACACGACATTGCTTATCACCTGTCTACAGAGAGCGGCGTCTGCTGAAAAACCGCGTCAGGCTTTGCACTGTTACCACCGCATGTTGTAATTTTATAAAAATTGAGTTAAAGCTCGGGTGGAACCGTGCGGAAATTTGTAATTCCACACCCCGGACACATTTCTGTCCCGGGTGTTTTTTATTGCCTGCGGACAAAAACGATCAAGCCTAAATGGCACGGAGGTATTTATGAAGGTTATCATTAACGAAAAGGAATTTTCCTTTGAGGCTGCTGTAAGCGCGTACGATGCGCTTAAGGAAGCCGAGCTTATTTCACGCGATGTAATCGCGGCGTCTGTCAACGGCAAGACGGTCGATCTTACACACTCTCTTGCTGACGGCGACACTGTCGCAGCGCTTACCTTTGCCGACGCAGAGGGCAAGCATGTATTCTTCCACACCGCATCGCACGTACTCGCTATGGCGGTAAAGCGTCTTTACCCCTCTACCAAGCTGACCATCGGTCCTGCTATTGATGACGGTTTCTACTATGATTTCGACTCTGAAACGCCTTTCTCATCCGAGATGCTCAAGGAGATCGAGGGTGAAATGAAAAAGATCGTCAAGGAGAACTTAAAGCTTGAGCGCTTTACTCTTCCCCGCGACGAGGCTATCGCTCTTATGGAAAAAGCTGATGAGCCTTACAAGGTCGCTCTTATCGGCAGAGTTCCGGAAGGCGATGAGATATCGTTCTACAAGATGGGAGATTTCACCGATCTTTGTGCAGGCCCGCACCTCTTCTCTACAGGCGCTGTAAAGGCGTTTAAGCTTACACAGTGCACAGGCGCGTATTGGGAGGGCAACAGCAACAACAAGATGCTCCAGCGTGTATACGGTACTGCGTTCCCGTCTAAGGACGAGCTCAACGCTCATCTTGAAAAGCTTGAAGAAGCAAAGAAACGCGACCACAACAAGCTCGGACGTGAGCTTGAGTTCTTCACAACAAGCGATCTTATCGGACAGGGTCTGCCGATACTTCTTCCGAAGGGCGCGAAGGTCATTCAGATACTTCAGCGTTTCGTTGAGGACGAGGAGTACACGCGCGGATGGCTTCCCACAAAGACTCCCTACATGGCAAAATCCGACCTTTACAAGGTCTCGGGTCACTGGGATCACTATCTTGACGGCATGTTCGTGCTCGGCGATCCCGAATCGGACAAAGAGGTATTCGCTCTGCGTCCTATGACATGTCCCTTCCAGTATCAGGCTTACTTAAACAAGGGCCGTTCATACCGAGATCTCCCGCTTCGCTACAATGAGACCTCGACTCTCTTCAGAAACGAGGCTTCGGGTGAGATGCACGGTCTTATCAGAGTTCGTCAGTTCACCATCTCCGAGGGTCACCTTATGTGTACTCCCGAACAGCTTGAGGAAGAATTCAAGAACTGCCTTGAGCTTGCTATCTACTGCCTTAAGACTCTCGGTCTTTACGAGGATGTAAGCTATCGCTTCTCACAATGGGATCCCGCTGACACAGAAAAATATATCGGCACTCCCGAGCAGTGGGAAAACTCACAGGCTATGATGAAAAAGATCCTTGACAACCTCGGCATCAACTACAAGATCGGTATCGGTGAGGCGGCATTCTACGGTCCTAAGCTCGACATCCAGATCAAAAACGTTTTCGGCAAGGAAGACACTCTTATCACCATCCAGATCGACGAGCTTCTTGCCGAGAAGTTCGGAATGGAATACACCGACCGCGACGGCGTAAAGAAGCATCCCTGCATCATTCACCGTACATCTATCGGATGCTACGAGCGTACACTCGCTCTTCTTATCGAAAAGTATGCGGGCGCATTCCCGATGTGGCTCGCTCCGACACAGGTCAAGATACTGCCCATCGGCTTCGATCAGCATGAATATGCCGAAAAGCTCGCCGCCAAGATGGAAGCTCTCGGTATGCGCGTAGACCTTGACGAGCGTAATGAAAAGATCGGATACAAGATCCGTGAGGCTCAGCTTGAAAAGGTTCCCTACATGCTTGTTATCGGTGAAAAGGAAGTTAGCGAAGGCACTGTTGCAGTCCGCTCCAGAAAGAACGGCGACATGGGTGCTGTCAACGCAGACAAGTTCATCACAGATGCTCTCACCGAGATCGCTGAAAGAAGATTATGATTTTGCTTTTTCAAGCGAAAACTTTTAATAAGCAGAGATATACACATATCTAAAAAATAACCTGTTGCCTTGACAGCAACAGGTTATTTTTATTTACAAAAATTCTCGACGTAGTTATCGATAGCCGCATTGATTATCTTGATAGCTTCTTCTCTGCCGCTTACCTCGTTTACCGCTGTTGTTTTGTTTTCGAGGTTCTTATATACTGTGAAAAAGTGGCTCATTTCCTCGAACACATGCTTCGGAAGCTCGCTTATGTCGGTATACATATTATAATTAGGATCGGAAAAAGGTATCGCTATTATCTTTTCATCGTTTCTTCCGTTATCTATCATTGATATAACGCCGATCGGGTAGGCGCGCACAAGTGTGAGAGGCTCAATCTGCTCCGAGCACAGCAAGAGTACATCCAGCGGGTCATTGTCGTCGCCGTAGGTACGCGGGATAAAGCCATAGTTTGCGGGGTAATGCGTTGATGTATAAAGTATACGGTCGAGCATTATGTATCCGGTCTCCTTATCAAGCTCGTACTTTTTCTTGCTTCCCTTTGTTATCTCTATTACGCAGATAAAGTCATTTGCGTTAATTCTTTTCGGTGATATATCGTGCCAGATATTTGACATATTCTTTCTCCTTTTCATTTTCTATAAATATAGTAGCACAAGCAAACAAAAAAATCAATATTAATTTTCTATAATAATTATTCCCTGCGGCCGTCGTTTGATGGTCGCTTTTTATTTTACGCAGGCATTATACGTGCATTTTTGTTTCATTTTTGACGCATATGTCCCATTTTTGGAGAAATATGTGCAAAATCATTGACATGGAATCTTATTCGTGGTATCATAAGCAAGCAATGCGAAAGTTAATTTCGTATGTGCAATTTGTGCGCAGGTCAAGTCGGATATTGATTGACAAAAACACAAACAGCGTTTACATAATATTCATAAAAACGCATTATGTTGATCTGACGGCATGACATGCACGATCTTACGGTACCGAGATCAAAAAACATCAAAGACAAGACAAGGAGTGATTTTCATCTGCAGTATATGTCACAGATACTATTGTCCCGATTCTTGTCCGAATGCGAAATATATTGATATCCTCTGCCCTGTGTGCTCTGCCGAGTACCCCGATCATTTTTACATAGACGGCTCGGGTGCTATTGTCGGATGTGATGTGTGCTTAAGGCGCGAGGAAGCCGAGAGGTATTTCCATGAAACAAGAAATAACGTACCGCTTTTATGGCGGAGAAAGGGAGATTAGTATGGCTTTTGTGGCTATCTGTCCTTATTACATTAAAGAACTGAACGGTCAGACTTTTTGCGAGGTATGCCGTTTCAAATTCAAGGACAGGATAATGCGTAACAATTTTGTCGGCAGCTATTGTGCATCCTTCGATTACACGAGCTGTCCGATATGCAAGGAAACCGATGCTTATTATGACAGAAAGGACAACGGATACACAAATGAAGAAGACGGATTTGAAGAGATCATCTGACTCTATTTATGAAAAGGCAAGGCTTGAATACCTCATTGAAAGACGCGAGCTTGAGCTTGAAGCTGTAAAAAATGAGCTTGACGGCGAACGTGAGATCAACTCGCTTTGTGCGGCGTTTATGATGTACCTTCTTATAAAGAGCGGAAAAGGCGATGAGAGCATAATAACCGCCGAGGTAAACAAGCAGGAGCTTAATGCACTTGTAGGAAAGTACTTCGCCGCGTGTGAGGACAACGGTGACACGTACAGAGCGGTCTTCACCGCACGTGACGCAGCTCCGGGTGCTGACAGTGGCAGGTAATAAAAAAAGGATCGAACCGCCAAATGAGGCTGAAGATATGCTTGAAAGCAAGCATGAGGCAGACTCAGACTTGCTTAAGGACGCCGCCGTACGCGCGCTTGGAAAGATACTTGAGTTAGCCGAGTCTGATATATCGGATATCAAGTTAAAATATGACATTTGCAAATGGATATGCGAGATGCATTTCGGCAAGCCGGGCTCTGCTTTGCAAAAAAGCGACGGTTCGAATATGCCTCTTGTGCTCTCGTTTAAGGGGGAACTTGAAAAATGGAGCAAGTAGCGCCGATCTTCACACGTTTATGCACTGAAGTGCCCAATCCGAAGCAACGTATGTTTTACGAGTCTGCGGCAAAGCATACCGCGTACGGCGGCGCTCGCGGCGGAGGCAAGAGCTATGCGATGCGCCGAAAGTTAGTAATGCTTTGCATGCGGTATAACAATCTGTCGGTATTACTTCTGAGGCGGACGCTTCAAGAACTTCGCAAGAACCATATCCAAGTGCTCACTTACGAGTTAAACGGCTATGCGGTGTACAAGAAGGATGAAAGAGCTTTTATATTTCCGAACGGCTCGCGGCTTGATCTCGGGTATTGCGACAATGACGGCGATCTGATGCAATATCAGGGTGCGGAATATGATGTTATCGGGTTCGAGGAGGCTACGAATTTCCGAGAGGAATGGATACGCTTTATCAGCACCTCGCTTCGCAGTACCCGCTCGGATTTTCGAACACGCGTTTATTATACCTGCAATCCGGGAGGCGTCGGGCACAATTACATAAAGCGTTTATTTATCGACCGCGACTATTCGGACGGCGAGGTCGGTGACGATTACCTTTTCATACCTGCGAAGGTATGGGACAACAAGCCGCTTATGGAGGCAAATCCCGATTACGTGCGTTTACTTGAGGCTCTGCCGTCGGCAAAACGGCGAGCTCACCTTGAGGGAGACTGGAACGCGTGCGAGGGGCAGGTATTCGAAGAGTTCCGTGACGACAGCGAGCACCGTACCGACCGCATAAACACACACGTCATAGCGCCGTTTGACATTCCTGACACATGGACGATACACAGAAGCTTTGACTTCGGGTACGCAAAGCCGTTTTCATGCGGCTGGTGGGCATGTGATTACGACGGCAGGCTATACCGTATACTTGAGCTTTACGGGTGTGTACCGCGAGAGCCGAATGTCGGTGTAAAGTGGACACCTGACGAGATATTTGCCGAGATAGCGCGTATTGAACACGAGCATCCCTATCTTGCCGGCAAGCATATTTACGGTGTTGCCGACCCGTCAATATGGGACGCGTCACGCGGTATATCAATAGCCGAGGTCGGCGAAAAATACGGAGTATATTTTGAAAAGGGTGACAACAAGCGTATCGGCGGCTGGATGCAGGTACACTACAGGCTTTCCTTTGACAAGAATGGGATACCTATGATGTATATTTTCGAAAACTGCCGCGATTTCATACGTACCATGCCGCTTTTGCAGTATTCATCGGTATCACCCGAGGACATCGACACAGAGCTTGAGGATCATATTGCCGATGAGACCAGGTACATGTGCATGTCACAGCCGATCAGACCCATAAAGAAAAGCGGTACATGCTCGCTTGCCGCTCCGTCGGGTAATATACACTCGCGCTACAACTACATGATAAGTCTATAACAGAAAGGTATTTTATGAACACAACACACACAAATTTGCCTGTCGGTATCGACAGGCTGCATGAGGGACACAGGCTTCTTGACAAGTACAGAACCGGACGTTCGGGTATTGAAAGCCGCATAATCTCGGATGAGCGCTTCTGGAATTCGCGTCACGAAAGTACACGGATGTCACGATCGTCCGACATGCCCTCGCCCGCATCGGCGTGGATGTTTTCGGTCATTACAAATAAGCACGCGGACATGCTTGAAAACATCCCCTCGCCTGTATGTCTGGCGAGAGAAAAGAGCGATACGGGCTATGCTGACACGCTTTCCTGTATACTGCCTGTCATATACGACAGGATCGGCTTCAACAAGCTTTATTCGGATATAATGTACGACAAGCTCAAGCACGGCACCGGCGTATACGGTGTATTCTGGGATCCGTGTGCCGAAAACGGCATAGGCGATATTGATATCAAGCGTGTCAATCTCTTGAATCTTTACTTTGAACCCGGCATATCAGAGCTTGAGGAATCCGCGAATGTTTTTTATGTTTCTCTTGAGGACAGACGCTTACTTGCAGAAAAGTATCCTTTCGCAACAGGTAAAGACGGCAGATTCTCAAAGTCGGGCGAATTCGGATTCGCGTTTTTATCACATGATGATGACAAATGCGTCGTCATTGACTGGTATTATAAAAAATCGGTCGGAAGCAAAAGTATCTTACATTATATAAAGTTTACAGGCGATACTCTTCTCTACGCATCCGAAAACGATCCGTTCGCCGAAAACGGCTTTTATGCTCACGGAAAGTATCCCTTCGTTTTCGATGTTCTTTACCGCGAAAGCGATTCCCCATGCGGATACGGACTTATTGCGATAACGAAAGGAACGCAAAAATACATTGACCGTCTCGACGAAAACATTATCGAACGCTCTGTAATGGCATCGAAGCCGAGATATCTTATGAAGAAGAATGTAGGGCTGAACCGCGAGGAATTTCTCGACTGGAACAACCCTATAGTCGAGGTCGAGGGTGATCTGACCGAGGAAAGGCTAAAAGCAATAACGCTTCCTGCTCTCGACTCGTCAGTTATCACGGTACGCGATTCAAAGATCAACGAGATGCGCGAGATCGCGTCAAACCGAACGGTAAACTACGGTGAAACAAGCGGAAATCTTACCTCGGGTGTAGCTATTGCCGCGCTTCAGGAGGCGGGAAACAAGGTTTCTCGCGACATCATCGCAGGCTCATGGGACGCGTTCACATCGGTAACGAGGCTTGTTATCGAGCTGATACGCGAGTTCTACACCGAACAGCGATGTTTCAGGATCACAAGACCGAACGAGGATATGTACACATACATTGAATTTTCGGGTAACGATATCGCAGAAAAAGAGGTAGTACTCGCCGGTGAGAGCTTCTACCGTCTGCCTGTATTTGACATTGAAGTACGGGCGCAAAAGACCTCTGCTTTTTCAAGGCTCACACAGAACGAGACTGTAATAAATCTTTACAAGCTTGGATTATTCGAGCCCGAAAATGCGGCACAGGCGATCACCGTTCTGGATGCGCTCGAGCTTGACGGCAAGAGCCGTATCATTGAAAACATCAGGCAAAGCATGATGACAGGCACTAAAAAAGCTCAAAGCGCAGATCGGCTTCCCGACACGATCGGAGTTGACCGAAGGCTTGCCAAAACAGTTCACGCCTGTTCGGATAAGGAGGGTGACAAGGCATGATCGACATAAAAATATGCAAGGCGGGAAACACTCTGTCTTTTTGCGCCATCGGTCACGCCGATCACGCACCTTATGGCTATGACATCGTTTGCGCGGGAGTCTCCGGTTTAGTCATCGGGCTTTCTTCCGCGCTTGACAGCGACAACATTCACACCGATATATCGAGCGGACGCGCGGTGATCCGTTCGAAGAACACCCGGGACGCGCGATGCTGTTTTAGGCTCGTTCAAAAAGCGCTCGAGCTTATTGCGGCAGAGTATCCCGAGAACATAAAGCTCACCGCTGATCTTATTTAATACGGTCGTTATGACCGGGAAAAGGAATTCCTATGATATACGATTCACTTGCGCTTTTTTCCGAAAGCGCACCATCGGGCGATGAAAAAGATATTCCCGAGAGCTACCCTGCGGACGCCGCGCAGACCGATGCTCCCGAACTTGACCAGGCTGTCACCGAAGCTGCCGAGGCTGTGACAGGCACGGGCGGACAAGTATCTCCGGACGCCGCGGAGGGTCAAAGCCTTCACAAAACAAGGCGAGAGGTCTATGATGAGTTCATCAGGGCACACAAGGATCTATTTACTGAAGATACTCAAAAGATCATCAGCCGCCGTTTTAAGGAGGTAAAAGAAACAGAAGAAGCATTACTTGCGGCAAGAGCCGAGATCAAGTCACTGTCGGACAGACTCACAGAAACAATATTAACTCCCTGCCCGCCCGACGCTGACTTTCTGGCTTCGCATCCGGATTTTTCGCTTGAGCGCGAGCTTGAAAACGACATATTTCGCCTGCTTTACAATGGCGGCGTTGCGTTTGACACCGCGTTTGCCGCGGCTCACGCTGACGAGATCACGAATGCCGCTGTCAAGGAGGCTGTAAAGGCTACTCTTGACAGTATACGTTCAAGAGGTACGCGCTCACGCGAATCCGCCGCGAATGCTTCTCCCGGCACAAGCCTGCGCCGTGACGTATCAAAGCTCACAAAAAATGAACGAGCCGATATAGCACGGCGTGCAATGGCGGGCGAGGAGATCAATTTTTATTAATTTTCGGAGGAAAAATGAACAACATTCTTACTATCTTCTCTTCGGGTACAAATGTGATAACCACCGAGGGTGCTCTTAATATCCGCACCGAAGAGCTTACACCCAATTCCCTTACACAGGAAATGAAGACCTATTACAGTGATTTTCTTATCGACAACGCCGAGCCCTCTCTTGTGCACGCACAGTTCGGTCAGAAAAGACCTATTCCCCAAAACGGCGGTAAGACCGTCGAATTCAGACGCTATTCCGCTCTTCCAAAGGCATCCGCTCCTCTCGTTGAGGGCGTTACGCCCGCGGGCACGTCTATGGAAATGTCTACAGTTCGCGCAAGCGTATATCAGTACGGCGCGTACATTGAGCTTTCGGACATGCTCCTTATGACGGCTATCGACAACAATGTTGTTGAAGCTACAAAGCTTCTCGGCTCTCAGGCCGGCAGAACGATCGACTCTGTTATCCGCGATGTGCTCGTTTCCTCGGGTACTAATGTGCAGTACGGCGAAGGCACTGTTTCCTCGCGTATTGAACTTACAGGCGGAGAGACTGAGGGAAATCATTATCTTACGATCGATGCGATCAGACGCGCCGCACGCGCTCTTAAGGCAAAGAATGTCGACAAGATAAACGGCTCTTACGTTGCGATCATCCATCCGGACGTCGCTTACGATCTTATGAACGACCCCGAGTGGGAAAAGCCCAAGAATTACTCTGATCCCGAGGATCTTTACAACGGTGAGATCGGAAAGATCGGCGGTGTACGTTTTGTCGAATCCACAGAAGCCAAGATCATCGAAGCTGATGTACTTTGTGCCGCCACGGGCAAGAAGTATCTCTCGATAGAGTCATACGAGGTGCTGGCCGATGCGGGCAATGCCGGTGTCGGAAACGGTACGGTGTACGCACTCACCGTAAGCGATGAGATCAGCGCTGATGATGCCGCAAAGCTCGTCGGCAAGGAGCTCCAGCTTTATGATGAGTCCGAAGCTACCGTGGAAACCGTAAAGGTCAGCGGCGTAGATGCCGCTCTCAAGCGCATCTATCTTGCAGTCGCGCCTGTATCAGACTTGTACTCCTCCGGCGACAGAGCATATGCCGCAAATGCCGGCAGACTGGGTCGAGACGTATACTGTACACTTGTTATCGGAGCTAACGCGTACGGTGTTATCGACATTCTCGGCGGAGGTCTGGAGCACATTGTAAAGCAGTTGGGTTCGGCAGGTACAGGTGACCCAATCAACCAGCGCGCGACCGTCGGCTGGAAGGCGGCTATATCCGCTTGTATCCTTGCCGAAGAGGCTATGATACGTATTGAGACCGCGTCCACATTTGAATCTGGCGCAAACTAATTAGAACGGTATACGGGGAGCGCAAGCTCCCCCTTACCGAAATTTTATAGATTGCCGCCCTTATGCGGCAGAATGGAGTAAAAAATGAGTAATACAAGTAAAACAAACAAAACCACTCTTGAAGCAAAGCTCGAAGCACTTGCCAAGGAATACAAGGAAAAGCTCGCCGCGCTTGAAGCGGTCGGAGTCAAGGAAGCCAAAAAGGTACGCAAGATACGCGATATCACCGCCGAAAAGCCGGATGATTACGTTGAAGTGCGACTTTTCCGTGACGGCGACAGATACCGCGACGATGTTCTTGTGGGCATAAACGGGTATATGTGCAGGATAAAGCGCGGTGTTCCCGTCAAGATCAAGCGCTGCTTTGCAAGATTGATCTCAGAAGCCGAGGACAGCATTGCCGACATCAACGCCGATTTCCTCATAAAGGACGGCAAAATGGAAAGATATTGCTGAGTTTTAATACCGAAAGGAAATACGATCATGATAAAAGAAACACATTTTGAAAATATCAAGAACTCAAACGGTGAGCGTGCAAGCATCCGTCACTATATCATGGATAATGACAGCGACGCGACTATGCTTCCCGAAGATGCGCCTGTCGGCTCGGACGCTATGTCCAAAAACAGCGTATACATCAAATTTCCCGAAGGATGGACTGCAATATGATAAGCGCCGATAAGGTACTTGAAAGGGTAAACGCTCTAAGACCAAACAGCTTCGGCAGTTATCTTGAGCATTACCTGGAAAGCTTCGAGCTCAAGGTAAAAAAGGATCTGCTTTTTGAAGCAGATCCTGTATATAATGCGTCAGCTCTTGTGCTTGATGCGCCGGATGACATAGTATACGATCTTTATCTGTTTACGGTAATAGATTTCTTAAACGGTGAGTTCGGGCGTTATGAAAACACGTACTCCGCCTTTATCTCGGCTTGGGAAATGCTTCTCTCCTCTTCTGCCGAAGAGGAGGACACCGAGGACAGTATCACAAACAATAACGGAGGTGCTATGATAAAGCTATGGTAAATATACTTGAAAAGATAAGCTTTGATGACCGCGATGATCTACTTGCGGCATTACTTTCCGCCGTTGCAGAGCATGAGGCGCGATTGTCGGCACTTGAGGAGGCTGCAAATGGCAACGGTTAACGGTATTTTTACGGAAAAACGCACACGCAACACGACAGACACTTTCCGCGGTCTGAAAAACTGCGACTATGCGACGGACGGTGACCTTTTAGCCTGCGAAAACATGTCAAGCAACGCTTATCCCGCGATCTGTTCTTCTCCGTCAAGAAGACTCCTGTCCGAGTTTGTGTTAAACGGCTCTCCCGGATCGCTCGGTGCAGACGAAAAGTTATTTTACACGGACGAAAGCAATTTCTACTATGACGGCGTCGCCTACGGCGAGGTAACTAAGGGCAAAAAGCATTTTGCTATGCTTAAAGACTCTGTAGCGATATTTCCCGACAAGACATATTTCAAGCACGGCAAAAAGTACTATTACTATCATGACGAAGAAATGTTTGAGTTTGATCATGACGAAACGATCAATGAAACACTGCCTCTGTCGGCAATAAGCGACACAGAGCCTGCTTCGGCAAGTCCCGGTGACAGATACTACAATACAGAAGATTCTATGATATACACCTATCTTGAAAGCGGGGTATGGGGCGAGGGTGATGAGCCGGATATCAACGCAGTTTACAGCATTGACTCATACGAATATGCAAGACTGGACGGAAGAAAGAAGTGGATCAAAGGCTCGTCCGGCGACATACACGTACAGACGGTAGCCTACAGTACCGATTACAGCAACGAGTGTATACTTATAGAATTTACCCGCGATGGCGACCCTGTAGATGTCGGTCTTGACAGCTTCAAAGTAGGCGACCGTATCACGGTCAAAGGCTTGCGACTGTCGGGGTCGGTGAATGACGATGAACTGTCCGCCCTTGCGTCCGGAACTGTACTCAGAGCCAAAGGCTTGGGGTATATTACGGTAGACAATGTTGGAAACGCGGTCAACCTTTCAACATGGATAGCAGCGTCAGTGAAGTCGATAACAATAGAAAGGATCGTTCCGAACCTTGACTGTGCCGTAAATGTCGGAGACAGGATATGGGGAGCAAGAAACGGCTACATATACGCCTGTGCTCCGAGCAATATCTTAAGATGGGGGGACGGCAACACTGTGAGCACTGCGGTCACGCTTAACGCGGGAGTATCGGGCGAGATCACAGGATGTGCCGATTTCGGCGGTGTTCCTGTTTTCTTTACCGAGAACTCTATCATCAAGGTACTTCGCGTTTACAACGGATACTCTCTCAGCGTAACCCCTGCCGCCTCTCTATCAAAAAAATGCCCTGACAGCATCGCTTTTGCCGCAGGCTCGCTTTACTATGTTTCCGATTCCGGTGTTATGCGCTACAATGGTGCTTCGCCGAAAAAGATCGTTTTTGAGCCGGGGATACCGCTTGAGGGTATGGTCGGCGGAAGCGACGGTGCAAAATACTATCTTTCGGGGGCGGGAAAAACTTACATTTACGATCCTCAAAAGGACGTATGGTACAGCGAAAGCGGTGAGTTTTCATGTTTCTCGCGTTATTCTTCCGATATTATTGGAG
Organism: Clostridia bacterium; assembly: GCA_017482465.1. Classification (GTDB taxonomy): domain Bacteria; phylum Bacillota; class Clostridia; order Oscillospirales; family CAG-272; genus UBA4717. The sequence continues at coordinate 13,349 of JAFUMW010000050.1, forward strand.
CTTGCGAGGAAAGCGGCTCTTGCAGGTTGTATCTTCTGGGCGACACAAGCTCCGAGCTCGGTATCGCCGAAAAGCTCGGTACAAGAACACTTGAATTTGCTCCGTTTTATGAAAACAGTGTATCAAAAAAGACCTACTCGCGTCTCATAATACGTGCAAAAGCCGCACTCGGTACAAACGCACAATTAAGTGTGTCTTTTGACGGCGGTGAGTATATAAAAGCGGCTACTCTTACAGGCACCGGGAAGATCACCGTGTATGAGATCCCTCTCACACCCACACGTGCCGATTTCATGCAAGTAAGCATAATTTCGGATAGCGATGATCTGACTCTTATCTCGCTGACACGCGAATTTGTTCTTCACGAAAGCTACAATTAAAAAGAAAGGATATCAACATGGATATTAGATTATACGCGCTTATTAAAAATATGATAAAAGGCATCACCAAGGGTGATAAGGGAGATAAGGGTGATCCCGGATTTCCCGTAAAAGTCGAGCTGACGAACCCTCCCGAGGGATACACGCTTTACAATAACGCCGAATATCACATCTCACTTGATTCGGGAGCACTTGCTCTGTATCTCGATTTCGACAAGAACTACGACGGCACAGAGGCAAACGACTCTCTTTCCGCACAGATCGTTGTTATGTTCAGTATCAACGAAAATATTACCTCTGTCGGCTTTCCGACAAAGGTAGTATGGGCGGTCGCCGAGCCGATATGGGTATATGGCAAGACTTACATGATCTCGTTTGTTCCCTGCGGCGACAAAATCATCGGTGCATGGGCGGTGGTATAAGTGAACAGGCGTTTACACGACAATATCATCGCCGAGTACAAGCATGCAAGCTCATCCGGAGTGGGCGGTGCAGGTTGGGAGAACGGTGTCAGGTGCGTTTTGCCCGAGGTAAGCGTACCTGCTGACAGCACGAGCACCTACAGGCTCGTAGGCAAAAACCTATTCTGCCCCGACAAGTACAAGGGAAAATCAGAGACGATAAACGGCGTTACCTTTACGGGCAACGCCGACGGAAGCATCACTGTAAACGGAACTGCTACGGCGAACACTGTATTTTACCTAAATGGGCATTGGTACAACGGAACAAAGCATACCATCACAGGCGCGTACCTTAACAGACCGTTTGTTATATCGGGACACCCCACGGGAGCGAGCTTTTCTACCTATAACCTTTTCTTTCGCTTCTACGACGATGCAACGGGCGGCGAAAAATACGCAAGCACGGTAACCGCAAAGGGTGTTCTTAACACCACAGGCAAGTTCAACACGGCGTATATTGACGTTAAAGCAGGTGTGACCTGCGACAATCTCGTATTCAAGCCACAGATAGAGTACGGAAGCGAAGCTACCGAGTTTACACCCTTTTACGAGGGCGGACTATTTACGGCTGACACGCTTGCAGACACAAGGCTTAAGCAGCCTGAGGGCATCGGCAATATAATTGAGTACCCCGACGGCTTCAGCGTCGGCGGATACACGGGCAACAAGGGTACGCAGATAGATGTTAAATATGTGACACATTCATAAGGAGAGTAAAAATATGTATGGAACAATCAAAGACGGTGTACTTATAAGCGCACCGGACAGTATCGTATGCGATATTGAGGTAAACGGCGGAAATAAGCCGTTCAGGATGTACAATCCTACTGCGAAGATGTATAAGGACGCGGGGTATCTTCCTGTTATCGAGGCTGAATATCCCGATGACGGCAAGTATTACGAAAAGGTATACGCCGAGCGTGACGGTGCGATCTACGGCGAGTGGGTTGAAGCGGAAGCGCCCGAGTCCGAAGCGCCTGCGCCTACGCTTGAGCAACGTGTGAGCGATTGCGAGGGGGACGTTGCCGAGCTTAACGAGGCGCTTAACATGATACTTGAGGGGGCGGTCGAATGAAAAAGGAGCTAAGAGACAAGATAATCGCGTACAACAAGGCAGTCAAGGAAAAGGGCGAAAAGGCTGATGACATGGACGTGCTGATCTCCAAGCTTATGGAGCTACCGTGGGGACAGCTTAAGAAGGTACTCACCGACGAGGTTATCGCAATACTTCAGAAGTATGGGTTTGAGGTGGAGACATGACTTGGGAGATAGTTTTGGGTCTTATAACTCTTGTGGGCGCTATTATAAGCGTTGCAACGCCGCTTCTCAAGCTTAATACGAGCATAACCAAGCTCAACTGTTCTATCGACGCGTTGAACGCGGGAATGAAGCAGAATGATGACCGTATAACTAAGCACGGCATGCAGATCGACGACCTTGAGCACCGTGTTACGGTGCTCGAGGCTCAGAATATCGGGAAGGAGACAACTTAATATGATATTACCGTTTTCAAAGGGCGACGTAAAGATAACGTCAAAGTACGGGTACAGGACGCTTAAGGGCGTCACCGGCTTTCACGGAGGGCTTGATCTTGTCGGGAGCAAGACCGACGAGGTCGTAAGTGTTACAAACGGAGTTGTACTATGGTCACAGATAGTGACCGACAAGAACAATCCCACATGGCAGTGGGGCAACTATGTTGCCGTGTCGGGGGATGATGGGAACACTGTATACTACTGTCATCTCAGTGAGCGAAAGGTCAAGGCAGGTCAGCGTGTCACGGCAGGTGACGTTATAGGCATTATGGGCAACACCGGCTACTCGTTTGGCAAGCATCTGCACTTTGAGGTGCGTCCCGGCAACGGCAGCGCGGCCGATGCGGCGGCATACTTACATTTACCGAACGCGGTATGTGAGATCAGCGAGCGCGAATATTACGCTGACGAGGTAATAAAGGCGTGCGGCTTTACCGAGGGCACGAGGGCATACATAAACGCGTACGCGTGGGCGAGCGATCTTTGGCGGAAGCTTGCGTTTGCGATACGCGCGCGCAAGGGCAAGGCTGACCGTGACGGCGTTATCGCGCGTTGCGGATTCTTGCCGCACACGGTGAAGTATTTGGACGCGTACGCATGGGCGAGCGACCTTTGGCGCAAGCTTGGTGAGCGGATGTAGCGGACAGCGTCCGCAGGCAATACGCGCATTTTCTCTGATAAAATTTACAGTCTTTAGCCCACTAAACGTAAGGACAGAAGAAGTGATATTACAAGCTAATGCTTGGAGTGATATTTTCCTTTCGGAAAGTGATATTGCAAACTTCGTTTGCAGTGATATTATATTCGCCTCAAAACTCGGCGCAGCCGAATATCACACGGCA
>JAFUMW010000051.1 GCA_017482465.1 Clostridia bacterium
AGAGTTGTCTTACCGTGGTCAACGTGACCGATTGTACCAATGTTAACATGGGGCTTGGTACGTTCAAATTTAGCCTTTGCCATTTTAAATTCCTCCTAAAATTTGTAAACTTAAAAATTGATTTTGTATTAAATAGCCTTGCGGCTTTTAACCGATTAGTTATTCTTACCGCGCTTAGCGATAATTGTTTCCTGAATGTTCTTCGGAACTTCAGCGAAGTGGCTGGGCTCCATTGAATACGTTCCGCGTCCCTGCGTCATAGAACGGAGAGTTGTCGCGTATCCGAACATTTCGGAAAGCGGGATCATTGCAGTTACCTGCTGTCCGCCTGCTACGGGATCCATAGACTGGATCTGTCCGCGCTTGGAGTTTACGTGACCCATTACGTCACCGAGGTAATCGTCGGGAGTTACTACAACTACCTTAACGATAGGCTCTGTGATAACCGGGTCTGCCTTCTTCATAGCTTCCTTGAAAGCCATGGAAGCGGCGATCTTGAACGCCATTTCAGACGAGTCGACTTCATGGTAAGAACCATCGTAAAGTGTGATCTTTACGTCAACTACGTTGTATCCTGCTAGGATACCGTTCTGCATTGCGCTCTGGAGACCTGCATCAACTGCGGGGATATATTCCTTCGGAATAGCACCGCCGACTACCTTGTTGATGAACTCATATCCCTTACCGGGCTCGTTGGGTTCCATAATGATCTTTACGTGACCGTACTGACCCTTACCACCCGACTGACGTGCATACTTGTGGTCGACATCTGCGCTCTTGCGGATGGTTTCCTTGTATGCAACCTGAGGAGCACCGACATTTGCTTCAACCTTGAACTCACGGAGAAGTCTGTCAACGATGATCTCGAGGTGAAGCTCACCCATTCCGGCGATGATCGTCTGTCCTGTTTCTTCATCAGTATAGGTTCTGAACGTCGGGTCTTCTTCTGCAAGCTTTGCAAGTGCGATACCCATCTTTTCCTGACCTGCTTTGGTCTTGGGCTCGATGGCTACGCTGATAACTGGCTCCGGAAATTCCATAGATTCAAGAATGATAGGATTCTTTTCATCGCAGAATGTGTCACCTGTTGTTGTGTTCTTAACGCCGCATACAGCCGCGATATCACCGGAATAGCAGGTATCGATATCTGTACGCTCGTTAGAGTGCATCTGAAGGATTCTTCCGAATCTTTCGCTTGATCTCTTTACAGGGTTATACGCTGTTTCACCCTTGTTGATCTTACCCGAGTAAACTCTGAAGAAGCAGAGCTTACCTACGAACGGGTCTGTCATGATCTTGAACGCGAGTGCCGAGAAAGGTGCGTTGTCATCAGCAGGTCTTTCGTCCTCTTCACCTGTATCGGGGTTAACACCCTTGATCGCGGGAATGTCGAGAGGCGAAGGCATATAGTCGATAACAGCGTCGAGCATCTTCTGTACGCCCTTGTTCTTATAAGATGTACCGCAAACTACGGGTACAATCTGGTTTGCAATTGTTGCCTTACGAAGAGCTACTTTGAGTTCTTCGATCGTAGGCTCTTCACCGCCGCAGTACTTTTCGAAAAGCGCTTCGTCGGTCTCACAGATAGCTTCAACCATGGAAGCTCTGTATTCTTCAGCCTTTTCCTGCATATCTGCCGGAATAGGTTCAACTCTCATGTCCTTACCGAGGTCATCGTAATATACGTCAGCCTCCATGTTCATGAGGTCGATAATTCCACGGAATGTGGATTCAGCTCCGATAGGAAGCTGTATCGGAATCGCATTAGCCTTAAGTCTGGACTTCATCATGTCTACAACTCTGTAGAAGTCAGCACCTGTGATGTCCATCTTGTTTACATATGCCATTCTCGGAACTTGGTACTTGTCAGCCTGACGCCATACGGTTTCAGACTGGGGCTCAACGCCGCCCTTAGCGCAAAGCACGGTTACAGAACCGTCAAGCACTCTGAGCGAACGCTCAACTTCCACGGTAAAGTCAACGTGACCGGGTGTGTCGATGATGTTGATACGATTGCCCTTCCAGTAACAGGTAGTAGCCGCAGAGGTGATCGTGATACCTCTTTCCTGCTCCTGCTCCATCCAGTCCATCGTAGCGCCACCGTCATGTGTTTCACCCATCTTGTAGGTCTTACCGGTGTAGAAAAGGATACGCTCGGTAGTTGTTGTCTTACCTGCGTCGATATGAGCCATGATACCAATATTCCTTGTGTTATCAAGTGAATATTCTCTTGCCATTTATATCTCCTTTTGCTAATAGCAGCGGATCAATATCTGTAGTGAGCAAACGCCTTGTTTGCTTCTGCCATACGGTGTGTTTCTTCCTTCTTCTTGAAAGAACCGCCCGTGCTTCCCACTGCATCGATGATTTCGGCTGCAAGTCTTTCAGCCATTGTCTTTTCGCCTCTTGCTCTCGAATAGGTCGTGATCCAACGAAGACCGAGTGTCTGACGTCTCTCAGGTCTTACTTCCATAGGAACTTGGTAGGTCGAACCGCCGATACGGCGAGCCTTTACCTCGAGAACGGGCATGATGTTTTCAAGAGCTTCATTGAACGCGTCAAGCGGGTTCTTAGAAAGCTTTGCTTCAACGATCGCAAACGCATCGTATACGATCTTCTGGGCTACGCCCTTCTTGCCGTCCAGCATTATATTATTGATAAGCTTTGTTACGAGCTTAGAATTGTAAAGCGGATCCGGCAGAACATCTCTTTTGGAAATTTTTCCTCTTCTGGGCATTTTACTTCCCTCCTTCATAAAAAATGAATTCATAGGTACTCGAAAGATTTCTCCCGTTGTGCTCCGTCAGAAGAATTTGCGGTAGTAGACATAAACACACGCATTATTTCTCTGAGGAAACATAACTTATGACTTTTCTCAATACCTCGCGGCTATTTGCCGCATTTTGCGAAGTCCTTTACTGCTTTGAGTAAATTACTTCTTCTTAGGACGCTTTGCGCCGTACTTCGAGCGCGACTGCATACGGTTGTTCACGCCCTGTGCATCAAGAGTACCACGGATGATATGATAACGTACACCAGGCAGGTCACGTACACGTCCGCCTCGAATAAGAACAACAGAGTGTTCCTGAAGGCTGTGTCCGATACCCGGGATGTAGGTTGTCGCTTCAAGTCCGTTTGTAAGTCTTACTCTGGCGATCTTACGAAGAGCCGAGTTAGGCTTCTTAGGGCTTGTTGTGGTAACCTTAGTGCAAACGCCTCTCTTCTGAGGAGAAGGCTGGTCGACCGCTTTCTTAGTAAGGCTGTTGAAGCCCTTCTGAAGAACAGGAGCCTTAGACTTATAAGTCTTGTCCTGACGACCATACTTTACAAGCTGGTTAAAGGTTGGCATACTGCACCTCCTTAAAGAAATAATGTGATGTTTATATCTACAACCGCTCCGCAAGAGATAATACGGTGCGGATGTATTCGTTTAAGAGGCGAAAATTCGCCGTACCTGCGGCATTTGGGCATAGGTATCCCAACCGCAAAGCACAAATTATTATAACATTCTCAGACGCCTTTTGTCAAGAAGGTTTGTCCGATTTAACAAAAGTTTGAAAAAATCTCTGTTTTGCACAAATTGTTAATGTAAACGAATATAAGTTTGCATCAAAATAAACAATTTTGCACATATCAATCGACCGCAAGAGCGATATATTCAGCTCCGTGTTCGGCGATATAGTCCTTTCTTCCTTGAAGATCGTCTCCCAAAAGCGTGTTGAATATGCGATAGGTCTCGTCTACGTCCGATTCGGAGACCTTTATGAGCCGACGTGTTTCGGGATTCATCGTTGTCTGCCACATCATATCAGGCTGGTTTTCGCCAAGTCCCTTCGAGCGTTGTATCTTTACCTTTACGTCACCGAGTTTTGTAAGTATGTCGATCTTTTCTTGTTCGTTATAAGCAAAATAGGTATCGTCCTTATGATTGATCTCAAAAAGCGGCGATTCGGCGATAAAGATCTTATTTTCGCGGATAAGGCTGGGCAACAAACGATAGAACATTGTAAGAATGAGCGTACGTATCTGGTATCCGTCCTCATCGGCATCTGTGCAGATTATTATTTTATTCCATCTCAGATTCTCGATATCAAACGAAGGAAGATCTGTTTTTACCTTTTCGGTAAATTCAACGCCGCAGCCTATTACCTTAAGCAGATCGGTTATGATCGGGCTTGCGAAAATTTTAGCGTACGCACTCTTAAGGCAGTTGAGCGTTTTTCCGCGCACAGGCATTATAGCCTGGAATTCAGCATTGCGTCCGAGCTTTACGGATGTAGCAGCCGAATCTCCCTCAACGATATACAGCTCACGCAGCTCGGGATCCTTGCTTCGGCAATCTACATACTTCTCTACGCGGTTAGCTATGTTTATCGGAGCGACAGGCTTTTTCTTTTCTCTTTTTTTAGCGTCTGCCTGAGCCTCACGCGATTTTTTGTTCGCAAGCACCTATGCCGAGATCTTCTCGGCTTCAAGGGGATTTTCGATAAAATAAACCTCGAGATTGCGCCTGATATACTCGTTCATCGCTTTTTCGATGAAGAGATTGGTTATAGCTTTTTTAGTCTGATTCTCATATGAGGTCTGTGTTGAAAAGCTGTTCGTAACTAGAACGAGCGATTCTCTGATATCATCAAAAGCGACATCCTTGTCCTTTTCCTTTATAAGCCCCTTTCCCTTGAGATACTTATTAATGAAATAGGTAAAGGCTTTTTCAACAGCTTTTGCAGGCGAGCCTCCGTGTACAAGATAGCTTGAGTTATGGTAATACTCGAGTGCCGATACTTCTGTCTCATGCTCGACGTCATACCCGGTAAAAGCGAATGCTATCTCGGCTTTAAGCTTGTATTCGGGAAGGTCTTCTCTATCCCTTCCGGAGGTTTCGAACGTCCAGTGTACAGGCGTTGAGATAATGTGTTCTCCGCCAAGCTCGGCAAGATAGTCGGTTATGCCGTTTTCATAATAGTATTCGTAATTTTCAAATTCTCCGCTGTCGGTCTGATAGTTCAAAACAAATCTCACACCGGCGTTAACCACAGCCTGCTTTGAAATTACCTCTATAAAATAGCTTTTCGGTATATCTATATCGGTAAAGACCTCGAGGTCGGGCTTCCATTTTATGATAGTTCCCGTTCTTGCCTCTTTCTTCGTAAGCTCGGTCACCTCAAGCTCTCCGACCGGATCGCCTTTTTCGAAATTCATCGTCGATAGAGTTTTTCCGTTATACGAGCGGACGCTCATATACTCGGAGCTGTACTGTGTGGCACATGCGCCGAGTCCGTTAAGTCCGAGCGAATACTCATAGAGAGCATTCTCGTCGTTATTATTATATTTTCCGCCCGCGTACAGCTCACAGAAAACGAGCTCCCAGTTATAACGGTTTTCTCTCTTGTTGAATCCGAGCGGTACACCGCGTCCTCTGTCCTCGACCTCATACGAGCCGTCCGAATATACGTTGACGGTTATCTCCTTACCGTGACCTTCTCTCGCTTCGTCCACAGAGTTCGAAAGTATTTCAAAAAATGAATGCTCACAGCCCTCAAGTCCGTCGGAACCGAAAATTACCGCGGGACGCAGACGTACTCTCCACTTGCCCTGAAGCGATTGTATAGATTCCTCGTTATATTCAGCGCTTGTTTGTTTTTTTGCCATGTCATTTTCCTTTCGGTACTTTTGATGCATTAAGTATGATTATAACACATTTTTCATATTTTGAAAAGAGATTTTTTGATTTTTTTACAATTAGGTCGAAAAGCGATCTGTTTGACCGACAATCTATTGACTTAATGACACCCTTATGTTATAATTATTTTTATAATATTAGTTTTGGACGGGTAAATTATCATGTTAACGGAAATAATAAGAATTGCAAAGGAAGCCGGCAAGATCGCATTGTCTGCCGACCGTGACAGACATGTAATGGTCAAAGAAGGACGAGCAAATTTTGTTACGGAATACGACAAGCGTGTTCAAGAGCATATCATAAGTGAGCTTAAAAAGCTTCTGCCCGACGCTCATTTTATTGGTGAGGAAGCAGACTATCTTCCCGAAAAGATCGAATCCGGATACACCTTTGTGATAGACCCGATAGACGGTACAACAAATTTTATCAGAGGAAGTGCATTTTACAGCATCTGCATTGGTCTTGTTAACGCCAACAAGCCGGTATGCGGAGTTGTTTATATTCCTGCTCTCGATGTTTTATACCACGCAGAGTACGGCAAGGGCGCGTATGTCACCAGAAACAAGACCACAAAAGAGATACATGTCAGCGGCAACACGCTTGACGGCTCGGTCATCGCAATGGGCACATCTCCATACGAGGAAAAACTCGTATACAAGTCTTTCGTGCTCGGCGAAAAGCTGATGTCGCGTGCGGCAGATATACGTCGCTCGGGCAGTGCCGCGATCGACATCTGTGCGGTAGCTGAGGGCGTTTATGATATAATGTTTGAATATATGCTTTCTGTTTGGGACTACACCGCCGCTGCTATCATTCTTTCGGAAGCAGGCGGGGTATTCACCGATCTTGAGGGTGATCAGATCAAAAACCAGATCAAAACGCCGTTCTTATGCGGTACACCGCTTGCACATGCACAAGCAGTGGAATTTATAAGGACCGAGGAGATCTGAGAGCACTTTGGCATAAGGAGCTGTACAGTAAATGAGCGAAAGATCCGATCGCAAGATCCTGATCGGTAAAATCAAGATTTTGGAGATCAAAAACAAGCGTCTTGAACAACGCGTGGCATCACTTGAGGATAAGCTTGACAAAAAGCGGCGCACAGAACATATTTTCGAAAAAGCCGCACGAGACATCTCCATTGAAAGATACGCAAGTTATTTCAAATACAAGTACAGTCTTATAAAGAGCACCGATGTGTGGAACACCGCCGAACGTGTTATCGCCTATTCCCGCCGTTCTTTATTTATCGCTCGGCTGATAAGGTACTCGGCAATTATAATAGCAATTATTGAAACAAGTGCCGTTTTTCTGCTGTGCGCGACCGTATTTGCCGTGATCATACCCGTGACTCTGCTGATCGCGATCATTCTGATTCTTATAGTAACAGTCACCGGAAAAAAGTACAACGAACAACTGTTGCCGCTTTTTAACGACAAAAGGATCATATTTATATTGGCTCAAAAGGGTTACAAAAGATCACAAAACACATATTTTGCACATATGGTACGTGAGCTTGCCAATGACGGCAATTATTACGTGATAGTAATATCTCGGTCGATAAGCGACGGTCTGTTTTTCAGTGCCCGTTTGGAGAGAGAGAACCTTGCTGTCATACGCGAAAGCTATTTTTTCAAGCTCAGACGCGCCATTCGCAAAGCCGGCATCGACAGTTCTAAAATGATAATAGTACACTGACAGGAGAAAGAAATGTTAAGCATTATCTACGGATTACCCGGAAGCAGAAAAAGCGATCATATCCATTCGCTTATTATTGACAATTTAGCCTCCGGCGGCAATAGCGTGCTCGTCGTTCCGGAGCAAAAAGCATTGACCGAAGAGCTCCGCATCTATGAAAAAGCCAGCTCTTACTCCTTACTCGGGCTTGAGGTCATAAACTTTGACAAGCTTTGCGAGACAGTGTTCAGAAAATGCGGATCACTTTCGCTTAAATATGTTACCGACAGTACCAAAAAGCTCTTACTGTCACGTGCTTTGGCGGATATCTCTCCTGCGCTGAAAGAATGCTTTGGCAGATACGATGACCAGGCATATATCTCTCAAATGCTTACACAGCTGACAGAATTCAAGAATGCGCGTATAACACCGGGATCTCTTGCATCGGCAAACAGATCGCTTTCCGAGCACGAAGACGGCGAGCACGGCAGACTTTCGCGCAAGCTTGAAGATCTATCTCTTATATTCGCATCCTACAACACACTTGTAAACGAGGTCAGCGTTGACCCGTGCGACAGGCTTACAAAAGCCGCTGAGCTGATACTCGCCCATGATCCGTTTTCTGGACACAAGGTATTTTTCGACTCATTCAACGGCTTTACCGCACAGGAGTATCAGGTCATCACGGCGCTTCTCTCCTGCAAGGTCGATGTTACCGTGTCGTTATGCCATCCCGGAAATGATGCAAGCGAGGTATTTCTTTATACCGAGGACACCGAAAACCGTCTTCTGAGATGTGCCGCCTCTGCAAACGCAGAGATATCAAAAACTATCATATCGGACGGATGTACATATAATTCTCCCGCGCTTGAGCATATCGCAAAGAATTTCACGCTTACGGGAAGTTCTGACGCCGTTTTTGAAAGCAACGATGTTGCGGTAATATCCTGCTCGGATATGTTTGACGAGTGCGAGACCTGCGCCTCCCTTATCTCGCGTGATGTACACAACGGCTCACGATACCGTGACATAATGGTGGTCGTGCGAGACCTTGACAGCTACAAGGGTCTGATAGACACGGCGTTTGAACGCTATTGCATTCCTTACTTCTTTTCCGACAAGACCGACATCACTCAAAAGTCTCTTGTCAGATTCATACTGTCCGCACTTTCTATATGCAAGAGTACGCCGAAATACACGGATATTATCACGTATATAAGATGCGGACTGACCGATCTTACGGACTTTGAAACGGATATGCTCGAAAGCTATGCCGCCGCATGGAAGATCACAGGAAAAATATGGTATAGCGATGACGGCTTCACTATGAATCCCCGCGGTTACATACCGCTGACCGGCGAAGACGCCGAAATGCTTGAAGAATTAAATTCTCTTCGCGAAAGAGTGATGCAGCCTCTTGACGGACTGCGCGCCGATCTGAAGAAATGCAAAACTGTCAGCGATCATTCACGAGCTATCTATGCGTTTCTTACAAGCGGAACTGTCAGAGAAAAGTTAGCAGATCGCACTGTAACCATGCAGGCGCAGGGCGAACCGATACTTGCCGCTGAAGAAGCCGGTTTATGGAAAGCTCTTTGCGATGCTCTCGATGAGCTTGACAATGCGCTGGGAACACATGAATGCGATCATGATGAATACGTAAAGCTGTTAAATATGATATTGTCCGACACCGATATCGGAACGATCCCGCAGTCAGGTGATGTTGTAACTGTAACTGACGCGACCATGCTCCGTGCTCATGACATAAAGCACACGTTCATGCTTGGTTGTGAAGACGGTGTATTCCCCAAAAACGCAAAAGTGCCCGGAGTTCTTTCTGTCGAGGAAAGGAAGGTACTCGCAGAGCATAATCTAGACGAGATCGCGTTCGACCCTGTGACCGAGGCGTCAAGAGAACTGTTTCATTTTTATTGCACCGCCTGCTCACCCTCGGACAAGCTGACTCTTTCGTATTCGAGGCACAGTCTTTCAAACGACGAACAGTTCCCTTCTTCCGCTCTTTTGCGTATAAGTTCAATGTTCGGAGATATTACGGTCAATTCTTCCGAGCTTGACATATGTGACAAAATAACAAGTACGAGCTTATTTATCGAGCATATACAGTATTTGAAAAACAGCATACCGGACGACATGATCTCCTCTTTCATCAACAGCAACGAAGCTGTTTCAAATGAGTACAAGCAAGCGTCGCTTCCGATAAGCCGAGTAGACGAGTGTCTTTCAAGCTCGTCTGTACAGGCCGCATTTCCGGGCGATCTTTACGTTTCACAAAGTGTCACCGATTCTTATTCCAAGTGCCCGTTTTCTTTTCAGTGCAAATACTCACTCAAGCTCCGCGACAAAACATCGGATTCTATTCAAAAAAATGACATCGGTACTCTTGTTCACGCTGTACTTGATGATTTTCTTCAGGGCGGATACGCTGATACCGTCCGCGACGGTACAGTTGACCGCGATGAAGTGATCAGACGCATACGTGATATAACCGATAAAAGATCAAAGCTTTTGCTTGAGTTCACACCCGAAGAGAAACGCTCGAGAGTTTCACGTATGCTTGACCGAGTGGCAGAGCTTACCGCTGCAAGCGCTGCCAATCTCGCCGAGGAATTTACACAAAGCAATTTTGTTTCTTCCTTCTGCGAATTCCCTATAAGCGCAAAATCAAAGGGAGGACTATTGCCTATCAAGCTCACGCTTGAGGACGGAAGTTTTCTTGTTCTCGGCGGTATAGCCGACAGAGTCGACACGATGGTCAAGGGCGGAAAACTGTACATACGCGTAGCGGATTACAAGACCGGCTCACGCACATTCTCGCTTGAAAGCGTACGCGCGGGCATGAGTCTACAGCTTTTGATATATCTTTTCTCAATATGGGAAAATGCGGATGAGGCATTCAAAAAAGCTGTAGGTGCCGCTCCTGATTGCGAGGTAATCCCTGCTGCTGCCGAATACATAATGACAATGCCCAAGGGCGTTGCAGGAACACAAGATCACGGCGAGCTTATAGATTCGCTTTCAAGAGCCTTCAAACGAAGCGGAATTTATCTTGCAGACAGTGATATAATCAATGATATGGATAAGGGCATCACAGGTAAATTCGTACCAGTAAGTTCGAAGCTGACAACAAACAAGCAGGCAGTAATGCAGACGCTTGAAGAGTTCAGACTGCTCAAAAACGAGCTCAGCGGCATACTGATCAATATCGGAAACGGTATCAAGAGCGGAAACGCTGTTATCAAACCGTTGCAAGACCCCGACATTAATACCGATGCCTGCGCTTACTGTCAGATGAAGCCTGTCTGCAAAAACGCAGGTGCTCACTTGATCACCGAGGAATAAAGCAAGATGGTATATGATGATACCCGAAAGGAATACAAAAATGTCAAAACCGTTGGTTAAATGGACACCCATGCAGTCCGCGGCAATAGATACTCGCGACAAGACATTATTGATCTCAGCCGCGGCAGGAAGCGGCAAGACCGCTGTCCTCACAGAAAGGATCATAAAGCGTCTTTGCGACAAGAATGATCCTGCTGACATTTCGCGTATGCTCATCGTAACATTCACGAAAGCAGCTGCCGCCGAGCTTAAAACGAGAATATCAAGATCCATTTCGTCCGCGATAGCAAGCGACAGCTTTAACCGTCACTTATCGCGTCAGCTACTTTTGCTCGGCAGTGCGAAGATATGTACGATACACAGCTTTTGCCTCGACGTTATAAAGAGCAATCTTAAGCTTTTAGGACTGCCTGAGGGTATTTCGGTCGGAAGTGAGCCGGAGATCAAGCTCATGGCAAAGGAAGTAATGACCGATATTATAAACGATGCTTACCGCGGAGTTTTTGTGCAGGGACACGAAGCACAAAATTTTCTTTCGCTTTCTGACATGTTCTCGCTCGGCGGAAGTGACGAGCCGATGATAGAAAGTTTTCTTGCCATCTATGATAAGCTGAACTCATATCCGGAAGGAACAGTTTTTTTAAGAACATGTGCCGATGAGATGTTTTCGGAAGCAGACATGCCGTTTTTCGAGACTAAGCACGGCAAGATAGTAATTGAAAGAGCGGCGGATCATCTCAAGTATCTTCTTGTTAAATACAATGACATTTCCGAAAAGATAAAAGATGACAAAGTCGCTTACGAAAAGTACATCGTGCCTCTTTCAGACGAAATATCTTTTCTTGAGTCTGTCACATCGGTCATTTCACAAGGTAAATTTGATTTGGTAAAAGAATATCTCACAGCGTTTGCGTTCATAACGCTTCCGAGATTGCCCAAAGGGTATGAATGCGAGTACAAGGCAGCTTATCAGGATCTTCGAAAGGAGTTAAAAGCATTCATTGGCGACGAGCTTAAGCCGCTTATTGAGGCAGATCAGTCAGTAATCAGCGAAAACAGCAGGCAGTCTGCCGCGCTCATTCTTGACCTGTACCACATACTCTCCGGCTTTGACATCAAATTCAAGGAAGAAAAAAAGCGTATTTCAAGGATGGACTTTTCGGATATTGAAAGATACGCGTTTGAGTTACTTGTAAAAGACGGAGAACCTACAGATCTCGCACATGAAATATCACATTCATTCGATGAAATATACATAGACGAATATCAAGACACCAACTCGATCCAGGATATGATTTTTTCGGTCATCTCGCGAAAAGACAACAGATTTATGGTCGGAGATATAAAACAAAGCATATACGGATTCCGCGGTGCAGCTCCCGAAAATTTTTCGCGATACCGAGACTCTTTCGAAATGTACGACCCCGATGTCGAAAGCCGGTCAACAGCAAGCACGATATTTCTGTCCAACAATTTCAGATGTGACAGCACTGTTGTTGACTTTTGCAATACTGTATTTAAAACGCTCTTTAAGAACACCTCCGGCCGTGTTCCTTATTACGATTCGGACGATCTGCTGTGTTCAAAAGCCGACGGACACGATAGCACTGTTCCTGTAAATGTCGTACTCGCGGGAGTAGATGATAATGAAGACGGCTTTGTCGGCGAATCCGAATATGTGGCAAAAGAGATAAAGCGTCTCATCTCAACCGAAAAAAAGAAGGACGGAACACCTGTAACAGCTTCGGATATTGCCGTTCTCGTTCGCTACAACTCTACTTCAATACCGATCGAAAACGCATTAAACAAGCTCGGGATCATGACAACAAACAACGTCCCGACCGAGTTTTTCGAAAACTCAGAAATATTACTTGTAATGTCCCTTTTGAACACGATCGACAATCCGATGAGAGATATCTATCTTGCCGGAGTACTTAAAAGTCCGCTGTTCTCTTTTACGCTTGACGAGCTCGTACAGATACGCGCATCAAAGCCGCAAGGAACGCTTTATGAGGCTTTGATCGCTTACACCGAAGCCACCGGCTTTGAAAAAGGCAAATTTTTTCTTGCCAGGCTCGATTATTTCAGAACACTTGCATCGGGAACGCAGGTGGATCGGCTCATACGCAAGCTTTACAGTGAATGCTCGCTCTTCTCGCTCGTTTGCGTCAACACAACCATCGGGACTTCTCCCGAAGAGGCACGCGAAAATCTTATGCTCTTATACAAGTACGCGCGTGATTTTGAAAGCAGCTCGTTCAAGGGCTTAAGCAGCTTTATAAAATATGTTGATGATATTATAGCAGAAAAGACAAAGCTTCCCGGTGCGTCATCCAAAGCCCCGTCAAGCGATAATGTACGAATAATGACTATGCACCATTCAAAGGGGCTTGAATTTCCCGTGGTATTTGTCGTAGGCGCTCAAAAAAAGGTCAACACTAAAGATATAGCCGAGCCGGTCCTTATTGACAGGCATACCGGTGTTTCGATAGATCTTCCCGGAATTCTTCCCGGGACAAGGATGAAAACGCTTCATAAAACAGCACTTGAAAGCGCGATCAAAGAAAACAGCTTTGAAGAAGAAATGCGTGTACTGTACGTTGCGTACACTCGCGCAAGAGAGCGTTTATATGTTACCGGGCAATTCAGAAAACCGGCTGATGAATACACCAAAGCCGCTGAGACTGCCGAAAACATATGCCCTCATGTTATCATGAAGCCTCACTCATATATGCAGTGGACACTGATCTCTCTCATTGCTAACGACTATATCTCACCCGAGCGATGCACACTCACCATTCCCGAAAGCAGTTTTGAATGTGACAGTGAAGCTGATGAGAAACCAACTGTCGAGCATGATACCGAGCTTGCGAAAAAAATGCTTGAGAGGATCAAAGCAAATCTCGACTTTAAGTATCCGCATTCGGATTCGGTCAATATTCCTGCCAAGCTCTCGGTTTCGGATCTGCATGGCGATGTTCTTGACACCGACCGCTCTCTTTTTCCCGTGACCGAGGATGCGAAAGCTGTTCTTGCCGGGATCAACGAGACAACGCCGCGGTTTATTTCCGAGAAGGATACTGATATAACAGCCGCGGACCGCGGCACGGCCACGCACGAGTTTATGCAATTCTGCGACTTTGGCTCAGCAGAAGCAAACGGGATCGAATATGAGATCGACCGTATGGTAAAAATGAGCTTTATAACAGAGGAAAGTGCAAAGCTGATCGACAAAAAGCAAGCGTCCGATTTTTTTGTGAGCTCACTGTATCTTGAAAAGATAAAAAAGGCAAGCTCGATACTTCGCGAGCACAGATTCAATGTGAAGCTTCCCGCTTCGCTTTTCACTCGTGACAGCCACCGTAAAGCCGCACTTGCTGATGAATCGCTTTTCGTTCAGGGAATAATAGACTGCTTTATCGAAAACGATGACGGTACTTATACTCTGATCGACTACAAGACCGATCATATTCCTCGCGAATACCGAGACAATGAGTCTGAGTTTGAGCATGTTCTTGCAAAGAGACATTACTCTCAGCTCTCTTATTACAAAAAAGCACTTGAAATAATAACCAAGAAAAAGGTAAGTGAGGTGCTTATCTACTCGTTTGCGCTCGGCAGGTCGATCGACATAACTAAGTTTTGCGAGTAAAGAAAGGATAAAATATGGTAATATGTGAAGAACGAGCTATTGAGCGTATACTTTCGCTCGGCTTTTGCGATACTGCGATACCAGTAACCGTGCGACAGGAGCTTGGAAAGGAAGCACAGATCTGCGTGCTTCCGTCACTAAAAAAGTCAGCTTTAAAATTTGAAAAATTGTTTTCAAACGATTATTTTTCCCCTGCGGCTCACTCATGGCTTCGCGAAAATGTACGTCCGTTCATGCACACTATCGGCTATCATGACAACAAACTGAGCCGTAAGGTGATGAGCATTATGTCCCGTGGTACAAGCTTCGGTGAAACGCCAAACAGCGGCGCTGTTATTCTTAAAGAGCCGATAAAGAACCTGACTACCACCGACATTCCTACCCTACTTGAGTTCGGTCACATTATATCGGCTGTAGTTATTGATGGTGCTGTCGTCTGTACGGCTTACACCGATCTTGCTCCCGATGGCGAAGCTGTCGAGGTAGGCGTGGAGACCGCTCCGGCATACAGACGCCGCGGATACGCAAAGGATGCTCTTTACGGACTTATAAACGAGCTTTACAGCCTCGGAATACAACCGATATATATATGCTCACGCTCAAACATAGCATCACTGAAGCTCGCAAATGCTTGTGGCTTTAAGCCCGAGGCATTGGAATACAATTACGTTTTCAGAAGAGATTGAAAGGAAACTTATCATGGCTTTTGACGCCGGCATGCTTGCCGCAACACTTAACGAGATCACACAAAGGGCTGTTCCCGGCCGTGTGGAGAAGATAAATCAGCCGACACGCGATGAGATCGTTTTTCTCATACACAGCGAAAACGGCAATCTACGTCTATCGATATCAGCGTCCACAAATACTCCGAGAATCAATATCACTTCCGAAATTAAGGAAAACCCCGCTGTTGCCCCTATGTTTTGTATGCTTTTAAGAAAGCATCTTACAGGCGCACGACTTACCTCTGTGCGTCAGCTTTCTTTTGAGCGCGCCGCGGAGTTGACCTTTGATACACGCGACGAGCTTGGATACAGATGCGAAAAATACATTATTGCGGAAACGATGGGCAAATACAGCAACATCATTCTGCTCGGACCGAAGAGACAGATAATAAGCGCACTCAGGATAATCGACTTTTCTTCAAGCCTTAAAAGACAGATACTGCCTGGCATGGAGTACGAGCTTCCGCCTGCGGGCGGAAGACTTGACCCTCTAAAGGTTACGTCCGAGGAATTTTACTCGCTTTATACCAATGCTTCACCCGAAGCTCTTTGCGAAAAGTTTTTACTCTCATCTTTTATGGGCATCAGTCCACTTATTGCAAGGGAGATCGCATACAGGACAACAAAAAGCGTTTCTGCTCTTCTCTGCGAATGCGACAGCACAAAGTTGTATTTTAATTTTAACAACGTATTTTCTAATGTTGCAAACGGTATCTTCAAGCCGATCCTCGTAGTATCTCCCGACGGAAAAATGCTTGAATTCTGTTATACCGATATAACCCAGTATTCCACATCGGCCGTTACTCATGAGCTTGGTTCATTCGGCGAGCTTTTCGAGACATTTTACGGATCCAGAGAGCGAAGCGAACGTATACGTCAGCGTGCGAGCGACGTATTGCGGCTTCTGACAAACGCCGAGTCGAGGCTTACAAAAAAGCTCGCCGCACAAAAAAATGAGCTTATCGAATGTGAGGGTAAGGACAAATTCAGAGTATGCGCCGACCTTATAATGTCGTCATTGCATATTATAAAAAAAGGCGACCGTGAGGCTGTGCTTACAAACTATTATGAAGATCCTCCGTGCGAGATCAAGATAAACCTTGATGAACGTCTTACAGCGGCGCAGAATGCACAGCGTTACTATAAAAAGTACACCAAAGCCAAGACCGCAGAAAATGTACTGAAAGAACAGATCGTGCTCGGTGAACGTGAGCTTGATTATATCTATACCGTGTTCGACTCGCTCTCAAAATGCGAGAGCGAGACCGATATTGCCGAGATAAGGCGTGAGCTTTACCATTCCGGATACGCGTCGAAAATGAAAAATTACTCCGAGCAGAAGCATCACGCGCCAAAGCCGCTTGAATTTATTTCAAGCTCCGGCTACCGTATACTCTGCGGTAAGAACAACAGCCAGAACGACTATGTTACGACCAAGCTTGCAAACAAGCTTGATTATTGGTTTCATGTCAAAAATTCTCCCGGTTCACATGTTGTTTTAGTATGCAACGGCGATGAGCCTGATGCCGTCGACTTCACCGAAGCGGCAACGATAGCCGCTTACTATTCAAAGTTGTCCGACGGCGAAAGTGTGCCTGTTGACTACACGCTAGCAAAGAATGTAAAAAAGCCGAGCGGCTCAAAGCCGGGTTTTGTTATATACACTACCAATTACACGGCGTATGTCACTCCCGATCGCGAACTTGTGGAAAAGCTGAAAAAGAAGTGATAATAATACAAAATATCCCTCTCCGAATGAGAGGGATATTTTGTTGCCGATCCGTTATATTTGACCGACAATGTCCTGTGCAATGTCCGTAACTCCCGAGAAAAAGTTGACCTTATCCTGCATATAGAAAGCAGTGTCCGCAACAGCCGGATCGGTTCTTGCATCAAACTCGTGATCAGCGTTTTCTCTGTTCATGCCTCTGCCACCGAAGCCGCCCTGCGGCATTTGATCGTCATCCGGCCTTTCGGGACGCTCGCCGTTTTCCATATTCGGACGCTCACCCTGCGGCATTGCAGGGGGCTCGCCCTGCTCGAAATCAAGTCGTCCTCCTTCGGGGCGTTCGGGCATTCCCTCGGGCATTTCGGGACGCATTCCGCCCATTCCGGGACGTCCGCCGCCGAAACCTCCGGGTCTTTGCATTACGTCCGTACCCGTATATGCCTGTTTTACCGCGCCTTCATACGAAACTACTGTTGATGGGTCGTATACTCCCGCTGTCTCATCTCCGACAAGCGTTCCGCCTATATATACGTTATACGTTGCCTCAAGCTCAAACGCGGGGGATGATATAACAGCTCCCATATAACGGCGTATGTTCTCGCCGACCACCTCGTCCTCGGACGGGTCATATGCGAATACCACGCTACCATCCTCGCGCGTAACAATTATCGCACTGTCCGATTCCTTGTATTCGGCAAACTGTAGGTTCATGGTTATCTGATCGCTGTCGCTTTCCGCCCAATCCATTGTTGAGCCGAGTGCAACTACAGTTCCGCCGTTAATGTATGAACCCATGTCGCTGTCAAGTCCCGCGTCTGCGGCAGGATTTGCACTTGAAATGACCGTACCGCCGTTTATAACAAGCCAGCCGTTTGAGTCGATGCCGTCCCCCTCTTCTCCGAGTCCGGCAATAATATGGATATTACCGCCGTTTACGGTGGTTACTGAAACGCCGTCTTCATTTGTATTTATTCCGTCATTGCCCGAGCGGATATTGATATTGCCGCCGTTTACGGTGAGATGAAGCTCGGTGTCAAGTCCCTCGTTTTCTGCCGTAATATCAAGTACACCACTGTTTTCTTGTTCGCCGTTAACATTCATGGACATGTACGAATATACCGCACCGTCCTGCTTCCAGAGCTTCTTTTCTTCTCCGCCATCCTTGTATATCCTTGCAACGTATGAGCCTTTTACTGTGTTAATGCTTTGGTCGGCAATAACTATATTAGCTCCTGCCGCGCTTGTGTCAACATCCGACTTAGCCGTTTCCACCGCCCATGCGTTGTCGCACTCGTAAACATTAAGAAACAGTATCGCGGGTGCTACCTCACATGTTATATCCGCGTTATCCAGCACAAGAGTGACCTTGGCGTCGGGATCGGTCTTTGCATCCTCTCCGAGATCGACACGTATCTGTCCGAGCGGCAATTTGCCGCTTATCCTGTACGTACCCGGAGCGCTAATATTAACAACCGTGTGTGCCTCGGCTTCTTTGGCAGTGTGGCGCTCGTCGGCACTTCCCTCTCCGTACGCGTGACCGCTTGGATATGCTTCAAGATCCTCATAGTAGATGATATCGTTTGAGAGGTAAACCTCACCAACGCTGTCCGCTGCTTCGCCGTTTACAAGTATATTGCCGTCCGACAGCGAGATCAGCGTTTCGCCGCTTGCAATGGCTTCGTTTAACACGCTCTCACTGTCGACCGTGTCACTCTTATCCGCCTTTCCGCAAGCATGCATACTTATAAGTGCAAGTGCAAGGGTAAGTAATAATAATACTTTTGATATTTTATTCATAAACCTCATCCTTTCAAGCTTTGTGTATTTATTATACAGTTCTAAATCGAACTTAATGTGCACATAAAATAAATGTTACATGAATTTTATCTAAATACAAAGGACGCTTTCGCGTCCTTTGTCTGAAGTTATATTCTCTTTTCTATCTCCTCGTTCACCTTGCGGCGCAGCTCTAAGATATAATCAGCACTCTTGGGATAGTTGCTAAAATCAATTGTCATTCCCGCAGTCTCCTCAATCAGCTTGACAGTCTCGTCCTTGGTTGTAAGCGAAGCGAGAAGTTCAAAAGCCGAAAGATCCTGTAATGCTTCATAGAACACAACAAATCTCAGAGATTCCGCAACACCGTCCTTGGTCGGGTAGACCGAGAACGAGTCGCCCGAGGGGAACGCCATATCAGCTCCCGTTTCACGGTAGGGGTCGATCGGGTGTGTCGAAAACTGCGAATAGTAAAAGTTATATCCCCACTGCAAAAATCCGGTGATATAGTACTTAAACAGCTGTGTCGCGATAATTCGGTTACGGTACGACGGCTGTGCGATAAATCTGTTTGATAAGTAATCGTTTGACTGTGCACAGCAGTAATATGCCCAAAGATCGGGGACCTTCTTTTCGATAAACGGCATTATGTGATCAATACCGACTACAGGGTGCTCAACAAGTCCGTTTTCATAGAAGGAATACTGTGTGAGCGCGTCTGTAACGCGATAGCCCTCAAGGTGCTTACTTACAAGCGCCTTACATTTTGAATATGATTCAAGGTGAGCATCGGTAGGCTCATCCGATACATGGAAGATCAGCATATCGTCAATTTTGCGGCTCTTAAAATGTGAAATCAGTGCCGGCAGGAACGCATCTATATAGTCGGCATATTCCTTTGAGTCCGAGGCTACGTCCCAACCGAAGATACGCTTTAAGCCTTCTTCGGTCTCTGCTACTACCTTTGGCGTATAATACGCGCCCCACTGTGTAAACAGATGTGCGATCTCAAAGTGCTTTACACCGTATTTGAGGCATATGTCTATAAAACGGTCGAGCTTGTCAAACTTAAAGCCCCATTTGCCGCCCTTGAATGTCATATCTACAAGCTGTATCGTAGGACGTTCACCGCCTACCGCTGTGTCAAGCGGGGGAGTTACGACGGGTGTAAGTATGGTGTTGATACCGCCGTGCACAGCCGTTTTTATAAAGTCCTCAAGTCTTTTCCAATGCTCTTCGGAGAACATCTCTATGCCATAGTAGGTAGCAATGCAGTCTCCGTGAAACCATTGTGTAAATTTAAGCTTTTGTTCGGGTAATCTTGCATTTATGTATTTTATAGTAAAGACCTTTTCAAATCTGCCGTCATCGCCTTCAAATACGATCTTTACGGGGTAAACTCCTGCGGCAAGCCCTTCATCAGGCTCTACAGTCACCCACAGTGTGCGCCATTCCTCGTATACCGTTTCTATGGTATCGGTAGTGTTTGGCATGAGAATATCGGGCATGATCGTGGCATCGAGCGTGATATAATCATCGTCATGCTTGTCGTAATATGCCGGGAACTCTGCAGGCACGTTTTTAACGTCACGCAGAGTGATATATTTACCGAGCGGTGACGAGACGCTTACATTATAGGTGCGCTTTGTCCACTCCTTTTCGCTTTTATAGGTAATCTGAAACGATACACGTTCACCTAAGAGCGCCGTCTGCTCCGTATGCTCCTTTACTACCTCGTATTTACGGGGCAATACCTTTTCAAGTGATGACAAGAGATAAAAATTACTCATATGTATTTCCTTTCGGTCCTTTTGTCAGATTATATCTTTTTCGTGCAGGACTACACCGTTTTCTTCAAGTATTCGTTGAAGCTCTTTAACGCTTAAGCTTGTAAAATCATCGGTCATAGCCGCGGCTGTTCCTGCCGCCTGACCTGTTACCGCACAGCACGGTATTACGCGCATAACGTCCCACAAAGTTTCGTTTACCGAGATGCATCTTCCGGCGCAGATGAGGTTTTTGACCCTTGCGCTGTAAAGTGTGCCAAAAGGCACCTCATACACAGGTCCGCGCTTTTTCCAATCGGACACCATGCCGATCGAGTCTTCGAAATACTTATGCGTTTCTTTATCAGAAAGCTCGTATTCTCCGACTATCTTTCTTGTCATTCTAATCTGCGGCGTCGTAGCAATAGTCACGGGCATTACTTCGGGGTCATCTTTTCTCTTTTTGAGGAAATCGTTAAAGGTCGATAAATGCGAAAGACAGGTCTGCTCTGAAAGCTCGTCTCCGTCAAGTCCGGTAAAGCGTCTGTCGACAAGCAACTCCGTTTTCTTGTTTTGGACCGTTTTTTCTTCCTCGGGTGTGTCCGAACAGCCGATCTGATTTAGTTTGTAGCCTGATTTGCCAGCCGAATAGTACCACGCGGCAAGCACGTTGCCCTGCTTGAAGGTATCGGTAGGTGCGCCTGCAAATTTTGCTATATCGCAATCTCCCGTTGCATCTACTACCGAGCCAACCTTATACGCAAGTCTGCCCGACTTGTTTTCGGTGATTATATGCGATATCTTATCGCCGTTCATCCGAACACCTACTGCATACGTTCCGTAAAGTATATCCACTCCTTCGTCAATAAGAAGCTTTTCGGCAAGTATCGCGAACAGCTGCGGATTATACTGCACACAGAAGCGTTTATCATTCTCGCCCCTTGTACCAACGCCGTCAAGCCAATTATCGGGGTATCTTGCCTCTGCGCCGTGTGATATCGAAAGGCGCAAAAGCTCCTCGGCAATACCATATGAAACCTGATGACCGTATCCGTCACAAAGGGGCAGATAGATCGTTACTATCCCTGCAGTTCCGAGTCCGCCGAGCATGAACTGTTTTTCAAAAAGCACGGTTTTCTTGCCCTGTCTTGCCGAAGCGAGCGCCGCGGATATACCGCCAAAGCCGCCTCCGCAAACCGCAACGTCATATTCAGCCTTGATCTGCGTTTTTATATTTTCCTGTATATACATAATTTTTAACCCTCATACATTGTACTTGTGTTCTTATCGGTCACATCTGTGCCATCCTTGAAGATAAGCTCGAACAGCATATTTGCAAACAGCTCGTGCATTTCTTTTGTGGGATGATTGATGTAATTGGATAAAAGCACGGTGGTATCCTGCGTTTCACTAAGCTTTTTCCACTCGCTGTAGCAATCACACACGGTTATATTCATTTCGGTTGCAAGTTTTACAGCAGAGCTTATATACAAATCCATTTTTCCACTGTTCTGATATTCTGCGGTAACTGCCGCATATCCCTTATGCACCTCTGCCGTATTTGGGTGGACGTAGGTGTTTAGCATATTGGGCGTCATAAATATGACCTCTGCCCCGGATGCAGAACACCTTTCAAATATTATTTTAAGCGAGGACAAGTATTCCTCAAGCTCACCGTTTACGTCGTTGAGTCCAAAGCAGACAATGACAAGGTCGGGCAGATGTGTAAGCACCTGCTTGTCAATTCGTTCGATCGAGGCTTTAGTTGTAGTTCCGCCGATTCCTGCGTTTATAACATTTACGGGTATGTAATTCCTCACCTCAACGATTTTTCGTCTGAGAAGATTCCAATACACAGTTTCATAATTGATCTCACCGAAGCCAAGCGCACCGTGTGTTACGCTGTCGCCAAAAGCTACGATCGTGATCGGGCCTTCCTTTTCAAGGCCTTCTTGTTCTAAGTTGATCTTATCCTTAATACGCATATTTTACCTCTCTGTCTTTTGGGGGGAAATTATAAAATTGTTTTAATTATTTCCGGGAAATCCTTATAGTTCTCTATTGTGATGTACGGGAAATCTGACAGGTACACAGACTCGTCATTTCCGCCCATACCGTAATCGTCTCCGATATACACTACGTATGAATGAACAGTATCATATCAAGTGTTTAATTTCGTTATAAAGGTAATCAGCTCAAAGCGCGCATCCGTCAGCATTCGGATGACCGCCGAATTTTGCGACATGCGAGCTATCTACTCCAAGACACGGTACGTTATCAAATACAGCGTCGACCTTATCCTTTAAGATCACTTTAATATATTCATTGATCCTTTTCCACTTTTCTATGTTTTCGCCGGTATAGTCAAACGGAGGTACTGTTTGCAAAACGACCTTTATTCCTTCTTTTTTCAGGTAATCGACTATACCCGTTAAGTCAGACTTGATCTGCTCCTCAGACAGTCCTTGCAAAATATCATTTACCCCGAAGCACACAAAGACAACGTCATTTTGCTTTGCTTTATAAAGCCATGCTCCGTCTGACGCGGCATCATTTGCTCTGCCGAAGCCAAGTCCGATATTCCAATATGCGTATTCATCTCCGAGCTTTTCAGACAGT
Source organism: Clostridia bacterium (assembly GCA_017482465.1). Lineage (GTDB taxonomy): Bacteria > Bacillota > Clostridia > Oscillospirales > CAG-272 > UBA4717. The sequence goes on from JAFUMW010000051.1 coordinate 22,988, forward strand.
CTTGCGTTCCAATGCAAGTATAAATTTAACGGAGTACCCGATCCCTGTGTTATGGAATCTCCGAGATAAGCGATCCTGCCTTTAATATTTCTGTCACAGCCGATCATACCCGGAAACGGCATATGTCTGGAATAAGTCCAGCCACTGTCCTCTTTTATAAACGCAGGAACTAAGCTTTGCTCATGACAAGGTATCATTTTGCCAGAAAAGGTTAATTCAAGACACAGATATTCATCCTTGTCAAAGCTTAATATGATAGGGTCGGTTGAGAAAAACTCGCCCGGCATCACATCCTTAAAGCATTGTCCGTTAAAGGTTATCGACTTGAAATCGAAAACTATTATATCGGCTTCTTTGTTTTCGTCCTCATCGGCTACAGTCATTTCCGGGACTTGAATATTTGAAGGAATATTGCGGCATTTACCGATTCTGGCGCTGTGGATCCTCCAGCTGTCACAGAGCAAATTTTTATGGCTTACTAATCCATTATCGTAGGTACTGTCAATAATATTTGAAAACAGTAGCGAGTAATTGTATTCTCCCTTAACTGAAATTTTATAAAACACACGACCTGTTCGTGTTTCTCCGTCCTGCAAATTAAAATACAAATGATTTCCGCATGCGGCATATGTATTTGAGCTGTACTTTTCAAAGTATTCCATAAAATCATTATCCTCATCGTACTATTTGAAAATTACAAATTCATTATAGCATACGAATCAGCAAAAAGCAATACAGACACAAATTTTTCCAGATAAAAAAGGCAGACTTTTGTCTGCCTTGATTTTGTATATTATCTGCCGCCGAGGCACTTTACAAGCACAGCCTTCTGCGCGTGAAGTCTGTTTTCAGCCTCATCGAAGATCTCGTCTGCGTGAGCTTCAAACACCTTGGCTGTGATCTCCTCCTCGCGGTGCGCGGGAAGACAATGCTGTACCATTACGTCGGGCTTTGATACTGCGATCACATCATCGTTGATCTGGTATCCGGCAAATATCTTCTTTCTTTCCTCGGCCTCGCTCTCCTGACCCATAGACGCCCAAACGTCGGTAAAGAGTACGTCGGCGTCCTTTGCCGCCTCAAGGATATTATCGGTGCATACAAATTCGCCGTTTTCTGCCGCCCACTTCATAATTTCAGCATCGGGTGTATAGCCCTTCGGGCAGGCAACGCTTACCTTCATGCCGGTCTTGATACCGCCGACGATAAGCGAGTTTGTCATATTGTTACCGTCGCCGATATAGCACATCTTCTTGCCTGCAAGGCTTCCCTTATGCTCTCTTATAGTCATAAGGTCTGCAAGCACCTGGCAGGGGTGGCAGTAGTCTGTAAGTCCGTTGATTATCGGAATATTACCGTACTTGGCAAGATCTTCGACTTCCGACTGAGCAAAGGTTCTTATCATGATACCGTCAAGGTAGCGAGAGAGAACGCGTGCTGTGTCCTGTACGGGTTCGCCTCTGCCTATCTGCAGGTCACGCGAGCTCAAGAAAAGTGCGCTTCCGCCGAGATCATACATGCCTACTTCAAAAGAGACACGTGTTCTTGTAGACGACTTTTCGAATATCATACCAAGAGTTTTGCCCTTAAGCAGATGATGCTCTATGCCGTGCTTTTTCTCGTATTTCAACTGATCTGCAATATCAAGTATTTCGGTTATCTCCTCTGTAGTGAGATCCATAAGCTTAAGTAAATGCTTCATATCTTACTCCTTTTATCTGTTAGAATTTGCGGCTTCTTTTATTACTTCAACGGCTGTTTCAAGCTGTTCCATCGGTATATTGAGCGCAGGTAACAGTCTTACCTTATGCTTTGCGCGTATCGGCATAACGCCGTTTTTCATGCAGTCAGCGATCACCTCGCCCGCGTCGCGCTCTGTTTCGACACCGATCATAAGTCCGAGACCGGTGACGCTCTTGATACCGGGTGCGCCTGTAAGCGCTTCGAATATGTATCTGCTTCTTTCAAGCACGCCCTCAAGACACTTGTCATCAAGACGTTCAAAAATATTAAGTGCGCCCGCGCATACGACCGGGTTACCGCCGAAGGTCGAGCCGTGGTCGCTCTTGCCGAGTACTGAGCAGGTCTTTTCTCCGAACATAGTCGCACCTATCGGAAGTCCTCCGCCGAGTCCTTTTGCGGTACTGATTATATCGGGAACGATATCAAAGTTCATGTATCCGTAAAGTTTACCTGTACGTCCGTTACCGCACTGAACCTCATCAGCGATGATTATGATATCCCGCTCTGCGGCAAGCTTGGCTATCGTGTCCACGAAATCTTTATTAAGCGGATTGACTCCGCCCTCACCCTGAAGAGGTTCGAGCATTATCGCCGCGACCTTGTTTTCATCAGCAAGTTTAATAAGCTGCTCGCAGTTGTTTGTCTCACAGTAGATAAAACCCTCTGTCAGAGGCTTAAATTTTGTGTGAAACACGTCCTGACCCGTAGCCGCAAGTGTTGTTACCGTTCTGCCGTGGAAGCTTCCCGTGAGTGTGATTATGTTGTAATGATCCTCTCCGTGCTTGTCTGCCGCATATTTACGAGCCGTCTTTATCGCACACTCGTTTGCTTCCGCGCCAGAGTTTGAGAAGAACACTTTTTTCATTCCTGTTTTTTCGCACATCAGCTGTGCAAGGCGGGCACACGGTGAGCTGTAGTAGAGGTTTGATGTATGCTGGAACGCTTTAAGCTGTTTTTCTATCGCATCTACCCATTTGTCATCGCAAAGTCCAAATGTGTTGACCGCGATGCCGGTCGCCATATCAATATATTCTTTGCCCTCGCTGTCAACAACAACCGAGCCTTTTCCCGATACGATCTCTACCGGGAAACGCGCATATGTGTCGGCAACATAGGTGCTGTCAAGTTCAAATGTGTTCAAAATATCACCTGCTTAATTTTCAAGTAATGTTGTTGCTCCGGGCACGAACATCGTACCGATGCCCTCATCTGTCAGCGTTTCTATAAGTATGGAATGAGGCACTCTGCCATCAATGATAAACGCTTTCTTTACTCCGCGTCTTACTGCCTCCGTACAGCATTCGATCTTGGGGATCATGCCGCCCGAAATTATTCCGTCACGCACGAGCTGGGGTGTTTCGCTTACAGTTACGACCGGAATAAGCGTTGAAGGATCATCCTTATCTCGAAGAAGTCCCGCGATATCGGTCATTGAGACAAGGCTTTCCGCGCCAAGCTCTGCGGCGATATAAGCCGCTACAGTATCGGCATTGATATTGTATACGTTATTGTCCATATCACAGCCGACAGTCGATACGACCGGGATATATCCGTTATTGAGCAGGACATTGATCGGCTCTACATTGATCTCTTCGATCTCGCCTACAAATCCGAGCTTTTCGTCGAGCTTGCTTGCCACGATAAGCTTGCCGTCTGCACCCGAAAGTCCGACCGCCTTACCGCCGCGGCTTTCGATGAGGTTTACAAGCGATTTATTTATCTTGCCTGCAAGCACCATCTGAACGATCTCCGCGGTCTCCGCGTCGGTAACGCGAAGTCCGTTTTCGAATCTGCTCTCTTTGCCGACACGCTTAAGCATATCGGTAATTTCAGGACCGCCGCCGTGAACGAGAACGACCTTGATGCCAATAAGCGAGAGGAGAACGATATCTCCCATAACCGCATTTTTCAATTCCTCGTTTATCATGGCGTTCCCGCCGTATTTGATAACGATGATCTTATCTTTGTATTTCTGTATGTAAGGAAGCGCCTCGGTAAGTATCTGCGCCCTGTCAGCGTTATTTATCTTCATTTCAGTGTCCGTCCTTTATCAGGTTCTGTAGTCGCCGTTGATCTTTACGTAATCATATGTGAGGTCGCATCCCCATGCCGACGCCGAAACAAGCCCGTCATTGAGAGCTATCACTGTTGTGATCTCATCCTCGAGAAGTATCTTCTTGGCAAGCTCTTCAGAGAACTCGACTCCCGCACCGTTTTTGCACACGGTGATCTGACCTGCCTTTGACTTAAAGCTTACATCGATCTTATTTACGTCGACATCAGCCTTGCTGTAACCGATTGCACAAAGAACGCGTCCCCAGTTTGCGTCAGCGCCGAACATAGCCGCCTTGAAAAGCGAGGATGTAACGACCGACTTTGCAACCGTTTTAGCAGTAGCGATGTCCTTTGCCGTGTTAACCTCGATCTCAAGCATCTTCGTAGCGCCTTCTCCGTCACCCGCTATGCACTTGCACAGGTACACGGTAACGCTGTTAAGCGCCTTCATAAAGCTGTCAAACGCCTTACCTTCGGAATCGATGAGCTCATTTCCTGCTTCGCCGTTTGCAAGAACAGTGACCATATCGTTTGTAGAGGTATCACCGTCAACGCTTACCATGTTAAATGTATTTTCTATATCGCTCTTTAATGCCTTTGAAAGCATTTCGGCGCTTATCTTACAGTCGGTGGTTATGAAGACGAGCATAGTCGCCATATCCGGATGGATCATGCCCGAGCCCTTGGCGATACCGCCTATCTTACATTCAACACCGCCGATATCAAAGCTTACAGCGATCTCCTTAAGCTTTGTATCTGTGGTCATTATGCCGTGAGCTGCGTCTGTGCTGTTATCTCCGAGAGAGGCAACAAGCTCGGGCATCGCGTTTTTGATAGGTGTGATATCAAGCGGCTGACCGATAACACCTGTTGAGGCTACAACCACGTCATCTGCGTTTATACCGAGCGCACTTGCGGTAAGCTCACACATTTCCTCCGCTATCTCTATTCCGTTTGCGTTACACGTGTTCGCGTTACCGCTGTTACAAACTACTGCACGCGCAACACCGTTTGCGACATGCTTTTTGGTTACAGCTATGGGCGCTCCTTTAACAAGGTTAGTCGTATATACACATGCGACCGACGCCGCGCTTTCGCTTACGATAAGGCTTAAATCCTTCTTTGTTTTATTTTTTCTTATTCCCGCGTGTACGCCCGCTGCCTTAAAGCCCTTTGCCGCGCACACACCGCCGTTGATCGTTTTCATGTTTATATCCTTTCAGTGTAATTATAATTCGAGTCCTTCAGTTATATCGCATCCGAGAACGATGTTCATGCACTCAAGAGCACAACCCGATGCGCCGTGTCCGAGATTATCGAAAGCCGCGCACAGAAGTATACGCTCATCATTACCGAGAACGCCTATCTCCATACTGTCAAGTCCCGACATTTTCGCTCCGGACAAAATCCGTCATCGGTAAGAGTGTCGGTATATTTTACTACAGGACCGTTATAAAGTCCCTTATATACCTTTTTGATATCGTCGGCACAACCGAATTTAAGATCCTTTGCGAAAAGCGGTACTGTCACGACCATTCCGCTGTAGAAATCTGATACCACGGGACAGAATATCGGGTTATGATCAAGCATGCATATAGCTTTCATCTCTTTGAGGTGCTTGTGATTCTGTGTAAGTCCGTACTGACGCGGAGCTTCGAGGATCGCGCTCTTGTTCTCGTCCTCGTATTCTGCTATCATCTTCTTACCGCCTCCCGAGTAACCCGTTACCGAATGGCAGAAGAGCGCGGCGCTTTTTTCAAGTATGCCTGCTTTAACAAGGGGATAAACGAGTGATACAAAGCCACCCGCATGGCATCCCGGAACCGCTATTCTTTTTGATGTTCTAATTTTTTCACACTGCTCTACCGAAAGCTCCGGAAGTCCGTATACGAAATCGGGATGCTTTCTGTGAGCTGTGGATGTATCGATTATTACAGTATTAGGGTTAGAGCAAAGCGAGACCGCCTCGATAGCCGCGTCATCCGGCAGGCAAAGAAAGGTTATGTCGCTGCTGTTTATCGCTTCGCGGCGCTTTGTTTTATCCTTGCGGAGCTCCTCGGGTAATGTTATGAGCTCTATATCGTTTCTGCTTTCAAGCCTTGAATATATACGCAGGCCGGTAGTTCCGACACTGCCGTCTATGAATACCTTTTTCATTACTTCCCTTTCATTGCATAAAATTACAGCAATCCATTGTTTATGATGCATTATTATACATCATCTTTGCATAAAATGCAAGGGTTTTTGCATCAATATTTACCGATTTATACATTTTTCTGCATTTTGCAGTATTTTTGCCGACTGCTTTGTGTTTTTTTATAAATTTTGCCGTATATCCGTCTCTTATTTGAGGTATTACTTCATTTCTTCAATATAATAAACGTAATCGAGTGTTGCGAGCGCTTCTATTATCTCACGGTGCGTTTTGTACTTTTTAAGCTGTGCGCTGTTTATGGTAACAGCCACCGAATACACACTCATACCCGAATTGATATACGCGGGGTTGGCTTCGATCTCATCTATAATAAGTCCGAGCTTTCTCAGTGTTGTTACGAAATCTCCGAGGTTATTGCTGTTCTTCAGCTCGAGGTGCATCTCAAAGTGGTTAGAGCGGTTTTTAAGGTATCTTTCAAAGGTCGGGAAAAGCGAAAGACAGCACAAAAGCGCGAAAAAGGAAATGATCGTAACAGTATAAAGTCCCGCACCTATGGTAAGACCTATCATAGCGCAGGTCCAGAGTCCGACAGAGGTAGTAAGACCCTTGATCTGATTTTTCGAGCTGTATAGCATCGAGTTTACGCAGATGGTAGCCGAGCCGACAACGATAGCCGCCGAAATCAGGTAAAAGCTTGCACCATACGTCTGATTTATGTAGATATCTACAAGCATGCCTATCGTTGATGCCAGTGACACGAGCATAAATGTACGAAGTCCCGCCGAGTGACGTTTGCTTGAACGCTCGCATCCGATTATCGCCGCAAGCACAAGTACGAGTGCGATCCTTAAAAGTATCGACCAAATGTTTAATTCTGCCGACCAATCTCCGATAAGATGTACGATCGGGTCTTTCATTTCCTTAAGTATGGGGGTTGTGAATATATCCATGTCAATTATCCTTTCATAATATATTTATCTGCGGTTGAAGCGGCGGCGTCGTAATGATGTCATCGCCTCATACTGCTCCTCAGCAGCGGATGTAAACGCCTGCTCCTCTTCTGATACGGAGTGTTCCGGAAGCTCGGTCTGAATCCTTTGAATACGCTCGACAAGAAGCTCGACCTCACTCTTTTGACGTCCGTTTTCATCGTGAGTATCGACCTCAACAAGCTCTTCTATCGCATCGGTGCATGCGCCGGATCTGTAAAGCGAAAGCTTTGCAAGCGCAGGGCCGACAAGCTCATAAAGTATACTTGAGGAAAGTATTACCGTTTCCATAGCCGAGCCAAGGTCTCCACCGATCGCACGAGCACCCATGGCAGCAAGCGGAATTGCCACACCAGCCTGCGGGACAAGCGCAAGTCCGAGATTGTTTCGTATTTTTGACGGTTTCTCTCCGATAAGGCATCCGACAAACGCTCCTGAATACTTACCGACTATACGTACGATAAAATAGGTGATGCCGATAACAAGAAGCGGCATATTTCCGACGCTTCCGGCCGGACTTATGAGCGCATCGAGTCTGAACGAAAGTCCGCTTCGTACAAAGAACAATAAAAGAAGCGGCGGGCTGAAGTAGTTTAACTGCTTGAACAGCTTATCGTCTTCGCTGACATTTATGTATATCATGCCCATCGACATGCAGCCGAGCAACGGAGATATGTCAAGTATGGTACATATTCCGCAGAAGCCGAACAGAAGAGCAATAGCGATTATAAGTCTGTTATCGTTTGAACGCTTCTTTTGTATCAGAAGCTTCATAAACAGTCCGAACAGACCTCCGAGCACGAGCACGCCGAGATTTATAAGAACAGGCTCGAGAATATCCTCGGGTGCTATAACCGACGAGTTGAGCGTTGAGAGCGCCACTGATATCGAAACGCTGTAAGCGAGCAGCCCGACGATGTTATCTATCGCGACGACCTGAAGAAGTGTATTTACAAAATCGCCCTTTGCTCCGAGCTGGCGTATCGTCATCATCGTAGACGCGGGTGCGGTTGCTGAGGCAAGCGCTGAGACAACAATACAGAAAGCGAAATTGAGCCGCATAATAAAGTATGTTACGACAAATACGAGAACAGAAGCAAGTGTTGCCTCTAAAAGTGCGGTTATCACGACCTTGGGTCCGTTCTTTTTG
>JAFUMW010000052.1 GCA_017482465.1 Clostridia bacterium
ATATTAATGCTGTGAATAAAGCTAAAGATGCAGATGTATTAGAGGTTAAATACAGATTTGAAAGATACTCAAGATCATGTGTAATACTTTTATCAAAAGATTTATCCCAAGTATATACAGTTCATTATTATAGCGATAATGATTTCTCAGGATATGGTTTTTCATATGATATGAAATATCTATATGATAAAGAAGATTGTATTGAGATAAAACCATATACTGCATATACTACAGATATAGATTATGGAGACACGTATAGATATGGTAAATATAATACAAATGTAAAGGTTCCATGGTTTATTTCTGACAAAGAATTAAACCAAAATTGCGAATTGATGTATAAATATAACTGTTCAGGATATGGAGTTGGAGGCGAATTTCAGATAACATGCTCTGATGGGATTATTTATACAGATGATATGAGATCATCACCTTACAGTATGATGCCTATAGCGGCAATACACCCATGCTCAAATTTAAGACCAATAATCGATGGAATTATTAGATATAAATTCATTATCAAATTTCCAGATGGTGAAGAATGCCCTCATTATGTAGAATGCAGAACTGGCGATATGTCAAAAGCCGTAGAATTATTAGCTAATTATGACTGGGTCTATGACGATATTTGCAAAAATCCAAAAAAATATATTAAAAGTATTGAAGTCGTTCCAGATGGAGAATGGTTTTAAATAGCCACAATAGATGATCTTGAAGACTATTTTAATAAGTCAATTACTCGTTCTGAAATGCAAGATATTGCAGATGAGAAATACTCAAATCAGTCAAAAGCAAAGCAAGATTATTATAATAATATTGCTGAGAAAATAGAAGGGAAATAAAATATATGATAAGCGCATATATACAAGGCGATAAAAAACGAAAAAAGATAGATCACGATTTCGATAATATTACATGTTTATGCAATTATATAAGAAAGCGCTATAGCAATGAATACACAAGAAGAATAACTATATATTCAGATGATATGGATGGGATAGCCAATATAGTGGAAAGCTTCATGCCATCAGAATATATGAATAAAGTAAACAGCATTACTGCTATTAGATTAGAACTAACTATAGATCTATTACCCATAATAGCAGAAATTGAGGGAGATGATTATCATTATTACGATTTTCATTCAGATTGTATGGATTTAGAAAAAGGAGATATTATATTTAATCTTAAGGATAATACCTATTATCTTATTTCGCTAGACCCTGCTATATATACAATATCATATGCATGTAAAAATGCGCATGATTGTCAACCTACAGGTATGCTATCTAGGCTGGATATAAGAAAAGCTTCTGAGAAAGAAATCAAATTATACGGTCTTGATAAATTGCGGGATATTTACAACACAAGCACATCATATGAAGATTTCCATAAACGACTTGCAGATCTTAGAAACGAATATCCTCGCTTGGTTTGATAAATCGAAAGGCTATCATCTCGATAGCCTTTCTTTTTTGTAAACTTTTACAATAAGTTTTTACTTTTTATAACATAAAAAACTTTATAATAAGTCATTTAAATGGTGATGAATAAGGCTGATAATGAGTTTTCAACAATACATAGATCATCCTATGGGAAAACGAAATGCTGTATTCTCTCAGAGAGATCTATTTAAACAGCTGTATACAGAAAAGTTTGATAAGGTATTCCTAAGAGAAGCTGGTAAAACAAATTATGTATTGTATATAGATAAAGAGAAGGACAGATAAGCTACAACTACAAAAATTATAATAAATATTGCTGTAGATATACTTGTATAAAGTTTATGAGAATTAAAATTTGAACAAGCACCGTGTAAACAAACTATTACTCGCAAGCTTGAATATCTTATTGATAGAATATAAATGCTTTTTATACGGTGAGGATATTCTGCGGCAATATCCTTGCCGTCTTTTTTATGTATTCAGTGTAATTAGACGTTTAACCCCATATCGTTTTAAAATGTCAGATATTATATATATTATATTAAGTAAGGTGTAATATTCCATTTTATTGCCACGATAGCGGTGACTATCCACATAGCTCACTGTATTATGTACGATATGGATATGTATTTGGTCTGTGCTTTCATGTACTGCATAAACTGTTTGGTATTCATAACCTATATAAAGTGCAATATTTTTGGCAATTCTATCCGCGGTATGCGGATTATCTACCTCATTTTGGTAGAAACTAATAATATAATGCCTAATTTGAATTCCTTTTTGCTTGCCAAATGCACGAGAAACTTGTACCATGCTTTTTGCAGGACACATAGGATCGACTTGTTCAAACCCATAAAGTCTGCTTTCTGTCTTTTCAGGGTTAAATATATACTGTATTACATTTGATGTGGAATTGAGATCATGGTATTTTCCTTGTTTATTGATAATTTTAAAAGTAGCCATTTCCTACTCCTTTATACTGTTAATTGAATTTCTCATCTTTTTCGCAAGGGGGAGCATTTTTAGCTTCCCAAGAGCCCCGCGAACTTTATGTAAATGTTCCTTTGTTTATAAAATATTATTTTTTTTATAAGGCAAGCTAATAAACTATCATATTCAACAAAACAGTATCGTTTTTAACAAGTTCGGTTTTGACCCCAAAGCGACCCCATTCTGATTTAATAGGATTCTGTCGAATTGGGAACGTGACAAAAAAATAGTGCCTGATTGGCTTGAATCAGGCAAGTTTGGGAACTCGTATTTTTCGCTTTGACCCCTCATAACCCGGAGGTCAGGAGGTTCAAATCCCCTCTCCGCACCCAAAAAAGAAAAGTCGCGTAAGCGGCTTTTTCTTTTTGTAGTCTTCACTTTTCTCTAAATCTCCCACGCGACTTTTCCAGAGAAGAGATAAGAGAGAAAAGAAAGGGTAGCTTTTCTCCCGTTGGTCGAAAAGTATTTTTACTATATTTCTATCAGATTGACAAATCATAGGTTTTGCGGTATAATTGGCATATAAAAAACAAAGGAGATATTGATATGCTTCTAATCAAAAACGGACGTATAAAAACAATGGCAGGAGCCAATTTTGAAAACGGATATGTTCTTATTGAAAAAGAAAGCGGAAAGATCCTATCGGTTGGTGAAAGCATTGACGAAACACCCGATATGGAAATAACAGATGCGGGTGGACGTCTTGTGACACCCGGGTGCGTGGAAGCACACTGCCATCTCGGTGTACATAATTCAGCTGTGCGCTGGGAGGGTGCTGATTACAATGAAAAATCGGATCCTATTACACCGCACATACGTGCTATCGATGGCATCAATCCGATTGACGAAGCCTTTGCTCTTGCTATCAGCCACGGTGTTACATCCGCATGCGCAGGCCCAGGAAGTGCAAACGTTGTCGGTGGCACGTTTGCTGCAATCAAGCTCTTCGGAAAGCGCGTGGATAAAATGATTATAAAAAATCCCGTTGCTATGAAATGTGCGTTTGGAGAAAATCCAAAGGGCGCTTACGGTCAAAACGGAAGCAAAGCACCTGTTACACGTATGGCAACAGCAGCCCTTCTCAGAAATCTTCTTTTTAAGACTCGCGAATATCTTGAAGCCAAGGAATCGGGAAAAGAGCCGACGTTTGACATCAAGCTGGAAGCCATGATTCCCGTCATTAAAAAGGAAATTCCTCTGAAAGCACACGCACACCGTGCCGACGATATCTTTACTGCTATACGTATTGCAAAGGAATTCGATGTACTGCTCACACTTGATCACTGTACGGATGGTGCTTTGATAGCTGACGAGCTGGGAGAGGAAGGTTATCCGGCATTTGTAGGACCTTCCTTCACAAGTAAATCCAAGATAGAGCTTTCAAATAAATCTTTCTCTACACCTGCAATTCTTCATGCCGCAGGTGTTCCTATCAGTATTATTACCGATGCTCCGGTAACACCGATCGAGAACCTTACGATGTGTGCAGGATTTGCCGTTGCCGAAGGATTGCCATACGAGGTTGCATGGAAGGCTATCACTGTCAATCCCGCAAATCAAACCGGTATCGGAGATCGCGTTGGAAGCCTTGAAGCAGGCAAGGACGGAGATGTTGTTATTTGGAACGATGATCCGCTTGTAAAAATCGGAACCAAAGCATACGTCACAGTCATAGAAGGAAAAGTCGTTTACCGTGCAACCGAGTGTTAAACGATTTTTATAGGCATCTATTAAGGAAGCACAACACAAAACGAAAAGACATCCAATCGGATTTCTTTTTCGTTTCGAATTAATTGGAAGGGATTTGAACCTGAGAAGGAGCAAAGCGTAAAGAAAACAGTCCGGCGGACTGTCAGAGCCGCGAGGTGACCGAAGCCAAATTCTCCGCAGAGAATTTGGCAAGACCAGGAGGTTCAAATCCCCTCTCCACACCCAAAAAGAAAGCAACATCCCATTTTCATTATTAAAACTGCAACTCAAATTTATCTATTGCATTTGATGGAAATTTGTGCTATAATTGCCACAATGAAAGTGAAATGATCTATTATGGACAATCATATAAAAATCGACTTTACTCCATTAAATAACAAGCAAAACCTACATACTTATCAACCTATGTGGATGGAAAAATACGCCGATGGAGTTAATATTGCAAGCTATAAATAAGGGTTTTGGATCGAAGTTGAGTATGATTAATAAAACAGCAAAGACAGAGCCTCTTGTATCCATGACATATCCTCCAAAATACCATCGCCCCAAAATGCAAAAAAGTATTGTTAAAAGTTCGGATATTCTTGCAAATTTCTTTAATTTTAGGCTCAGTTTTTGAATAACAAATGAAAGATATGATACTAATATCACAAACCCGATTACAGGAGAAAAAACATGATCGAAACAAATATCAAAAAATTGAGAGACCCGTTCGTCCTCGTTGAAAACGGCATTTATTACGTATACGGAACAGGAGTAAACGCCGATAACGATTGGAAAAACACTACGTATGCCTGCTATAAAAACACAAGCGGCAGGCTTGACGGCGAATTTATAAAAACAGAAAACGAAGTATACGTAAGACCGCCGCTTGCCGACAAAAACCTGTGGGCGCCCGAGGTACACAAGTATAAGGGTGACTATTATATGTTCACGACGTATCACTCGACTAAGACCGACCGCAGAGGCAGTACGATCTTAAAATCGTCCTCTCCCGAGGGTCCGTTTGTTGAAATAACCGACGGTACTATCACCCCGACAGAATGGGACTGTATCGACAGTACACTATATGTCGATCCCGACGGACAGCCGTGGATGATATTCGTACACGAATGGACACGAACAGATGACAAGATCGGCAGAATGGCGGTTGCCAAGCTCTCGCATGACCTTACTCGCCTTATAAGCGAGCCGAGCGACATTTTCCGTGCGGATGACCCCAAGTGGTCGGGCGGCAGAAACGTGACCGACGGGTGCTTTATGTACACGACCGAAAAAGGAAGCCTTCTTATGATATGGTCAAACTTCTGCGACGACGGGTACTGTGTAGGTATAGCCAGAAGCGAAAACGGCAAGGTCGACGGCAGATGGATACACGAAGAAAAGCTTTTGTTCTCAAGGTCCACGACCGGAGTATATGACGGCGGACACGCGATGATATTTACCGACACGGACGGTACGAAGTATCTTTGCCTGCATACGCCTAACACCCCAACAGACGAACGCGAGGAAACTCCGACCTTCATACGCATTGTCGAAGAAAATGACACCCTTGTTTGCAAGATATAAAAAATGCGGTATTATGGGCAAAACCATAGTACCGCATATTTTATTTTGCAGCCTTGACAAAGCTGCAGTCAGTTGCTATAATCGTAATGAATCTGAATATATTTATGGAGATCAACATGAAAAAGCTCGAAAAATGTATAGATCGGTTGTTCGCAGAGCGAACGGTTGAAAATATCGCGATCCGCATCGGAAGAAATGACAAAGTACTGTATGAGACCTACCGTTCAGGCTCGTCAGCTATTGACAGCGGCACGCTCTTTGATATGGCTTCGGTAACAAAGATCGTTGCCACGACCTCGCTTTGCCTGATCGCCGCTGACAAGGGGCTTTTGTCATTTGATAACAAGGTATCAAGCTATTTCACCTGTCCCGATGACAAAAAAGATATGACGATAAAGCATCTGCTTACCCATACAATGGGAATCGGACACAAGGCATTGACCGTCTGTGGCAACACGTACGATAACATCTATGAATACATTTTAAGAATACCGTCAGACAAAAGCATCGGCAGCGAGGTAATATACAGCTGCCCGGGCTTTATTCTGCTCGGCAAGATACTTGAAAAAGTGTTTGACGACAGACTTGACCGTCTGTTTGAAAAGTACGTCGCAGCGCCCTTGGAGATGCATTCCTCTTCCTTTTTGCCAAACAAAAGCGCAGACATCGTTAACAGCAATATCTCAGAAGAAGACAGAGGCTGCGTAAATGATTATAATTGCCGCTTCCTCGGCGGTGTTGCCGGAAACGCGGGCTTGTTTTCATGTGTTTCCGATATGACAAAATATGCAAAAATGCTCTTAAGCTTTGGTGATCCGATCATCAGCCGTGACACGTTTGGGCTCGCAATACACAACTACACTCCCGCCTTGTCCGAATCGAGAGGACTCGGATTTTTGTACGTAGACGAAAAATACACGCAGACCGGAAAGCTGTTTCCAAACGGCAGTATAGGTCATTGCGGTCACACCGGTCAATCAATATTTGTCGATCTTAAAAGCGGACTTTACGTTATAGTCCTGTCGGACGCCACCGCTTCAACGATCAGAAAATACGGCGAAGAAAATTACGGCGAGGTAATAAAAATGCGCGAAGACATCCATAGCGCAATAAAGGATGATCTGGAGTAAAGTAACTGTAATTTCACTTTCCAAGCGTGCGGTACTCACTCGGAGTCATACCGTACGTGCGCTTGAATAAGCGGTTGAAATATGTAACATTATTGAATCCTACCTTCTCCGACACCGTAAGCACAGAGGACTTATTTCCCTTAAGAAGCTGTTTTGCTCTCTCAAGTCTTTGTAAGCTTACGTAATCGGCGAAGGTCATTTTTGTTTCCTTTTTGAAAAGCCTGCCGAGATATTTGGCGTTATAATGGAACATCTGCGCGATATGCGAAATATTCGTATCGAATTCGAGATTCATGTCTACGTAGCTCTTTATATTCTCAATAACGTTGTTAAGCTTATCGCTTTTATTTTCGTTATTACTTTGCAAAAGCATTCGTATATAGCTCTCGATCAGCTTGCCTGCCGCTTCGCATTTGTTATAGTCATAGTCCTTCTCCATAGTTGAAAGCAGATGCTCTTTATCCACAAGCCTTTCCCTTATTTTACCGTATCCGCATTCATTTTCGAGAATGTTTCCGATATAAATTATACACACGACCTCACCGTCTATAACCACAGGGTGTGTATACTCATATACCCCGTTGATACAGTAGCCACCGAACGCCTCTTTTGTAGTAATGGCTTTATTTATCGCCATGTTTCTGCATCTGAAGCATCGCCTGAAGCCACCGTCGCTTTTTTTTAGTTCCTCGCACACCGCACCTGCGTGTATCTGCTGTCTGTGAGGCATCCTAAGCATATCGTTTCCGTGCTCTCCCAAAAACAAAACGCCTATATGCAACCTCGTTCCGTATTGTAAAAGGCTTATCATATCATAAAGACTGCTGTATTCCATATCATACTCTCCGACATCTTTTGGGAATAATTATATCATAAATGTATCTTTTGTTCAAGTGTAAGTTTCAAAATTATAAGATTTTCAGTATCATCTGTGATATCCTTTTATTAGAGGTGATATTTCATGAAAAAATTCGATCTTATAGTTGTCGGCGGCGGAATTGCCGGTGTCGCGGCATCGGTAAGCGCGGCACGCGAGGGCCTTTCGGTATTACTTGTAGAAAAATTCGGCTCGCTCGGCGGCGCAATGTCAAACAGCCTTATTTTCCCCTTTATGGGCTTTACTATGAACGGAGGCAAAAGACTTTTATCCGACGGTATATTTACCGAGATGCGTAAAAGAAAAGAAGAATACAATGATTCCGGCTGGGAAAGCTACAAATTTGTTTTTGACGATATGGTCACAGAAGCGGGAGTGAATGTGCTCTTTCATTCTTCGGTATTCGAAGCCGTATGTGACGGCAGAAATATAAAAAAGATCAAGGTCGCAACAAAATCGGGAGTTATTGAATTTGAAGCGGACTTTTTCATAGACGCATCGGGAGACGGCGAGCTTATCGCGATGACAGGATGTGATCAGCAGCTCGGACGCGAAAGCGACAATCTGTGCCAGCCGATGACGACCTGCTTCAGAGTAAGCAATGTTGATATCGAGCTTTTCAACAAAGACCGTGAGATGCTCCAACAAAAGTATAAGGAATACCGTGAGCAGAAAAAAATAACAAATCCGCGTGAAAACATCCTTGTGTTCACTGGATACGCCAAGGGCATACTTCATTTCAACACAACGCGCGTAATCCTGCACAATCCTGTTGATCCGTTTGAGATAAGCGAAGCTGAGATCATCGCTCGCAGACAGGTCTATGAGATGATGTGCTTCCTTAAAGAAAACTCAAAAGCGTTTGAAAACAGCTCGATCATATCTATAGCAAACCACATCGGAGTCAGAGAAAGCCGAAAGCTCAAGGGAGTTCACGTTCTCACGGGAGAAGAGCTGAAAAAATGCGTAAGATTTGAAGATTCTATCGCTCTGGGCAACTATTGCATAGATATCCACAATCCATCGGGCACAGGCACAGAGCTTTATTATTTCAAAGCTGAAGAGTATTACCAGATACCGTATCGTTCACTGCTTCCAAAGGAATACGACAACATGCTCGTTGCCGGACGCTGTCTTTCGGCAACACACGAAGCTCATTCCGCTGTACGTATAATACCGATATGTGCCTGCATGGGCGAAGCCGCAGGAATTGCTGTCGCGCTCGCGCATCAGACCGGCACAAATGCTCATACGGTCGATATCAGAGCTGTGAGAAGCAAATTAAAAGAAAAAAACGCCGCAATAGATTAACATATACACACATATACCCCGATGAGTATTCATCGGGGTATATGTGTGTATATCTCGGGTAAAATTCGGGACTTGAAATCTGAGCTTTTATTTGGTACAATAGAAACATATCAAAGGAGAGTACTTATAATGGTCAAAAAAAGAATATACTATGCTCTCGCATTTTTGTTTTTGGTAATCATCGAGATGTTTATCGCACTATATGTTCACGACGATATCATAAGGCCGTATGTCGGCGACGCTCTTGTCGTTATCGTAATATATCTGCTTGTCAGGATAATTATACCCGAACGCTTCTCTTTGTTACCTGTGGCAGTGTTTATTTTTGCCGTATTTGTCGAGCTTATGCAGGCGATCAAGATAACAGAGCTGCTCGGTATCACAAACGAGATACTTATAACAGCTATCGGAACATCATTTTCAGTAATAGACATTATCGCTTACGCGGCAGGCTGTGCCGTGCTTCTGGTTTATGAAAAAGCCAAAAACTCACGTACCGAACCGCGTCTTGTTTCGCTCGAAACAGACTTTGAAAATGATCTGAGCGATACCGATAAGCCGTTTTCGGAATATCCCAGACCGCAGCTCGTCAGAAACTCATATCTTTGTCTTAACGGCAACTGGGACTTTAAAATACAAAACAAAGCAAGCACCGTATACGATGGCAAGATCATCGTTCCGTTCGTACCAGAGAGCCGCATATCCGGCGTAATGCGTGAGATAAAAAAGGGTGATATGCTCATATACGAACGTATCTTTTATATAGACAGCAGCTTTGTAAAGGACAGGATATTGCTCCATATCGGTGCGTGCGATCAATATGCCGAGGTGTATATAAACGGTATGTCTGTCGGACGCAATAGCGGCGGATACCTTCCGTTTTCTTTTGACATAACAGAGCAGGCGGTATGCGGAGAAAACAAAATAAAAATAGTTGCACGCGACCCTATGTGTACCGATCTGCCGTACGGAAAGCAAACAAAAAAACGCGGCGGCATGTGGTACACTAAGATAAGCGGAATATGGCAGACAGTATGGCTTGAAAGCGTACCCGACAACTATATTGAAAGCATTAAGATAACTCCGGATACGAGCGGTGTCGATCTTGAGATAAAGGGCGGATGCGATACAAAGCTGTTGCGCTTTGATGGCAAGGAATACCGTTTTGAAGGAGAAAAATTCAGGCTTGATGTTAATGCTCCTGTTCTCTGGTCTCCCGAGCACCCTCATTTGTACAACTTCGAGCTGTCCTCCGGTACCGACACCGTTTCATCATATTTCGGGCTTCGCTCCGTGTCAATAAAGGAAATAAACGGCAGATCAATGATCTGCCTAAACCAAAAGCCTGTCTTTTTGCACGGACTGCTCGACCAGGGTTATTTTAGCGACGGGATCTTTGCTCCCGCCTCTGCCCGAGGATACGAAGAAGACATTGTAAAGATGAAAGCATGCGGATTCAACATGCTCCGCAAACATATCAAGCTTGAACCGGATCTGTTCTATTATTATTGCGACAAGCACGGCATGCTCGTGCTCCAGGATATGATAAACAGCGGCAAATACAGCTTTCTTATCGACACTGCCCTGCCGACCGTTTTTCTGCGGCACGGTATCTCACACCGTGCAAACAAGAAAAGAAAACTTGAGTTTGAGCGCACCTGTACGGGTATGATAGAAAATCTTTACTCTCATCCGTCGGTAGTGTACTATACAATATTCAACGAAGGCTGGGGACAATTCTCCGCAGATAAATATTACAGTATCTTCAAATCTCTCGATCCTACCCGTATATATGATACAACGTCCGGCTGGTTCAAGACGAAAATGACCGATGTTGAGAGCGATCATGTATACTTTAAGCCGATCGCACTGAAGCCCGTCAAAAGCAAGCCTATGGTACTTTCGGAATTCGGAGGTTATTCCTGTAAAGTAAAAGACCACTCGTTCAATCTTGACAAAACATACGGATACCGCTATTATGAAAACTGCATTGACCTTGAAGATGCGCTTGTAAGCCTGTATGAAAATGAAATTATCCCTGCTATAGAGCAAGGACTTTGCGTCGCGGTACTCACACAGTTAAGCGATGTCGAGGATGAAACAAACGGCCTTATCACATATGACCGCAAGATAATGAAGGTATCCTGTGAGCGTATGAATAACATGGCAAATAAGCTGTATTCCGTATTTGATCAAAACCTCTCGCGTTTTTAAGCTTCACTAACAAAGGCTCGGATTTCTCGATAAATCAAGAAATCCGAGCCTTTCGCTTTTAAATGTCAGCTTTACACCGTTATTTGCGTATTCGTTCAATATTTTTTTGAAAGCAGAGATTGCTCTGTTTCCTTGATCGCATCGAGAGCCTTTTCCGATCGGTGATAAACTATGTAGAAATAGAGCGCATTTATTATCGAAAGCTGTGCTATGCGAGAACTGAGCGCTAGTATATTGTGCTTTGTTTCCTCAGATGACGTGTACAAAAGAATATCACTGTACTTTTGTATAGGCGACTTACCGGTATTCGTTATACTTATCGAGGTCGCTCCGGACTGCTTGGCGATCTTCAAAGCATCTACTATGTCCTTCGACGAACCCGAATGTGATATAGCAATAACAACATCCTCCTCTGTCAGATGAGATGCAGTGATCATCTGCATATGATTATCCGAGCAGGCACAGGCGTCAAGTCCTACTCTTAACAGCTTATGACTTGCGTCAAGCGCCGCCGAGGCGGAGTTGCCAAGTCCGAATATTACTATCCGTTTAGCTGACATGATCTTCTCGCAAGCTCTCATGAGCGCCTTGCTGTCAAGCACCTTTTTTGTCATTTCAAGCGAACAGTATATATCGTTGCAGACCTTATCATATATTTCACTTACAGTATCGTCCGGGGTTATGCTCGTACTGATGCTTGAAGAGTTAGTTTCCTGCGCCAGCGATATTTTAAGCTCCTGATATCCGCTGAATCCCAAGCGCTTGGCAAAGCGTACTATAGTCGCCTCACTGCATCCGCACTTCTCCGCGAGATCCACTATGGAAAGCGGGAGTATTTCTCCGGTATTATTCGACAGCCAATCTGCTATCCTTTTCTCCGCTTTTCCCATTTCTTTATATAAAACTTTGATTTTCAGTGCAATCTTATTCATCTGACGATCACCTTTCAATTGTCGGATATCCGTTGTTTTAACAGCTCCTTTTTTTATTTTATACCAAAACTAAAAAAAAGTCAAATAAATTTTCAGAAAACTATTGAAAAAATTTTCATTTTGTTATATAATTTTCTTGGAAAAACCACCGCAAAAATAAAAATAATTTTCATTTGTTACCAAGAAAGGAAAAAAACATGTTAAATTATAAGCTTAAAATCGGTCTTGTTCCCGAAAGGCGCTATATAGCCGACTGGAAAACAAGAAAAGGTATATTTGCACCCAAATATGCAATTGAAAATAAAGACCACATTATCAAGTACATAAAAGAAAACTTTTCGGATGCCGAGACCGAGTTCACCGACCTTGAATGGCTTAACGAAGAAGGACTGCTCTCCGAAAACAGCGATGTCGATAAGGTTCGCGACTATCTGAAAAGCGAAAAGGTTGATGCCATATTCATAATCAACTGCAATTTCGGTAACGAAGAAGCCGCAGGACAGATCGCAAAGGCAATGGAGCTTCCCGTTCTTCTTTGGGGTCCTCAGGACATGTCATTTGAGGAAGACGGCTCACGTTTTACCGACAGCCAATGCGGTCTGTTTGCGATCAGCAAACAGCTCAAGCGCCTGAAGGTACCTTTTTCATACATAGAAAACTGCCCTGTGGAGTCGGATATCTTTACAGAAGGTATAAAAAAGTTCTTTTCGGTAGTGTCTATAGTTAAAAATTTCAAGGGCCTCCGAATTACACAGGTCGGCACACGTCTAAATCCGTTCAAGAGCGTTATGTCAAACGAGCTTGAGCTTACCGAAAAGTTCGGCTTCAATCTCCAGAACGTAAACATGGCGGTTGCTTCTTTGAAGCTTGAAAAGATATATACCGAGCGACGCGCCGATCTTGAGCGCGACCTTGAAAAGCTCAAGAGCCAATACGATCTTTCGGGTTATGAAGACGATGCCCTTATCAAGATGCTTGTTTTCGTTTATTTCTACATTGAAATATTTGAAGAAACAAATGCTGACGTACTTTCAAGCGAGTGTTGGACAGCTATGCCTCAGGCTTTCGGCTCCAATCCTTGTCTTGCAATGAGCATCCTTTACGACATGGGCTACATCGTGACCTGCGAATCGGACATCCACGGCGCTGTATCACAGGCTATACTTATGTGTGCAACACGAGGAAAAACGCCCCCGCTCTTCGGTGAGTTCACAACACGCAATCCCATGAACAAAAATTCAGAGCTTTTATGGCACTGCGGTCCGTTCCCTTACTCGATGAAAGCGGAATGTGAAAAGGCGACGCTTTTCAACGGCAAGCCCAGCTTCCGTGTAAAGGACGGCGAATACACTATCGCCCGTTTCCAGGGTGACGCAGGAAAGTACACGCTTCTCGGAGGAAACTTCCATACCACTCTCGGTCCGAAAACATTCGGAACATATATGTGGGCTGAATTCGGGGATCTTTCGAAGCTTGAAAAGAAACTAATAAACGGTCCGTATATCCACCACATGAGCGAGGTGTACGGTACATACGCCGATGTTCTCGAGGAATTCTGCAAATATGTTCCCGAGCTTGAGTTCGATCCTCTTGAAGAGTAAAAGCATTCATATTTAAAGGAGAAAATATAATGAATATCAACAGAATAAAAACCGAAGATTTAGGAAAAGGCAGCAACATCAAACTTAATGTTTGTGAAACCGAAGTTGACATGTATTGGAAGGTTGCGATTGAGGTGCTCGAAACGATCGAAGAAAATAATAAAAAGGGCGAGCCGACGCTGATGGTGACTCCCTACGGTCCTCTCGGCCCTTACGCAAGAATAGTGTATCTTGTAAACAAGTACCGCGTAAGCCTTAAAAACTGTACCTTTATTAATATGGATGAATATCTTACCGACGATATGAAATTCATCGACAAAAATGATCCTCTGTCCTTCAGAGGCGGTATGGACAGAACATTCTACGACCGAATAGACGATGAGCTTAATGTTCTTCCCGAAAACAGATACTTCCCCGACCCCGAGCATCCCGAGATACCCATGCAGCTTATCGAAAAATTCGGCAAGCTCGATATGGTGTTCGGCGGCGTTGGTATCAACGGTCATTATGCCTTTAACGAACCGCCCAAGGATGACAAAAATGTTTCCGCAGAAGAATTCTTAAGCAGACCTACAAGAATTCTTGAAATTTCTCCCGAAACAAAAACGATAAACGCTTTTATGAACTGCGCGGGAGATTTAAACGGTATACCCAAATATTGTATAACCGTCGGCATGAAGGAAATGTTCATGGCAAAAAAGGTCAGAATGTGTATGCCGAGAGATTGGAATGCAGGCGCTCTGAGAAAGGTGCTCCACGGCGAGGTCACGCCAAAGGTTCCCTGCTCATTATTCCAGAAACATCCTGACGCAATGCTCTACGCAGCACAAGTCGCGCTCCAGTCGCCCGTACCCGAGATCAGAATATATAACAAATGAGTTATATACTTATATAAAAACGGCAAGGTTGTTACGGACGGAGACATCGGAAAATCGGATATTGTCATAAAGGGCGGCTTGATAGAGGACACTGACTTTAAGGGGCGACTCCCGCATGATTGTACCTTAATAGATGCCGACATTGTCGTATTTGACAAAGTATATAAAGTAAAAAAAGTAATTTTAACAGGTAATATAGTGAAATGATAAAAAGGAGCGAATAAAATGACAGATTTTTTATTTGATGTGATCGCAACCGAGCTTGAGGATGCGGTCGGACGCGAAAACTGTTCTACAAGAACGATCGACAAGATCGCACACAGCGTTGACTATTTCTGGCTCTCCAGAATGTGGGCAGACAGAGGACTCAGAATGCCAGAGGGCGACTTCATTGTTGCACCCAAGGACGCAAAAGAGACATCGGCGGTCCTTAAAATAGCAAACTACTATAAGATCCCCGTAACCACATGGGGCGCAGGCGGCGGAACGCAGGGCGGTGCGATACCCGTATGCGGCGGTATCGTGCTCGACACCAAAAGAATGAACAAGATCTATGACGTAAACGAACAGGGTATGTACATAGAATGCGGCACAGGCGCAATATACAAGCACATTGAGTGGGCGGCGAACGAAAAAGGATACGCGACAATGCACTATCCCTCGTCGCTGACCTGTTCGACGGTCGGGGGATTCCTTGCTCACAGAGGAATCGGCGTATCTTCAACAAAATACGGCAAGATCGACGATATGGTTTTACAAATGGAGGTCGTATTGCCTAACGGCGATATAATCGAAACCTCTCCGGCGCCCAAGCATGCCGCAGGTCCTGACCTCAACCAGATATTTATCGGTTCGGAGGGTACTTTAGGCGTTATGACAAAGGCACAGATGAGAATATACGAGCAGCCCGAGTCAAGACAGTTCAGAGGCTTCCTGTTCCACAATATGACAGATGCCTTCAACGCGGGCAGAGAGCTTTTACAAAAATTCAAGCCGTCTGTTATGCGTCTTTACGATGAAGCAGAGACCGCGTCTCTCATCAAAAAGATCGTAGGTGTTGAAAAGAAGGGCGCGTTCATGAATATAGCCATCGAAGGTGTAAAAGAAATGGCTGATCTTGAAATGAAGATACTTCTTGAAACCTTTGCCAAGTACGGTGCCGAGGATCTCGGCAGTGAGTACGGCGAAAAATGGTGGAAGGAAAAGATCACCTTCTTCTATCCCGGACACATGATGGATATTCCCCAGTGCTTCGGAACGATGGACACCATCGCTCCTTACGACAAGATCGAAAAAATATACTGGGCAATGAAAGAAGCTATCGAAACAAACTTCCCGCAGGCTAAATTTATCGCTCATTTCTCCCATTGGTACGAGTGGGGATGCATGATCTATGACAGATTTATAGTGGATGGTAAGGATGTACCTAAAGATCCGCACGAAGCATTCAGACTTCATCAAGCTATCTGGAACTGCGGCGTAAGAACCGCGCTGGCAAACGGCGGAGTTGTTAATGACCACCACGGTGTTGGAATAAAGCTCGGCAGACTTATGAAAGAACAGTACGGTCCTGCTATGCAGGTATTCGAAGGCTTGAAGAAAACTCTTGACCCCAACGGTATAATGAACCCGTTCAAGCTCGGTCTTTGATTCAGGGAGGTTAGAAAAATGCAATTTACAAAAAAAGCAATAGAACATATAGAAGCCTGCCGTTTTTGCTGGATGTGTCATCATGTGTGTCCTATCGGTAACGCGACAGGTCTTGAAAGAAACACCGCGAGAGCAAGAGCACTCGGCTTATCGCTTGTAGCCAGAGAAGCGACCGCGCTTGAATCTGATATCGTCGACAATCTTTATGAATGTGCGCTTTGCGGCGGTTGTATGACCGACTGCGTAACCGGATGGGATCCAGTTATGTTCACAAAAGAGGCACGCCTCGGTGCGGCTCTCGAAGGTAACATGCCCGAATATGTCGGCAAGCTTATCGACAATATCGAAGCAACAGGCAATATTTACGGCGAAAAAGAAATTCCCGAAATACTAAAATCAGCTATCCGCGATCTTCCTCCCAAGGCAGATGTACTTTTCTTTATCGGTAAGGACGGAGCGTACCGTACCGCTGACAAGTCGGCCGCGGCAGTAGATCTTTTGAAGCGCGCCGGAGTTGATCTCACCGTACACAAGTACGAGCCCGACTCGGGATATGCTCTTGATTTTCTTATCGGTGCCGCCGAGGAAACAAGGAGCGCGATGGCAAAAACAGCCGAGATACTTAACGAGACCGGTGCAAGCACGATAGTTTGCTATGACCCTGCGGACGCAAAGGTATTTCTCAGAGAATATAAGGAATACGGCATAGATATAAAAGCCAATGTTGTCACATTTACAAGCTTTATCGCGGGACTTATAAAGGACGGCAGGCTGGATGTTAAAAAATCGGATACCGCTTTTACTCCGCAAGAAACTCCCCTGCTTGCCCGTGACCTTGAGGAAACAGAGTCGGTACGCGCAATACTCAACTCTTTGGGAAGCATAAAGGAAATGCTGCTTCACGGCAAGGACACGGTCCTTGCAGGCAACCTTATAATGAACGAATATATACCGAGTGTCATGAAGGCTGTAGCCGAAAGACGCATGGAAAATGCGAAGAACGTCGGCGCCAAGGTTATAGTTACCGTATCTCCCGCAGAATACAGATCGCTTTCGGACAACAATGACACAGATATAGAAATAATCACACTTGAGGAGGCAGTACTCAGATGCTTGTAAGCTTTAACGAAATATTAAATATAGCCGAAAAAGGCGGTTTTGCAGTGCCCGCGCTCAATGTTTATAATATGGAAACCGTAATGGGCGTAATTGCGGCGGCAGAAGAACTGAAAGCTCCCGTGATCCTGCAGAATTATTCCAGACTTTTCACAAACGATGAGGGCTTCCACCTTGCTCCGGTAATAAGAGCAGCGGCAGAGCGAGCGTCGGTTCCCGTATGCTATCATCTTGACCACGGTGCAGGTCTCAATGAGGTCACCCGCGCCCTGCGTTACGGCGCTACCGGCATCATGATCGACAAATCAGCACTTTGTTTTGATGAGAACATCAGTGAAACAAAGAAGATTGTCGATATGTGTAAAGCCGTAGGTATTGGCGTAGAGGGTGAGCTTGGACACGTAGGCTCTGCGGCAAGCGGGGACGAGCAGACAGCAGAACACACAACTGCCGAGGATGCTAAAAAATTTGTTGAAGAAACAGGCGTAAGCGCACTTGCGGTTGCGGTAGGCACTGCTCACGGAAGATACAAAAAAGCGCCTAAATTGGCGCTCGACCGTATTGCAGAGATACATAATGCCACAAATGCCGCTATAGTACTCCATGGCGGAAGCGGTGTTCCCGATGAAGAGATACGCGCGGCTATCAAGGCAGGTATCAGAAAGATCAATTTCGGTACAGACCTTTGCTTTGCATTCCTTGACAATGTTTTTGCAACATCAAGAGAGGTTTACGCTATCGACCTGTTTATGAGAGGCGCGGTAAACGGTGTCAAGGAATTCGCCAAGGAAAAGATCATGCTTCTCGGAGCTGACAACAAAGCGTAAAGGCAAAATATGCTTTCTTGAAAGGAATAGACATGAGCTTAAAAAAAGTATATAATATAGTCGGGATCGGTGCAAATGTCTGCGATACACTAATAAGTCTTGACGAGTATCCGCTCGAGGACACAAAAAGACGCGCACAGGATATAGTACAAAGCGGCGGAGGTCCGTGTGCAACAGGACTTGTTGCCGCGGCGAAGTTGGGTGAAAACTGTGCGTACATAGGTGCGCTTGCAGATGATGCCGGCGGAAGCTTTTTGCTCGAAGACAATGAGCGATACGGTGTATCCAATGAGCTTGTAAGAGTACAAAAGGGTGCGGCCTCGTTTTCCTCATATGTTCTTCTCGGTCAGAAAAACGCCTCACGTACCTGTGTTTTCCATCGCGGAGATGTGAAGTTTGATTCTCTTGACGAGTCCCAAAGGCAGGCGATCAGAGATGCCAAGCTGCTTATGGTAGACGGTAATTATCTTGAAGCCGCGATAGAAGGGGCAAGGATCGCCCGCGAATCGGGAACGCTCGTGCTGTATGATGCGGGCGGTCTTTATGACGGTGTAAGCAAGCTTTTACCTTATATCGACATTCTCATCCCTTCCGAAGAATATTCCCTCGGTATTACAGGGTGTCAAAATGCCGATGACGCGGCAAAAAAGCTTTATGAGACCTACCGCCCCAAGGTCGTGATCATTACACAAGGCAAGCGCGGCGGACTTATGTATGACGGCAAAGAGATAACAAGATACCCTATTATCGACCTTGAAGTTGTGGATTCCAACGGTTCGGGCGACGTGTTCCACGGTGCATACGCTTTTGCGATGTGCAAAGGATATGACTATCAAAAAGCGTGCCTGTTCTCGAGCGCCGTATCCTCGCTTAAATGTACGGGTATGGGCTCACGGAGATCGGTTCCCGAATTTTATAAAGTAATTGAAACATTAAAGGAGTACGGATACAATGAATTTGAAGAAGACATGGAATAAAAAGTACGGCAAATCCGAAATAGTAACCAAGAATAACAGCACCTGCAAGCTCGTTGAAATGGATATGCTGAGGCTTGCGGCAGGCGAAAGCAAGAAATACAACGAAGAAAACAAGGAATTCGCACTTGTGATACTCTGCGGAAAGTGCTCGGTCAAAGGTGATGGTATCGACTTCAAGAGTATCGGCAAGCGTGAAACTGTATTCGACGGTCCCGCTACCTGTGTTTACATCCCAAGAAACACTGAATTTACCGTAACAGGTGACAGCGAAGTATCCATAGCAGTATGCAAGTCCCCGGCAAAGAATGATCACAAGCCTGTTTTGATCGCTCCCGAGGATGTTGTTATAAAGAATCTCGGCAAACCCGGATGGCAGAGAGAGGCTCATTTCATTCTTGATGAAAAATGCGAAGCGGACATCCTTTACATAGGCGAAGCGTTTGTTAAAGGCGGTCAGTGGGCAAGCTATCCTCCCCACAAACATGATGATGATAATATGCCGACAGAAGCTGCAACAGAGGAGATCTACTACTATGAATTCAAAGATCCCCGCGGCTTCGGTATTCAGCGCGTATATACAATGGAAGGCGATATCGACGAAACGTACACGGTAAAGTCGGGCGATATGGTCGAGATCCCGCGCGGTTACCATCCCTTCCACACTGCGCCCGGATACGACAACTACTATCTCTGGATAATGGCGGGCGAAAACCGCGGCTTCTTTATGACTACCGACGAGGATCACAAGTGGCTCAATCAGTAAAATATATTTTGGTGGTATAGTTTTATGGATTATAGTAAACTGAACAAATTTCTGAAATCCTTGAAAGACAAATATAATATACCCGGATATGACTGCTGTGTTTATTACGACCATAGGTATGTTTTCAGACACCGTACGGGCATCACCGGCACAGAGTCGGGCAAACGCGTGAGTACAAAGGACCTTTATTTCACTCAATCCGGTGCAAAGCTTATCATCGCCGTCGCAGTTATGCAACTTGCCGAACGGTATAAGCTTTGCATAAACGACAAGGTCTGCGATTATGTGGATGGGATAGACCCGTCTGTTACGGTTCGTGACATGATCCGCGGATTCAGTGCCAATCTTCAGGATGACGAAGGAGATTACAGCTTTTCAAGCATAAAAAAACTGATAGAAAATACCGCCGGAATGCCTTTTGCCGATTTTATACGCGATAACATAACCTCTCCCTTGAAGATGACAAAAACAAGCTTTGAGGTAGATGAAAAAGCGGCAGGTATACTGTCAAACCAGTACGCGGGTGGAAATCACGGCGAAGATCTCAAGCGTGTCCTTGAAGAAAATCTCGGATATCTTATTACGAGCGTTGACGATTTTATCCTTTTATGTGAGGCTCTCTGTGCCGGCGGAACTTCAAAGCGAAGCTACCGTCTGTTAAGCGAATACAGTGTAGATCTGCTTATCGGAGAGCTTATCTATAACGAGACCGAGAAGCCGGGAGCATATGTAACCGTCGGATATAACGGAACGCTGATAATCATTGACATAAAACGAAAAATATCTATCGTGTACGCACAGCACGCCAAAAAGCTCGATACAAAACAGCTTGAAATGTACCCCGAGCTCAGAAAAATAGCGTACGAATGTACAGGTGTGGATACCTGGTCAAGAGGTTATAATGTTTTTGGATAACAGAGGAAAACAAACATGGAAATACGCAGAATTACGGATAAAGAATTCAAAAAATACGGAAAAGTACTCGAACTTGATACAAGCGAGATCATAAAAACAGCCAAAGAAATCGAATTTCCTGATAAGGGTTCTATCTACCTTGCATCGGTCGAAAGCTTTGAAAAACTTCAGTTAAAAGACACTATTGAAAGCGAGTGCTTCGGAAGCATTCCGAGCCAGCTCGGTTACTGCTACGGTCACAACGACACCCTCGGCGCTCTCGAATGGCATAAATGCTCCGAGATCAATATCGCCGTCACCGACCTGATACTTTTACTTGGAGATATTCGCGACATCGAAGACGGCGCAAAATATGACAGCTCAAAGGTAGAGGCATTCAAACTTCTTGCGGGCGAAGCTGTCGAAGTGTATGCAACGACCATGCACTTTTGCCCTATAGAAGCTCACAAAAGCGGATTCGGCTGTGTTGTTGGTCTGCTTAAGGACACTAATGTTCCGTTGGAAAATAAAAGCAATGACAAGCTTTTGTTCCGCAAGAACAAGTGGATAATAGCACATGAAGACAACAACGGACTTATAGAACGCGGAGTTTTCGGTGGTATCTACGGTGAAAACTATCGTATCGAGGCAGAATAAAAACATGCTGTGCCTTCCGTAATGCTAATGGAAGGCACAAGCTTTAGTACAGGAGATCACTATGAAATATGTTCTCGGAATCGACTTCGGAGGCGGCGCGTCCAAGGCTACGCTTCTTTCTCAAAAAGGCACGGTCGCTACGGTAAACACCGTGGAGTATAAGACACTATATCCCCAAAACGGATGGGTGGAACAAGATCCGCTGGATTGGTACAACGCCACAAAGGAAAATATAAAAGCAGTACTTGAAAAAAGCCGGATAGACCCCTGCGATATTGCCGCGGTCTCACTTGACGCCGCCACTCACACGGCGGTAATAATGGACGAAAATTTCAATGTACTTATGCCATCCATATATTGGACCGACATACGCTCGATCGAAGAGGTTGCATACTTAAAGGAAAATTACAACGATATCATCTTATCTCAAGCTCTCCACTCGGTCGATACCATCTGGACTCTACCCGAGCTTTTGTGGATAAAGCGGAATATGCCGGAGATATGGAAAAAGACCAAAAAGATCCTCTTTGCAAAGGATTATGTAAGGCACTTGCTTACCGGTGACTATGTGACCGACAACATTGAAGCCGAAGGCAGTATGCTTTTCGACTTCCAAAAGCAATGCTGGTCAAAGGAGCTCTGCGATATTCTTGAAATAGATACGGGTATCCTTCCAAAGATCGTCGCTCCCAACGACATTGTCGGTTATATTACAAAAGAAGCGGCGGCTGACACCGGACTATGCTTTAACACTCCAGTGCTCTGCGGTTCTACCGATACGGTCATGGAAGTGTTTGCGGCAGGCGCTGTAAGCGCGGGACAGATGACGATCAAGCTTGCGACAGCCGGACGTATTTGTGTAATATCCGAAAAAGCTTATCCCGATAAAAACTTAATAAACTATTCTCATGTAATTGACGGATTATGGTATCCGGGCACGGCTACAAAGTCATGCGCCGCATCTCTCAGATGGTACCGCGATACCTTCGGCGGCGATTACAGCGAGCTTGATAACGGCGCCGCTTCGGTCACCGCCGGAGCTGACGGACTACTGTTTCACCCCTACTTAAACGGAGAGCTTACACCTTACGGAGACCCAAAGCTTTGCGCGAGCTTTACAGGTGTTAGAGCGGGTCACACAAAGGCTCATTTTACGCGTGCTGTCCTTGAAGGTGTCGCACTTTCCCTGCGTGACTGCATGAATGTCCTTGATAAGATCGGAATTTCGCACAAAGAAAGCGCGGTGATCATCGGTGGAGGCGGCAAAAGCCCCCTGTGGCGTTCCATCACAGCCGATGTCCTCGGAATAGAGCTTGAACAAAAAGAGTACGCCGACTCATCCTTCGGAAGTGCGATGTTCGCTGGCGTTGCCGCAGGATTTTGGAAAACTCCCGCCGAAGCCGTAAATGTATGCAACAGAACAGTATCTATGACCAAGCCAAATGAAGCAAACCATCGCCTGTACCAAAAGCTTTATAATAAATATAAGAAGGTACATGACGCCCTCGAAACGATATACAGAGAGGAGTAAAGACGTGAGGATCGCTGTTTGCGTAAAGATCGTCGACGGAGAAATAAACCCGTTTGACGAATGTGCCCTTGAAGAAGCGCTGAGGATAACCGATGCCGAAGTGTTTGCCGTATCCATGTGTCCTCAGTCAGCCGCTGAAAAATTGCGTTCTCTTACGCGTCTGGGCGTAAAAGAGGTTTATCTGCTTTCGGACAAGCTGTACGCAGGCTCGGATACGCTTGCAACAGCATATATTTTGTCCGAATTTTTGAAAAAGCAAAAGTTCGACTGCGTTTTCTGCGGACGTCAGACTATAGACGGCGACACCGCGCAGGTAGGTCCTTGTCTTGCAACACTGCTCGGTATCGGTCTTATTACAAATGTAATGAAGATCTGCAGTATAGACGAAACTGCTGTTTGTGAAACGCGGCTCGGACACATGTCCGTGCCACTGCCAGCTCTTTTGACTATCGAGCGTATAAATACTCTGCGCTTCCCGTCCATACGCTCAAAGCTCGGCGAAATAACCGTTCTTAACAACAGTCAAGTCGGCGCTGACCGAAACAAATGCGGACTTTCGGGCTCGGCGACCCGTGTACTCAAAACCTTTGAAAATTCAGCCGGCAAACGTAAATGTAAGTTTATCAAGCCATGCGAATTTTTAAACATCTTATCCGAGCTTAAACAAAGCGGTAAAAAAAATATAAAGATCACGGAGTCGGACAAAAAACTCCCATATGTTATCGCTATAGGCGACGATGCTGCCAAAAAAGCATGTGAAGTTGCCGATAAGGTCGAAACAATATACGAAAACGACCCGTTTGTTATTGCAGGTATCATAAAAAAGAAAGCTCCTCCGGCGGTATTGTGGAACGCAGATCTTGTCGGCAGAAGAAATGCTCCGGTCGCCGCCGCACTTATAAACGCAGGGCTTTGTGCCGACTGTACCGCTCTTGAAACAGACGGCGAAACGCTGTATATGTACCGTCCGGCACGAGGCGGCAATATTATCGCCAAGATCATGTGTATCACGCCCGTGCAAATGGCGACGGTAAGATGTGCCGAGCCATCGGACGACATCATAGTTTCGGGCGGAAGAGGTGTTGCCGAAGATTTCGACAAAATACATGCTCTTGCAAAAAAAATCGGCGCAGAAGTAGGCGCCTCCCGCGCAGTTATTGATAAAAACGTGATTTCATATGAAGCACAGATAGGACTTACCGGCAAATCGGTAAGCCCGAAAATATATATTGCCATCGGCATCTCGGGCGCGGTACAGCACACCTGTGCGATAGAAAACTCGGACTTTATAATAGCAATAAACCCCGATGCAAGCGCCCCTATATTCGAATATGCGGACTATGGTATCGTTATAACATTTGATGAATTTTTGTCCAAAATGCAGTGAACATATCAACGGTAAAGAGGCGGATATAAATCCGCCTCTTTGTAGAAGTTAGCGTGAATGTTCTTTTGATTATATTTGCTTTCCTTTATCAAGTCAAATCTTGACTTAAGATCGCGCTTAGTTAAAATTTCTGAACTGCGGGAAAACAGCGATTTTAAATTTTCATTTTTGCATCTCGATATTTCGTCCCTGAAAAACAAAAAAGCCTTGAAAACCAAGGCTTTTTTATGGCGATATCTTTTTATCGCTCTGTTATTGCAGGGGCACAAAGACTCGAACTCTGGACACGCGGTTTTGGAGACCGCTGCTCTACCAACTGAGCTATACCCCTTTATTTGTTACGCGCAATATTATACCACAATCCGACCGCTTTGTCAAGCCTTTTATTCCCATTAAGTTGATTTTTTTAATTTTTTTGAAAATCCATTTTTATATTCTTTGAAAACAACTATTAAAAGGAAATTTATCATGCAAACAAATTTTGCTTACTACAAATGCGAACTTGGCTTTGTCAAGATCGGTTACACCGACACCGTTATTTTTATTAAACTCACAGACAAGCCCGACAGCGAAAATACTCCGTCCGAACTTTCAGACACTGCTTTTTCCCAGATACGCGAGTATCTGGACGGAAAACGCAAAAGCTTTGATTTTCCAATGAAGCTATCAGGCACCGATTTCGGGCAAAGATGTCTGCGCGCACTTCTTGATGTGCCATACGGAAGCACGGCAAGCTACAAGGACATTGCCGCAGCCATAGGCAATCCCGGTGCGTGTCGCGCCGTCGGCTCGGCGTGCAACAAAAATCCGCTTTGGATCGCCGTACCGTGCCATAGGATCATTGCATCTGACGGTTCTCTCGGCGGATACGAGGGCGGACTTAGGATAAAAAAACATCTTCTTAAGCTTGAAAAGGAGAACAAATAGCAAAAACACCTGCCAAGGCAGGTGTTTCTTATTATTTCATAAGTTCATCCGTAAGGCGAATTATCTCCGGAGCAAGTCTCTCCCTTTCTTTTTTGGTAATACGGCTGTACAGTGGGTATGCAAGCGAAACTATACCGATACCGGCTATACCTATAATGATTCCGGGTATGAAAAGCATATCCGACCACACCAATGCACAGCTCATACCAACACCGAGTACAAGCGCGCCGATTATGCCTACAACAATAGATACTATACTGCCCTTTTGAGTCACGCTCCTGTCAAGACGGCGAAGTCTTTCCATTTTATCCTCTTCATCATTTAACGCATATTTCTTTCGGATATTCATGATCTCCTTCTGCTGTTTTGCAGAGTAGGCATAATTGAAGGTCTCTTTTTCGTTATTGTTTTCCATTGAAATTAAACTCCTTAGACGATTTTATGTTTTTTATGTTCCTGTTTGCTCGCACTATCATGTACACGGACATGGCAAGCACTATGATACACACGCCCGCACCTGTTGCCGCGGTCATGATCCTGCGAAACACGTCATCCTCTCCGTAACTTGTCAACATAGCGGTCTCAAGTGTCAACAATGACACGAGCGCCGCGGCGAATCTTATCGCCTTTGATGCCGACATGACCGGACTGTTATATTTCCTGTATCTTATTATATCAACGATCGAAACTGTCACTGTATAGAAAGTATACGCAGCCGACGCGATCACTATTATCTCGGGATATGAATACGACTTGTTCTGCCATACCATCTGAAACACGATCCCGGTAAGCGACAGATTCAAAAGCATCATCAGTATTCCGCAAAGTCTATAGCGTCTGAACTCGGACAGAATATGCTTGTTATCCCCTCTCATATATCGGAGAAGCAAAAAGCGTATTACCGACAGGACGATATAATATACAGCGATCGCTCCCCACCAGAATGAAGAAAAATATATTCCCGATGCCAGCTTGAACGCCGAATACAGCAGATTGACGGTAAGTGAGATGTAGAGAGAAACGCGCACCTTAAAGGCTGTATCGGTCATATACTTGTTACCAAGCTGTGTTTCATATATACGTTTTTTCGCGCTCCTATACCATTGCGGCAAAGTCATCACAAAGAACACACATATTACCGAAAGCGTATATGCAGACAGTACGTATACGGCATAAGCTATCGGTGTTTCTTCCATATCCTGCAAAAAAACGGTTACCAATGCCGACGTACAGAATACCGCCAACAGTATCATCAGCCATACAGGTATAAACAGAAGCCTTTTGCAGACCGTCTTAAATCTATCCAAGCTCTCACCCCCGTATTTTCACTGTGAATACCGAGCCTTCACCGTACACACTTTCAACGAATATCTCTCCTTGGAGAATATCGACCACACGCTTGACGAGAGCAAGGCCAAGACCGTTTCCCTTGGTCGCGTGAGATGTATCGCCCTGATAGAATTTTTCAAAGATATGTTGCCCGACCTCAGCGGTCATTCCGCATCCGCTGTCACTGACCTTTACGGTGATATATTTGCCATCTCGCTTCATAGCGACAGACACACATCCGCCGTTATCGGTGAACTTTATCGCGTTTGAAAAAAGATTGTTCCACACCAGACTCAAAAGCTCAGCGTCCGAGCGTATAAAAACGCCGTCCTCAACATCGGTCTCGATGTCGATGCCCTTTTTTTCCCATTCGTCCTCAAAATTAAGCAGACATTCGCAAAGCTGTTCGCCTAGGTCATACTCTTCGTTTACAGGAAAAATCTGTTGATTTTCAAGCTTATTAAGCTTAAGGATATTTGTTATCAGGCTCGCAAGCCTTCTTGATGTGCTCGTTACCGCCTTTGCATACTCAAGCCTCTCTTCCTCGCTGAGTCCCGGTTTTTGAAGCATAGTTCCGTAATTCTGTATGACAGCGAGAGGAGTCTTGAGCTCGTGGGACACATTTGCGATAAAGTCATTACGCAATGTTTCTACTCCGGAGAGTTCCTCTGCCAGTTTGTTTATGCTTTCTGCAATATCTGCAAGGTTTGTGTACCCGGTCGGGATATCCTTTTCGCGTATCCGCGCCCCGAAATCTCCGTTCATTATACGAGAAAGCGTACCCTGTATCTTTTTTACCGAGCGGTCTACTGTCAGCTTACGGCGAACAGTGTCTATAACAAGTAACACCGCAGTTATGACAAAAACATTGATAAATACAACAGGGGCAAATTCTCTTATCTGAGACTCGGAAAGCTGTACCGAATTAAAAAAAACCAGAAACGATGCCGTTACGATAAGCGAGACTACTGCAAATACAAGGATAAAGGAATAGAACTGAAACATTAGGCTCTTGACAAAAGCTCCGGCTTTTTTGGGTCTCATTTCAACACCGCCTTGTAACCGAGTCCGTGTACCGTAACTATCTCAAAGTCATCACAGTCTGCAAGCTTGTTTCGAAGCTTTGTCATATATACATCGACCGTACGCGGTCCTGAAGAGGTGTCCGCGTCCCAGAACTCATCCATAAGCTGCGTACGTGTAAATGTCTTTTTCGGATACGACAACAGCTTATAAAGAAGGCTGAACTCTCTCATGGTAAGCTGTATCTCTTCATCATTAAGGTAAGCTGTATGCTCATCCGCGTCCATAATAAAGCTTCCTATCTCAAGCTTACGGCTTGAAGCTATCTTAGCTCGTCTGAGCAGAGCGCCTATACGTAAGAACAGCTCGTCAAGGTCTATAGGCTTTACCATATAATCATCAACGCCGACGCGGTATCCCTTTTGCTTGGATGCAAAATCGTCGCGTGCGGTCATAAAAAGTATCGGAATATCCTCGTTAAGCGTGCGTACTGTTTTCACAAATTCGAAACCGTCGATACCCGGCATCATTATATCCGAAACTATCATATCAAACATAGTTTCGTACATAGCGTCATACGCGTCATTGGCATTAAGACATCCCGTTGCCTCGTATCCGCTCTGATTAAGAAAGGAACATACGGTACGGTTAAGATCGGGGTCATCTTCTACGATCAGTATCTTAAACATATAAACGATCTCCTGAATGCGATTTTATTAAAGTATATCACTCAAATGTTAAGGTTTTGTTTACGTTTGGCGTTTTTATCATATTTTACAAAAAATCACATCAGAGGTGCAAATATCCGTACCACCGAACGTATAAACCGCTCAAGCAAGCTCGTTTTGAGCATATCATGTGTTATTTTTATACTTTTTGCAAGCGTGTCATCTATATCCGTTTTTATATCGGATACGGAACTGCACTTATACATCCACACGCCGTTTTCGAAATGGTGCACAAGGCTTCTGTAATCAAGATTGATAGTACCGATCATCGCATAATCGTCGTCTGCAATATAGCTCTTGGCGTGAATGAATCCGGGTTCATACTCGTATATCTCAACACCTGCGTCCATAAGCCGCCTGTAAAAGCTTTGTGTCATACCGAACACTATCCTTTTATCCGGAATATGCGGTACTATAATCTTCACATCAACGCCCCGCAGTGCAGCGTTTTCTATATCCTGGCAAAGATCATTGTCGATAATAAGATAAGGTGAGGTCATGTATACATAACGATCTGCGGATGAAAGCATGTTCTGAATAACGCTCTTTCCGACTCTGCGGTTGTATATCGGATGAGGACCGTCACCGAACGGGACAAGATATCCGCTTTCGGTAATACCCGAACTTCTTGGATAAAGATCATTTCTTAAATCCGGTGTCTTTCTTACGTTTATTCCGAAATCCACAAGAAACAACCGTGTAAGTTCCCACACAGCTTCGCCCTCAAGTCTTATTCCGGTATCCTTCCAATGCCCGTGCTTTACGATCTCGTTGATATATTCGTCTGCGATATTGATACCGCCGGTATAACCGATCCTGCCGTCGATGACCGTTATCTTACGATGGCTTCGGTTATTAAACTCACTGTCAGCGTTACCTCGCAGACGTGAAAAAGGAGTCGCATCAATGCCGTAAGATCTAAGAATACTGCTGTAATTGCCGGGGAGAGTGCTCATGCATCCAATATCATCGTAAACGACCTTGACGTCGACACCGTTTGCGGCTTTTTTCTTCAGTATTTCCAGTATCGAATTCCAGAATTTTCCCTCTTCGATAATGAAATACTCCATGTAAATGAACCTTTCAGCCTTTTCAAGATCGTTAAGTAAACTCTGATGCATTTCTTCTCCGAGCTTAAAATAGGTCTGCTCAGTATTTGAAAATAGGTGTGCCTGAGAAATGCCGCACAGCATTTTCGCCTGTGATGCCGCCGCAGAGCTTTCTGTTTTGAGCTTTTCAAACAACTCGCCGTCATCTCTTGTATACGAACAGCTTTTAAGCTCGTTCAAGCGCTTTACATACTTTCTCTGCAATTTTCTTGAATAAAACAGAAAATACAGCATAAAGCCGGCTATAGGTACGATCAACACGACCAACAGCCACGGCACCTTATAGTCCGGGTTATCGTCAGAAGCGATTATCTTAATAACACAAAATATCTCGGTAGCCCACGCGGCAAGGTAAAAATACGGTATATAAATGCACAATACAACCACTGTCCCAATGATCGCCGCGATCTCAAGCAATGTAATAATTATCGCCAAAATATAGCGTATCGGGATGTAGTTCACCTCTTTTTCGCATATACGATCATTTACATTGTACCGAAGCTTATATTTCACCGTACACTCCTCCTTTGTCCGTTAAACAGTGAAAGGCGGGGCACATATGTGCCTCGCCGAAATATTATTGCTTATCTTTCTTTACCGCATCTATTCTCTTCTGAGCTTCTTCTTTTCTTTCGTTTGCCGCCTTGATCTGCTCATCGCGTTCCGCCTGCATTATCGCCTTACGCTTTTCAGGATCTCTCATCGACTTTGCTTCTTCCCACTGAGCCTTCGATTCAGCCTTTGCCGCGGCAAAGTTAGCTTTATCCACCTCGTGCTGCGCCTTTGCACTTTCCTTCATATCGTTAAATGCTTTCTTCAAGAAATTTGCCATTGTTATCCACCTTAACCTTTCATTATGTTATCACTGAGTTCAATTATTTCTTTCGCGTATTTCTTCTTACGCGACGCAAGAATATTTTTATAGAGCGGATAGTTTACGATCGCCATAAGTAAACCGATAATACCAACTGCTATTCCGGGAATCATCGCATTTTCGACGCCGAGCATCGTTCCAATATCGGTCATGACAAGGCTCATGCCCGAGCCCATAACGATAGCACTGATACTTCCGAACACATATGCAAATATGTTCGCCGGCTTTTTCACCCTTGTGTCAAGCTCTTTGAGTGCATCAAGCTGTGTGTGCTCTTTTTCTGTATACTGTGTTCTGATCTTCTGTACAAGAAATTCTTTTTCGCCGTTATTCATTGTAATTACCTCTCTTTGCTTTTTATGGCTTTATTCTACCATGATGTTGTTTTCGATATTTTTAGGAAATGTTTGAGTTTTGTTAATTCACTTACTTTTCTTTATTTTCGCCCGA
Organism: Clostridia bacterium; assembly: GCA_017482465.1. Classification (GTDB taxonomy): domain Bacteria; phylum Bacillota; class Clostridia; order Oscillospirales; family CAG-272; genus UBA4717. Next base: position 30,900 of record JAFUMW010000052.1, read on the forward strand.
AAGTCGCTTCTTTGCTTCATCGACAGTCTCACCGTCTTTAGCAAAT
>JAFUMW010000053.1 GCA_017482465.1 Clostridia bacterium
ATGGACAGACCGGCAAATTTGTCGGTGATCTGCCGCTTGACAAGGGCGCGTTTGCCAGATGGTTCTTGGGCCTGACCGGAATAGTCGGCACACTCACCTTTGCGCTGTCATACCTTGTATGGTTGATGTAAGGAGGTGCACTATGAAAAGATCGCTATGCTTTTTGACGGTACTTGCACTTGTACTCACGTCACTTACACTGTGTATTTCGGCTGAAATTGCTCCGAGGCTTATTGACGGCGCATCTCTTTTAAGCGATGAGGCAGCAGATAACCTTACGCTCATGCTTGATGAGATCAGCGAAAGACAAGGATTCGATATCGTGATAGTGACAACTGATACGCTTGACGGGCTGAGCGCAAAGGAATATGCCGAACAAGCGTATATTGACGGCGAATACTTGTATGACGGAGTGCTTTTGCTTGTTAGCATGTCAGAGAGAGAATGGTACATATGCACGAGCGGTTACGGCGAAACGGTATTTACCGATCAACGCCTTGACGCTGCTGAGAATGCTTTTCTGCCTTATCTGAGCGACGCTGACTATATGCTTGCTTTTACAATGTTTGCCGAAGTCTGCGACACATATATTACAAGCACAAATGAGTCGGAAGAATACGTTTATTACGATGATTACGACTACGATTATTACTACGATCATAATTACGACTATGATTACAAGGAGTCGTATGACATAAAAACAGGCATACTCGTATCGCTTGGTGTCGGAGCTGTGGTTGCGCTTATCGTAACACTTGTGATGAGGTCGCAACTGAAATCGGTAAGAGCATGCGATACCGCACACGGATACACGGTTGACGGCAGTATGTCTATTCGGGAAAAGAGCGATATGTTCTTATACTCGAATGTTACCCGTGTAGCAAGACCGAAGGATAATAACACCCACTCGGGTGGAGGAAACAGGGGAGTATCACACCGTAGCTCCGGCAGAAGCTTTGGCGGACGCGGCGGGAAATTTTAGAAAAAAGTACCGATGCATCTCAAATGCATCGGTACTTTTCTTTTTTTATGCGCCGTAGAATTCGATCATCTTCTGGAGATCCTTTTTGAATATGCTTTCGTTTGCCGCATACCAGGAGGAGAATGTATTTGTCTGGCTGCTTATGAATGAGTTTAAGTTGGGATTGAAGACCTCGTAAATATATGTGGATGAATCAAGGATGATGTCTACCATGTCAAGTGATTCTTCGTCCTTTGCTTCTTTTATGCTAAGCGTTACGTCATAGTAAACGGGACGTATCGTGTTATACGATTCGATCGACATAGCTTCGAGTATGATACCTGTATCTTCAAGCTGAGTATTTGTTGTTGGAATGTAGCACAGATGCGCGATGTTAGCCGCACGGCTGCGGTAACCATCCTGATCCTCATCGAGCATCGGATAGGGAACGAGACCGAACTCATAATCGCTGTTGCGGTTTAACGAGAGATTTGTGATCCAAGCGTCCTTCATGAGCGACCTGCCTTCGGAGAAGATCTTTATCTGCAGACCGTAGTCGCTATATTCGCTGTATGCATTAGTCTTGTCAAACAGCTCGATCAGCTTGTCGATGATCTTTACATTTCTCTCATTGTTGAGGTTGAGAACAGGCATGCTGTTTTCGTCATTGATAACAGGCTGACCGCCCATACCTATGTAAACAGCGGTGTCCATCTCCCAGCCCCAGCCGGTAAATCCGAGACGGTCGCCCTCCTTGTCCCATGTGGAGTCACCGTTGAGGTCGGAGTATCCCTGCTTTACGATCTCGATCATTTTGTCGATAGTCCATGTATAATCGTAAACGTCTTGATAAGGATAGTCGATACCGAGGTCGTCAAAGAGTGTTTTGTTAAAGGCTATACAGTTTGTGGAGTTGTATGTGGTGAGGTTTAAGTCACCGCCCATGGTGTATACCTTGCCGCCGTAGTTGATGTCTGTTGCAACGCGGCTCTTCCAATAGGGTTGTGTGTAATCAAGGTATTCAAACTCGTTCCAGTCTACAAAGAAGCCGTCGAGGATCATGTTGAACATGGGTGTCGTTGCAACATTTACAAACATATGATAGGTCTTGTCGTCTGCAAGTATGTAGTTTCTGATCTGTGAGTTGGGGTGATTTACCTCAGCCTCCACCATGTTGAACTTGAGGTTGTACTTGTCTTCAATTGTAATGTTACGCTGGAAAACGGCGTCATTTACAAGGTCGCCGGTCTCCTCCTCTGACATAAGGTAATATGTGCCGCCCTTGTCGATGTAGATACCGAACTGTTGCTCACCGAAGTCAAGCTCGGGAAGCGAGTCGAGCGAGTAACCTGTGTCGATAATTTCTTCGGAAACTGTGGGAGCTTCGCGGGAGGTATCATCTTCACTGCCGTCACAAGCCACGAGCAGAGGCGTGAGTGCGAGAATGAGAGCGAGTATAAGTGCAATTTTTTTCATGCTTTTTCACCTTTCTTGATTGCGTTGTTTACGTGGTAGAGATATAAATACCTACACAGCTTAATTATAACAAAAAAGCAAATTCGATTCTACTAATATTTTGCTGAAATATATAAATATTTTGCTGTTCGTTAAAAAAGTACGATTTCGGGTCATTTCATTTTTTTCGTGAATTGCTTATTTTTTATGTAATCCGACCGAGAAACACTATTGTACTTCTTTAGCAGGAGATAAATAGGCTGAAAAAAGGCAGCCGCACTTGAGCGGCTGCCTGTGAGTGTAATGCGTTGTCAAGCTTCAGTTGTCCCTTTAAGGGATGAAGCCTGTATTAGTCCCCTTATGGGGACTGTGCAAACCATCGGTGAATCGGTGGCTATGATTTTATTGTTTTGTTGAGAGAATTTCAATAAGCTGACGCGCACCTCGTGCGCTTCTGCCTCCGCGAGAGAGGGCAAAGCGTTCGGCTTCAAGATCAAGCTCATCGTCGCTCATATTTACGCCGTATTCTTCGGCTAAATGATGTACGATGTCAAGATATGTCTTCTTGTCAGGTTTATCAAAGGTAAGATGTATACCGAATCGGTCGGACAGGGAGATTATCTCCTGCATCGTGTCGTTGCGGTGAACATCATCGCCGTCGCGGTCAGAAAAGCTTTCTTTGACCAGGTGGCGTCGGTTGCTCGTCGCGTAGACGACCGTATTCTGCGAACGTGAGGAGACTGAGCCCTCAAGCACCGCCTTGAGCGCGTTGAAGCAGTCATCGCTTTTTGTGAATGAAAGATCATCAATGAATATAATGAACTTCAGCGGATTCTGCGAGAGCTCGTCGAGCATCTGCGGGATCTTTGTAAGCTGATCCTTACGTACCTCGATGATACGCAGTCCTTCATCGTGCAATTCATTTACGACAGCCTTGATCGTTGACGATTTGCCTGTACCCGCGTCGCCGGTAAGCAGTATATTTGATGCTGTCTTGCCATTGAGAAGCGCATGCGTGTTGTCAAGTATGATCTGTTGCTGACGTTCATAATCTACAAGTGAAGAAAGACGTGTCGGATCGGGATTTTTTACCGGTACTATATTGCCGTCATCATCAAGATAGAACATACGGTGAGCGGCATATATACCGTAACCGTGCTTACCTATGTTTTCGAGACGCTCGATATAATTGTCTTCGATGAGTACGCATCCCGAGCCAAACGACGGTAAAAATCCGGTATATTTGATCGGTGCGCGCAGAATTTCGGGTGTAAGCTTTGAAAGCTCATCAAAAAGAGCAAGCTCGTTTTTGAGTGCTTCGTACATGGCGTCGTCGCAGGAAAGCCCGCGCCCTATCTGCTTTACGTACGTGTTTTCATTGTTGAAGACAGCAACCTGAATATATATATCAAGGTCTGAGTGTCCGCGTGCGTACAGCTTTGACACAAATTCGGAATATGCCGATACGGCATTTTCTTCATTGCCTATACTGCACAAGTACGTATAAAGCGCCCCTATTATCGGATCGTCAAGCAATCCGCGGAATATGGTGAGAGCGCTCATACGCAACCTTAATGTATTCAGATAATTATTATCCATATCAGTTGAGTATCGCTCCCTCAGCACCGCTGGAAACGAGAGCGGCGTATCTCTTCAGATAGCCCGAGAGTTCCTTTTTCTTGGGTACAAAATCTTTCATTCTGCGTTCGATCTCAGCGTCATCCACCTTGAGTTCAAGTTTGTTTTCGGGGATGTTGATGCTGATGATATCGCCTTCCTTGACGATACCGATCACACCGCCGCTTGCCGCCTCGGGCGAAACGTGTCCGATGCAAGCGCCTCGTGTCGCGCCGCTGAAACGTCCGTCTGTTATAAGTGCGACACTGCTTCCGAGTCCCATACCCATGATCGCAGACGTGGGATTGAGCATCTCGCGCATACCGGGACCGCCTTTCGGTCCTTCGTAACGGATGACAACAACATCGCCGGGATTGATCTTGCCTGCGTTGATAGCGGCCTGTGCATCCTCTTCGCATTCGTAAACGCGTGCCGGACCCTCGTGTACGAGCATTTCGGGTACTACAGCAGAGCGCTTTACAACGCTTCCGTCAGGAGCGAGATTGCCGCGAAGCACTGCGATGCCTCCTGTTTCACTGTAGGGATTTTCGATTGGACGGATCACATCATGGTTAAGATTGATATGTCCTGAAATGTTTTCGCCGACGGTCTTTCCTGTTACCGTCATGCAATCTGTATTGATGAGCCCCTTTTTGTTAAGCTCATTCATGACTGCGTAAACACCGCCTGCCTCGTCAAGCTCCTCTATGTATGTACGTCCTGCGGGAGCAAGATGGCAGAGATTGGGAGTTTTTTCACTGATGCCGTTTGCTATGTCAAGGTTTATGTTGATACCGCATTCATGTGCGATAGCGGGGAGGTGGAGCATACTGTTTGTTGAGCATCCAAGCGCCATATCGACGGTCAGTGCATTGTAAAACGCCTTTTCGGTCATGATATCGCGCGGACGGATATCCTTTTTTATAAGCTCCATAACAGCCATGCCCGCGTGCTTTGCAAGCTCGATACGTCTTGAGTAAACAGCGGGGATAGTGCCGTTGCCGCCGAGAGCCATTCCGAGCACCTCGGTAAGACAGTTCATCGAGTTTGCCGTGTACATACCCGAGCATGAACCGCAGGTCGGGCAGGTCTTGCATTCGTATTCGTAAAGCTTGGCTTCGTCGATCTTACCTGCGTTGTACTGGCCTACAGCTTCGGAGATGGATGAGAAGCTTGTTTTAGCACCGTCGATACGTCCGGCGAGCATAGGACCGCCGCTGACAAATACTGTCGGCAGGTTAAGTCTTGCCGATGCCATGAGAAGTCCGGGTACGTTCTTGTCACAGTTGGGAACCATAACAAGAGCATCAAAGCCGTGGGCAAGGGTCATAGCTTCGGTCGAGTCTGCGATAAGATCGCGGGTTACGAGCGAGTATTTCATACCCGTGTGTCCCATTGCGATACCGTCACATACGGCTATTGCGGGGAACACGATCGGCGTACCGCCCGCCATCGCCACACCGAGACGCACTGCTTCGACTACTTTGTCTATGTTGGTGTGTCCGGGTACGATCTCGTTATATGAGCTTACGATACCTACAAGAGGTCTGTCGATCTCCTCTTGTGTAAGACCGAGCGCGTGATAAAGCGCGCGGTGAGGGGCGTTTTGAGCCCCTTTTTTGATAGAATCGCTTTTCATTTTAATTTCATTCCTTTATGTAGGATTATCAGTTGTTGATGAGCTTATCTTCATCGCTCCAGCTGTAAAGCTTACGGATGTCCTCGCCTACGATCTCTGCGGGATGCTCGCTTGCGAGTTTACGCATAGCGTTGAAGTGTACCTGAGAGCCTGCGTCGGACATATCGAGTAAGAAGTCCTTTGCGAATGTACCGTCCTGGATGTCCTTGAGTACCTTCTTCATAGCCTTCTTTGTGTCTTCTGTGATGATCTTGGGACCTGTGATGTAGTCGCAGTATTCGGCAGTATTGGAGATCGAGTATCTC
>JAFUMW010000054.1 GCA_017482465.1 Clostridia bacterium
CACATACTACGAGGTCGCTCTCGCCGTCAAGCAGGAGATCAACAGCGTATTTACCCATCTTTGTTGCGGTAAGTCTGTCGCGAAGTGTAGGCGAGCCGCCGCGAACGATGTGAGCAAATCTTGCAAATTTTGTCTCAACACCGGTCTCTTCCTCTATTCTCTTTGCAAAACCCTCGGAAAATTCGGCGCCGAAGGTCTCGGAAACTACAACGATAAAACTTCTCTGTCCCTGTGCTCTGAGCTTCTTGATACGTTCAATAGCGGAATCTGCGTCAAAATCGACCTCTCCGATAGCGATCGCAACAGCACCTGTTGCAAGTCCGCATTCAAGCGCGATCCAACCCGCATTACGTCCCATTGCTTCGATAACGTCACATCTTGCGTGGGATTCACAGGTGTCGCGGAGGTTGTCTATCATTCGCATGGTTGTATTCATCGCTGTATCAAAACCGATGGAATAGTCTGTAGATGTAATATCGTTATCGATCGTTCCGGGGATACCGATAGTGGGAATACCGCGGATGGAAAGGTCGGTAGCGCCTCTGAATGTTCCGTCGCCGCCTATGGCAACTATACCGTCGATCCCGAGCTTCTTACAGGTGTCAACAGCCTTTGCCATACCCTCCTCTGTTTTGAATTCGGGACATCTGTCCGAATAAAGAAGTGTACCGCTGTCATCGATCCTTCCGTTTACATCAGCGGATGTGAGAGTTTTCACTTCTCCGCTTATAAGACCCGTGTAACCTTTATATATACCGACAACTTCAACGCCCTTGGCAAGTGCCGAAAGCACAACGCTGCGTACAGCGGCGTTCATGCCGGGTGCATCGCCTCCGGAAGTAAGTACTCCGATCCTTCTGAATTTCTGCATATCTTCACTCCGTTTCGCTTCAGCAAAACGTTCCGCAAAAGCGGAAGCTCCTTTCGTGTCAATTGTTTATTTTTTGTCATTTAATGATATTGTAATATATATCCCGAAAAAAATCAAGTCTTTTCTGCGATTTTTTTTATTTTCCCTGCTTTTGCCCGTTTTATCTAAAAAAATCTGAAAGTATTCTTAAAATAAAAAAATTGGGTATTGAAATAAATCATTGTTTGTGCTACAATATATATAACTATGTGTATATTTGGTTACATCATCATTATATTAATACCATCGGAGGAAAAATAAAAATGAAGAAGATATATGTCATTATTGTTTGCGTGCTTCTTGCTTTTATACCTACCTACATTGCTTTTGCTTCATATTTTGCTACTCAGGTACAGCCTGTTAAGCAGGACACGGTCGACAGGATCGAGATCGTTACACCGACCGGAATAACGAGTGAGGTCAACCGCGAAAATGATACCGCGGGCTTTATTGAATTCGCAGTCTCCATGAATGAAAACGCAGAAAAGATACTCGGTCTGCCAGATCCGCTTATCGACGATCCATATTTCAAGTTCACATATTTCAGCTTTGACAAATCTACTGTTTACAAGTATTATTTCGACTCAAACAGCGCAGACGCGTATTTTGTTGACCCTGCCGGACTTGCTTACCACATAAAGAAAGAATCTGCCGAAGAATTTCTTAAAACGAGCTATGCTCACTGCATATACGACTATTCAAGTGCTCCTGTATTTACGCTGAATTCAACTTCCATCCTCCCCTCAAAGTCCAATTGGCAGTTCAAGGGATTCAACGATGAATTCTGTGAATCTGTAAGTACACCCGGCACAAATGATCTTCTAGAAACATACGGAACTCCATCCTTTAATTTTGATATCGAGCCCGACACGGTTACTGTCACTCTTACCGAAAACGGCGAGACCTTGTTTGACGGTTATCATACCGAGCTTTCAAACAACAATTTCAGCGGACGCACCGCCGACGCTCATATCGTTGCTACCTGGTACGATTCTCCCGACCGCGATTACAGAGGCGAGCTTAAGTACGATCTCAAGCTCCTGTTCAAAGAGCCTCCCGTGTTCTTTATTTCAGACACGTCGGCTATAACAGGCGACATTATAACATTATCCGTTCTCAACGCAGAAGACCCTTCTGCCATTAATTTCACAAGCGAACCTGCTATAAGTATAACGCCTAAGTTCTATAGTGACGGCGATTATGCGCGTGCGCTCATCCCTGTTTCAAGTGAGCTTGTTCCCGGAACGTATAAGTTTACCGCTGATTACAACGGACAGTCGCTCACCGAATTTTCTCTTGATATTTCAAGCAACTACACAGATTCATATCCTTACAACATCGAAGAAACACTTTTCAGCTCGATCTATAACGACGCTAATATACAAGCATACAACAAGCTTTTCAATTCATTTTTCGCCGATCTTTCAGCCGAAAGGATGTTTGACGGAAAATTCATTTCCGGTCTGCCCGCAGGTACATTTGAATCAGCCGATTACTGTGACTTACTCACAATTTCACAGAACGATGTACCGTTTGAAAACCCCGGCGTTTATTACAGCTGTACAAAAGCAAGTGATATAAGCGCTGTAAACGCAGGCAAGGTCATTTATGCGGGAACAGATACTCTTGCAGGCAACATTGTTGCTGTTGACCACGGTATGGGACTTATTAGTGTGTACAAGCATCTCGGCAGCATATCCGTCAAAGCCGGAGACATGCTTGAAAAGGGCGCACTTATAGGCGTGTCCGGAAGAACAGGTCTTATGTCAAAAAAGAGCGCGCACATTTCGGTTGCGCGTGTTGAGCTTTACATCAGCGGTGTTGCGGTCGATATCGATCCGCTCATCGCAAGCGGCATAGTAACACATGATCACAGCTGATTTCATCGGAAACAACGAGCTGATCTTTTCGCTAAAGCGTGATGCGGCTTCGGGCAAAACGCCTCATGCTATAATTTTAGAGGGACCGTACGGCTCGGGCAAAAAAACGCTTGCAAAATACCTTGCCATGCTTCTTGCCTGCGAAAGCTCGCCCGAGGTATGCTCAAAGTGCTCAGCCTGCCGAAAGATACTTGCCGACAATTCTCCCGACGTTATTACGATTTCACCGGGAGACGGAAAGGTTCAGATAGGTGTTGATTCGGTGAGATTTGTTAGATCTGATGTTTACATCAAGCCGAACGACAATGATCACAAAGTATACATAATCGAATCTGCGGACAAAATGACTCATGAAGCGCAAAACGCTTTTCTCAAGGTACTTGAAGAGCCGCCTGAGTACGCTGTGTTTATACTTCTGTGCGAAAGCTCGGACGCATTGCTCGTAACCGTAAAGAGCCGTGCTACTGTATACTCAACCGAGCGCTTTTCTTCCGAGACGATCACGAAGCATTTGCTTGAGATAAGTCCGGATGCAAACAAATTACACGCTGACAGTCCGGATGCCTTCAAGCTCGCGGTAATGTCAGCAAACGGTTCGATAGGACGCGCTCTTGAAAATATCGAGCCGCTTAAAGCCGAGCAAACACACTCACTCTATATGTCATGCCTTGAGCTGGTCATGATGCTACGAAAGCGCGCATCGGCGTTTGACATTCTAAATCACTTATCTTCACTTGAACAGAACAAAGTATTTATAGACAGCTATTTGCTTATGTTCGAATCAGCGCTGTTTGACGTTATGAATTACAAGCTTTCAAACAATAATGTCTGTTCATTTTTCCTTGATGAGGCTGATCTTGAATATGTCGCAGCCGCACTTACCAACACATTTGTTCTCGAAGTGACCGAGCTGATCGAATCCTGCAGATATTCACTTCTGTCAAATGTTAACTTACAGACCGCTATCACCGCACTTGCGTCTGAGCTGTACGCAATGCGCTCAAAATTTTAATCAAGCTTTATGAAAGGCCAGAATAATGCAAAACAACAAAGAAACAAACGAAAATGTAAGCAAGGTAGTTGCTGACTTTTTCAAAAGCAAGCCCCTTGCAAAGCAGAGCAACGGATTCAAGCGCCGTCCGTTTCACGGTAAGCCGGACTCTCAAAAGAAGTCCAATACCGAGAGCACAAACTCTGAACAGCAGACTAACGCGCAACATCCGAGATCGGCTGACGGCAAAGCAAACGAGCATTCCCAAAATGACCGTTCAAATAACAAAAAGCGTAACAGACAGAACTTTAAGCATATCCGCGATCACAAGAACGATCACGGTGACAACCACATCACCGATGCGGACAGCATCAAGCAAGAATCAGAAGTTGCCGATACCTCTAACGAAACCAATACTGACATAAATACCGACAAATCCAAAGCGGTAACACGATCCAACGAAAAACAAGCTTCCGAAAACAGTACCGACAACGAGTGGTACGACCCTAATACACCTGTTGAGATAGTTGGCGTTCGCTTCAAGGCAGGCGGAAAGATATATTACTTTGCTCCTATGGGAGTGAAAGTTTCAAAGGGTGATAATGTTATCGTCGAGACAGCTCGCGGGCTTGAATTCGGAAGCGTTCAGACCCCTAACACCGTTGTAAAGATCAAAGAAGTCGTCATGCCCTTAAAAAATGTTGTAAGGATAGCTACGGCAGATGATGTGAAGCATCACGAAGAAAACAATGCAAAGATAGCGGAGGCAATCAAGGTGTGCAACGAGCGCATTGCGGTACACAACCTTGAAATGAAGCTTGTTGATGTTGAGTACACGTTCGACAATTCAAAGCTTCTCTTCTATTTCACATCCGAAGGCAGAGTTGACTTCAGAGAGCTTGTAAAAGATCTCGCCGGTATCTTCAAAACAAGAATAGAGCTCAGGCAGATCGGTATACGTGAGGAAACCAAGCTTTTAGGCGGCATTGGCATCTGCGGCCGTCCGTTCTGTTGCAAAACTTTCTTAAACGATTTTGTTCAAGTCTCCATTAAGATGGCGAAGGAACAGGGACTTTCTCTCAACTCTGCGAAAATATCGGGCGCTTGCGGCAGGCTTATGTGCTGCTTAAGATATGAGTATGACACCTATGATGAGGAAATCCGCAAAACACCGAAGGTAGATACCCCTGTTATTACGCCAGACGGTCCCGGAATTATCTGTGAAACACAGCCGCTCGCCGGTCTGTGCAAGGTCAAGATGACCTCGGACGATGAAACCGTGATAAAAGTATATCACAGAGACGATCTTAAACCTGCGACTGCCGCCGACAAAAAAAGTAATGCTAAAAACGACAAGGGTACAAGTTCAGAAATTGATAATAATAACTGAAACTATCCTTATGCATCTGCCAAATTTACGGTAAATGACGTGATTGTTTACATTTTGTTAATTATTTTTTTTGAAAATCCGTTGTTTTTTCCTGTAAATATGCTATAATATTATTTGTAATTTGAGAAACGGAGGTGTATTTCAATGGCATACATAATCAATGATGATTGCATTTCTTGCGGTGCTTGCGCTGACGCATGTCCCCTCGGATGCATTACTGAAGGAGACGGTAAGTACGTTATCGACGCTGATACTTGCGTTGAGTGCGGTGCTTGTGCTGACACATGTCCCGTCGAAGCTCCTCAGCAGGCTTAATAACGTCACACGTTAATACCGTTTTGACGGAGTTTCTTAATTATGCTGCCGTTTATACGGCAGCATAATTTCGTTTAAGCTTAATATTTATTAAGGAAGTTTATTTATGACCATTACATATGTATGCGATACTTCGCTTTATATAAACACAACGAATGAATGCACAAACAGCTGTGATTTCTGTGTACGCGACCACGGAGATGAGCTTTACGGCAACCTCTGGCTCGAACGCGAGCCAACGGTCGACGAGATAATCAAAGATGTTGACAGAGCGCTTTCCGAAAGAGATTACACCGAGATAGTATTTTGCGGGTACGGCGAACCCACAGTAAGACTTTACGACATATTCAGTGTTTGCCGTCATATAAGAGAGGTATCAGATCTCCCTATTCGCATGAACACAAACGGGCAGGCAAATCTTATCTGGAAAAAAGATGTGACTCCCGACTTTGAGGGTTTGTTCGACACAGTGTCTGTCAGTCTTAACTCTCCTCATGCAAGCGAGTACCAGAGTGTCTGTCACAGTGTATACGGCGAAGAGGCACACGCTTCCCTGCTTGATTTTGCATCCAAGTTAAAAAAGTATGTACCGAACGTGGTCTTCAGCGTCGTTCGCGATTCCATACCTGACGAGGACATTGAACTCTCGGCAGAACTTGCCAAAAAACTCGGTGTCAAGCTCCGAGTACGCGAAATGCTTTAATTTATAATGTAAAGGAAAATGTTATGAACAACGACACATTAAAGGTAGATCTCATAAAAAGAATAGAGACCGCTCTCCCTAAAATGTCAAAGGGTCACAAGCTCATAGCATCTTTTATACTTGAGCATTACGACAAAGCGGCATATATGACCGCGTCAAAGCTTGGCGCGGAGGTGGGTATTTCCGAGTCCACCGTTGTACGATTTGCTGATGAACTCGGCTTCGACGGATACCCGGATCTCCAGCATTCTTTGCGTGAGATCGTACGCAACAAGCTCACGACACTGCAACGTATTGAGATCGCAAATGACCGCATCGGTAATAATGATATTCTCGACAAGGTCGTCTGCTCGGATATCGACAAGCTTCGTATAACACTTGACAAGATCAATCACGATCATTTCAACAGTGCCGTCGACGCAATCGTTTCAGCTGAAAACATATACATAGTCGGTATGCGTTCGTCCTCTAATCTTGCGGCCTTCATGAGCTTTTACTTCAATCTTATATTTGATAATGTGAAGTATGTCAGCAGCTCCGGCGGAAGCGAGATATTTGAAAACATCATGCGTATAACCGACAAGGACGTTCTTATAGGTATCAGTTTCCCGCGATACTCAAAGAGGTGTATCAACGCCGTTCAATACGCAAAAAGTCAAGGAGCACACATAATAGCTCTCACCGACAGTAATATTTCACCGATAGCCGAACTCGCGGACAGCCTCTTGCTTGCCGAAAGCGACATGGCATCCTTTGTCGACTCGCTTGTCGCGCCGCTCAGCATAATAAACGCCATGATCGTTGCGGCGGGTATGAAGAAAAAGGATGACGTTTCAAACACATTCAAGCGTCTTGAGGAAATCTGGGAAGAATATGACGTATATCAAAAGCTTCCCGATATGCGTATCTGATATAAGAAAGTGATCTTACCATGCCGAAAATTGCAATAGTCGGAGCAGGAGCCGCAGGGCTTCTTGCCGCAGGTACAGCGCTCGAATACGGTGCAGATGTAACGATGTTCGACCCGAACGTCAAAGTCGGAGTCAAGCTGATGATAACCGGCAAAGGACGCTGTAATGTAACAAACAACTCTCCTATAGACAATATTCTCGCAAACATTCCGCGTAATCCGCGTTTTTTGTATGCCGCACTCAATTCTTTTCCGCCGAATGAGGTAATGGAACTGTTTGAGAAGCTTGGTGTACCGCTCAAGACCGAACGCGGTGCGCGAGTCTTCCCTGTTTCTGATAAGGCACAGGACATAGTAAACGCCCTTTCAAAGTATACCTTTGGCGCTAAACTTGTACATGAGCGGGTAACTGCCATAAACGCCGAAAACGGCGTTGTCTGCGGAGTTACGTCTCGGGATAAAAGCGGTGTGGTCCGCAAGCACAGCTTTGACAGCGTTATATTGTGTACAGGCGGACTTTCTTACCCGCGCACAGGCTCTACAGGTGACGGCTACAGGATCGCTGAGGCACTCGGTCACACGAGCGTACCGAGGCTTCCCTCGCTCGTTCCGCTTGAAGCGGACAGACGCTTATGCTCCGAACTCACAGGGCTTTCTCTCAGAAATGTTACACTGAAAATTAGGAATAACATAGATCAAAGTATAGTATTTGAAGAATTCGGCGAGATGCTTTTTGCACATTTCGGTCTTACCGGACCTATCGTTTTAAGCTCGTCTGCACATCTCAGGGATATGGCTCGCGGAAAATACACCGCGGTCATCGACCTTAAGCCGGCACTTGACGAAAAAACGCTTGACAACAGGCTTCTTTCCGATTTTTCCAAATATATAAACAAAAACTTTTCAAATGCTCTCGGAGACCTTCTGCCGCAGAAGATGATACCGGTTTTTATCAAGCTATCGGGTATCGATCCGGACAGAAAGGTCAACACGATAACGCGCGATGAACGTCATCTTCTTATTCGATTGCTCAAAAACTTCGAGGTCAATATAAGCGGCTTTAGACCGATCGACGAGGCGATAATAACCTCCGGCGGTATCAATGTAAAAGAAATATCCCCAAAGGATATGCAAAGCAAGCTTATACAAGGTCTGTATTTTGCAGGCGAGGTCATTGACGTTGACGCTTATACAGGCGGCTTTAATCTACAAATAGCTTTTTCTACCGGACATCTTGCCGGTATGAGTGCGGCGACGCGCTACTAAATCACAGAGAGGACATTATCATGATAATTGCCATCGACGGTCCTTCGGGAGCGGGAAAAAGCTCTCTCGCACGTTCACTTGCCAAGAGACTCGGTATCATTTATGTTGACACAGGAGCGCTTTACAGAACAATAGGTCTTTATGTTGCCAATAAAGGCATCGCAGCAGATAACGGTGATGCTATAATCGCTTCCCTTTCGGATATCACGCTTGAGCTTGCTTTCAAGGACGGAGTTCAGGATGTTCTCTTAAACGGCGAGCCTGTCGGCGATACTATCAGAACACAAAAGATCGCGGCATACGCTTCTGCTGTTTCGGCTATACCGAAGGTACGCGAATTTCTTCTCGATACGCAGAGAAATATTGCTAAAAAAAGCAGTGTCATAATGGACGGCCGTGATATCGGAACTGTTATCTTTCCGAATGCCGATGTAAAGATCTTCCTTACCGCAGATGACGTAAGCCGCGCAAAACGCAGATTTGACGAACTTTCTGCCAAGGGTACGCTAACTACGCTTGAAAAGGTGCTTGAGGAAATGCGCGAGCGCGACAAAAACGACTCTACACGTGCCACCGCCCCCGCTATACCCGCACACGATGCGGTAATTCTCGACAACTCCGGCATGAGTCTTGAAGAGACCGAGCTCGCGGCTCTCGATATAATCAATTCCAAATTAAATTAAAGGAAATCCGTATGACTTTATATATCGCTTTAAAAAAGCTTCTTACCGGCCTTTTTAAGGTCGTGTACAATCTTAAGGTTCATAATGCCGACAGTATTCCCGAAAATGGAAGATATGTTGTTGTGTCAAACCACATCTCTATGGGAGATGTACTGATCCTTGCAATATCCTGCAAGCGCCAGATATATTTCATGGCAAAGCGCGAGCTTTTTTCCATACCCGGTCTGGCTCAGCTGTTACGCGCTCTCGGTGCATTTCCGGTCGACAGGCACGGCAGTGCCGTTTCTGCCCTCAAGACCGCTGTGAAGCGTCTTGAAGAAGACAAGCTTATCGGACTGTTCCCTCAAGGCACACGTCAAAGAAACAAGAGCGTTATTGACACAGAATTCAAGACAGGCGCGGCTTTTTGCGCGTTCAAGGGCAAAGCGGGCTTTATCCCCACTTACATAAAGACAGAAGGACAGCGATTCAGGATCTTCAAGCGTTGTGATATATATTACGGCAAGCCTGTTGATTTTGACAAGCTTCCCTATACTGAGGGCGGCAGCGATGAATATAAGGCTGTCACCGAGCAGATCAAAACAGAGATATTCAAGCTCGAAGAAAATGCTTACGGCGGTAAATACAATGGCTGATATCACTATCGCAAAATACGCAGGCTTCTGTTTTGGTGTAAAGCACGCTGTCGACACGGTTGAAAGGCTTATAAAAGAACATCCGGATGCACGTATCTATACTCTCGGTAAGCTGATACACAATTCTTATATTATTGATGACCTCGAAAAGCGAGGAGTAAAAATCGCGTCGGTAGATGATATCTCTTCTATCGCGGCGCAAACCGACGGCGGCACTGCCGCATATGTCGTAGTTCGCGCACATGGCGTGGTAAAAAGCGTGTTTGATCTGCTTAAGCGCTGCTCGCACGATCACCCGAATTTTCATTATGAAGATTGCACATGCCCAAATGTGCAAAAGATACACAAAATCGCAGATAACAATACAAACAGCGATACTCTGTTTATCGTAATCGGTTCTCCGTCTCACCCCGAAGTTGAGTCGATTGTGAGTTTTGCACAAGGAAATGTACGCGTTTTTGAAAAAAGTGAAGACCTTGAGAACTTTTTAC
>JAFUMW010000008.1 GCA_017482465.1 Clostridia bacterium
CTTTTTGCAAGAGAATTCACAACATTTTTAAGCGTCTTGTCGTCAAGCGAAAGAAGACTGTTTTTAATATTATTATCTATTTGCATAATTTCCCCTCCAAAATAATTTCTTAATATCATTATATGTTTTTTTCTTAAAATAGTTACCGTAATACTGAAAAATATAAAAAAGAGAGGTGTACCGATGAAAATATTGGTTTTTTCAGATTCCCATCAGAGAAATAATTATATGAAAGCCGCAATAGATATGCATACTGCTTTAGGGACTGTTGACTGTATTTTTCATCTCGGTGACGGAGTAAAGGATCTTGAATGCCTGTCTCCGCAGATACCTGTGTGTTATGTTGACGGTAACTACGAGGAATACATAACAAGTTATCTTGCACGTAAAAATCTCAAGACCGAGACGATCCTTGACCTCGGCGGATTCAGATTCTTTCTCACTCACGGACACAGATACGGCGTTAAGGGAGGTCTTGCATCTGCTGTCGCCGCGGCTAAGCACAATGGTGCAAACGTTCTTGTATACGGCCATACTCACGAGCAGCATAACGAATATCTGCCGCCAAGCGATGATGAAGAGCACGGTCTTTACATCTTCAACCCCGGAAGCATATCCCGACCGCGCGACAATGTTTTTTCGTACGGCTTGATAGAGATACGAAACGGCAATATACTTATTTCACACGGATCTATACAGTAAAAGGAAAAATAACCATGCTTGAATACCGTCCCGAAAAAGATAAACATTCTTCATATTTTTCGATCATACTCTTGATATGCGGACTGATATTGTTCTCATTATCCGGGTATCTTGAAATATCTCCGTTTATTATCCAGATCATTTCAATAGCTTTTATAGTCTTTGCTATTCAGGTCATGCAGAGATATGTTCTTGCTGATTTCGTTTATATTATCGACGACAAGGATAACGGAGAATCGTTGTTGAATGTTATACGTGTCCAGGGAAACAAAAAGATCACTGTGTGCAGTGTAGAGCTTGAAAATTGTGTGTTTGCAGGCGACAGTGATAAATTCGATAAAAAACTCAACAATTCTTTTGACTACAGACAAAACTTTTTTAACTCAGGCAAGTTTGCTATCGTCTATAACGACGGCGGTGATAATATTATGATAAAGTTAGAGACTGACGAAGACTTCAAAAAAGCGATCAATGACAGAATTGCTCATGAATAACAAAACAGGGATGTTCGATCGAACATCCCTGTTTTGTTATTTTGTTTCAATTATGAAAAAATACGGTGAAGTCGGCGAATTGCAAAGTCTGAACTTGCCTATACAGTATTTATAACGAGAATAGCTTGCAAACAGCTCGGTGAGCATTTCGCCCTCTATCTCACCTTCTTCATGACCCGGGTAAACAGCTATAAGCAGTGCGGCGTCGGTGTCCATAAGATCAATAGCGGCTTTTACAGCGGCGATCGTTGTTTCTCTGAGCGTGGTTATACGCTTATCGCCGCCAGGAAGATAGCCTAAATTGAACATACCTATTTTTACGGGTTCATTTACAAACTCTTTGACTCTGTGATGAGATGCACATATAAGCCTGTAGTTATCAGGACAACCTTCTGATTTAAGGTTGCCCGCAGTGCTTACAAGAGCCGACTCCTGTATATCGAATGCGTAAACTTTTCCGCTTTCGCCAACCGCTTTCGAGAGAAAAGCGGTATCGTGTCCGTTGCCCATAGTATAATCAACAGCGGTTGCGCCTTCTTTGATATGCGGAAGCAAAAAGCTTTTCTCAAGTGTGAGGAGATCTATCATATCAGAACTCTATTACCTGACCAAGCTCAGCAGACTTAAACGCGGCTTCCATGACCTTCATATCAAAGAGCATGTCTTCATAAGTGACAAGCTGAGTAGCTTTACCGTCTATGGTAGCACAGAAGTTGCGGTAGTAATCATGAACATTTGATGCAGGCTTTTCCACTTCATATTCATCAACGGTAACAGAGTCGCGGGGAGCCATGGTCTTTGTAAGACCGGCAGCCGTTTCTACCGGAACAACATCACTCTCATGCCAGTATTTGCACTTTGTTACCTTAGCCTTTTCACGCCAGTCGGTGATAAGAGCAGTACCGCTCATGCCTTGCATGTAAAAACGCGGCATAGCGATAAAATTATATGTACCAAGCTCTATATAAGCTCTTGACTCATCGTCGTAGATAAGCTCGAGCTTGAAGCCGTCGTCAACTTCCTTATTTGTTATATTGTCCAAACGGCAGTATACATACTTAACATTCTTGCCTTTGATCATCATGATCTGGTCGATAAGATGGATACCCCAGTCATAGATCATTCCGCCGCCGTATTGCTTCATACCTCTCCAGTCGGAGGGAATACCGCGCGAGCCCTGAACACGCGATTCGATATTGAATATCTTGCCGATCTCTCCGCTGTCGTGGATCTGTTTCATAGCAAGATAGTCAACGTCAAAGCGTCTGTTCTGGTGAACAGAGAAGACCTTGTTGTTCTTCTTTGCGGCAGCTATCATATCTTCAAGCAGTGCGGTCGAAAGAGTAACAGGCTTTTCGCAGATAACATTCTTGCCGGCATCAAGTGCGGCGATGACTACGTCTTTGTGCTGATCGTTCGGTATTGCTACCGTGATAAGATCAACATCTTTATCATTCAAAACCTCTTCATATGACGAATAAGCGTAAATGCCCTTGGAGCGAGCAAGCTCTGTCTTCTTGGGGTCAATGTCGTAAATACCCTTAAGATTCACAACATCGCTTTCGAGTGCGTGAGCAACATGCCATGAGCCCATTCCACCGTATCCTACTACTACAAGATTCTTTTTCATACAAACCTCCATGCCCACCGGGCAATAAAAAGCGCGCTCCCGCGCGAATATTAATGAGCATAAAATATCACTCTTATTAATTATAACTCAAATTTGTAAAAAGTCAAGGATTTATTAGAAATATTTGTGTATTTTTTGCGATTTTCTTTGATCTTTCGTTCATTACTACAGTAGCATCTTTTATTAAAGTATGTGTTAATATAATGTAATATTGCTTTTTTGTTTGAATTGTGGTATTATAAGAGTGCTCAAGATCGGAGGTGCGGCAGTGGAACACGACGTAATAAGATTTCAGCAAAATATCAACGAATATAATGAAAGTGCGCCTCAAAACGGGATAGGAACACTCAATGAGCATTGTCTGCATTCTATAATCAAAAGCTATTACGAAAGCGATAAGAGATTCCATGAGATAAAGCTGTTTGGTTATGTTGCCGATATAGTTAATGACAGCGGTATTATCGAAGTGCAGACGGGCAACTTTAATACACTTGCAAAAAAGCTCGAGAAATACCTTGACGAATATGATGTGACCGTAGTATATCCCGTTGCTCATATAAAGCACATAGTTTGGATCGATCCCGATTCCGGTGAGATAGTTAAGCGTAACCGCTCACCGAAGATCGGTACAGGAAAAGAGTTTTTGTACGAGGCGTCACGCATACGCAAGCTTCTGGGTCATCCTAAGCTTAGTTTTGACATAATGCTTATTGATATGGACGAGTATAAGCTCTTAAACGGATACGGTAAACAGCGAAAGATCCGAGCGAGAAGGAACGATAGAAAGCCGCTGGCTTTGTATGAAGTCATAAAGGTTCGTTCGCGCAATGACTTGAAAAAAATATTGCCGCCCGAATTTCCGAGCGGCAACTTCAAGTTTAACGAATTTGAAAAAGTGATGAAAATGAAGGGAAGAACAGCACGCTTTTCACTTAACGCACTGCTCGAGTTCGGTGCAGTCGATATAGTAGGCAAAGAAAAAAACGCATATATTTATAAGCTCATCATCTGATCAGACAACGGCAGGCGCTAAGATGTCGCTTACGCTGTCAATAACATTTTTTAAGACATTTGCTGAAGTTTTGAGCCGTCTTTCTTCATCCGCGTTCAGCGGTATCTCAAGAAGGTCTCCTACCCCCTCTGCGCCTATGACCGCCGGCAGACCCATGCAAACGCCAGATAAACCGTAATGACCGTCAACAAGGCAGGATACAGGAAGCACTGACCGCTGATCTTTGACAATGCTTCTGATTATTCTCAGTGTCGCTTGACCGATAGCATAATATGTTGCACCCTTTCCCTCGATTATCTTGTATGCGCTGTCTCTCACCTGCTCGTACATATCTTCGAGAATATGAGCATCACACTGCTTGCCTGTGATCCTGCAATAGTCATCAAGGTCTACTCCGGAGACATTAGCACTGCTCCAGACAGCAAGCTCGCTGTCGCCGTGTTCTCCTATGATAAACGAGTGTACATTTCTGCTGTCGACACCGAGATGTTCACCGACAAGGTACTTAAGCCGCCCCGTATCAAGCACTGTTCCGGAGCCGATGACTCTGCGGCTCTCAAATCCCGAAAGCTTAAGAGCGGCATAGGTGAGCACGTCAACGGGATTTGATACAACAAGTAGCATACACTCGTTGTTTACAGCCGTTATCTGCGGAATGATGCTCTTGAATATCTCAACATTGCGGTGTACGAGCTCGATCCTTGTTTCTCCGCTTTTTTGACTCGTGCCGGCGGCTATAACTATGATATGTGCGTCATGAAGATCACTGTAATCGCCCGCATAAATTTTCATAGGCCCAATAAACGGCAGACCGTGATTAAGGTCCATAGCTTCACCGACAGCTTTTTGAGGATTTGAATCTATCAGTACCATTTCGGAAAATAGACCGTGATCCATAAGTGTATATGCAATTGTCGAGCCTACAAATCCACAGCCGATAATGGCACATTTTTGCTTATTTATCATAATGAGCTACCTCTTTTCGGTTCAATTATTTTCTTTAGTATTTCCAAAACAGCACGCAAGTTGCAGAGATTGCAGAAAAAACAATTGTAAAAAAATTCATAAAATGATATAATTAAATTTGATATTACAAAACTAATGTTCTTAATGAAAGGAACGGTCAAAATATAATGCGTAATAAATTTGTTACCTTCGGCGAAGTTTTGTTGAGGTTAAAGTCCCCGAGTGTCGAGAGACTTTTTCAAAGCGAGCGTTTTGAAGCTACATTCTGCGGCGCAGAAGTGAATGTTGCCGTATCTCTTGCAAACTACGGTTTGAACGCCTCTTTTGTAACCGCTACGCCTGATAATGATGTGTCACGTGCCTGCATAGGCGAGCTGAGACGCTTTGGTGTTGACACGAGCAATATTGCTTACACAAAGGGGCGCTTCGGAGTATTCTATCTTGAAACAGGAGCGTGCCAACGCGCATCAAAAGTAACATACGATCGTGACTACACCTCGTTTGCTAACATCAAGGAAGGCGATTTTGACTGGGAAAAGCTGTTTGAAGATGCCTGCTGGTTTCATGTGTCGGGTATAACAGCGGCAATTACCGAGGATACTGCAAAAGAAGCGCTCAGAGCTGTTCAAATTGCAAAAAAACTCGGCGTTACTGTTTCTCTTGACCTTAATTTCAGAGCAAAGCTATGGCAATACGGCAAAGCGCCCACCGAGATCATGCCTGAGATAGCAAGGTACGCGGATGTGCTTATAAGCGGCGGCGGTGACTTCCAGAAGATGCTTGGGATCATCCCGGAAACTGACGATGATTCTCTTGAGGTGAATCTCGATACATACCGTGATATTTGCGACAAGGCGCTTGCGGCTTATCCGGAACTTAAATGCGTTGCGATCACTATAAGACGAAGCCTCAGCGGTGATCATAATACATGGGCGGCTTGTATAAACGATCGAAGCGGATTTTATTATACGCGGACTTACGATATTGCCGATATCGTCGACCGTGTCGGCGGCGGCGACGCTTTTGCAGGCGGACTTATTTACGGTCTGCACACTAAAAAAACAGCCGCGGAGGCTGTTGAATTTGCAACTGCGGCGAGCACGCTCAAGCATAGCATTTTCGGTGATTTCAACCGTGTGACCGTTGAAGAAGTCGAATCACTCATGCAAGGTGACGGAACGGTACGCATCGCAAGATAATATAAACATATATGAACAAAAACTCCTGCGTTTACAATACGCAGGAGTTTTTGTTAAAACGAAATGATTCCCAAATGTTCAAGCAGTATCTTTGCTCCGATAGCGATAAGTACAATGCCGCCTATAAGTTCTGAGGTAGATTTAAATCTGCAACCGAAAATATTTCCGATCTTAACACCGATAGCAGAGAGAATGAAGGTTATGACACCGATAAAAGAAACAGAGCTGACAACGTCCACCTTGAGGAAAGCCAGAGTAACACCTACGGCGAGGGCGTCTATGCTCGTCGCGACCGCAAGCGGAAGCATTACTCTCGGAGTGAACATGTCATTTAGCTCATCAGCATCTGTCCGTGATTCACGAACCATATTGATACCAATGATCGCCAAGAGCACAAAAGCTATCCAGTGATCTATCTCTGTTATAAGTGTTTCGAACTGTTTTCCGAGTATATATCCCATAAGCGGCATAAAAGCCTGGAAAAATCCGAAATAAAGTCCTGTAATCAGCATGTGGGATAACTTAAGTTTTTTCACGGACAGTCCTTTGCAGATCGCCACTGCGAAAGCATCCATTGAAAGTCCTATGGCAAGAATAAATAATTCGGTGGTGCTCATTGTATTTTACCTCTCATAATTCACTGTTAAAATATATGCTGTCAAACTCCACTTTATTTAGGTATAACGCATGGGCGGGAAGAGTTGGCCCGCAAAGAGATCTGTCTCCCTCTCTGAGCATTTTTTCTATATCACCGGCTGAATATTTGCCGCGAGCTGCGTCAAGCAGTGTACCGGCTATAATACGTACCATATTATAAAGAAAACCGTCAGCGCAGGCATATATCTTTACGTGTGAGCCGCAACGCTCGGCTTTGATATATTTCACATTGCGAACAGTGTCAATAACGGAAGAACCGCTTGCCATAAAGCATTTATAGTCATGCCTGCCCGAAAGCAGTTGCCCTGCTTTATTCATCTGTGCGATCATATCATCGGTTATTTTATACGGATAACAATAGGCACGGTTATTATCAAAAGGATCGCGTATCTTACCGTCGGATATTAAGTATACATATTCCTTTGAAACAACATTATGTCTGACGTGAAAGGTGTCAGGCACGATCGTTGCATCGGAAACCGAAATGTCGGCAGGCAGAACCGAGTTGAGCGCCAAAGGAAGCTTTGACACATCAATTACTATCTTAGAGTTCTGCGGGAGGTCAAATGTCGCGTAATAAACGTTTGCGTGAACTCCGCTGTCTGTGCGGCTGCAACCCTTTATATCATAGCGGATGCCGTATAGCGACTCGATCGCATCCTGCAGGACAGATTGCACGGTACGCTTGTCAGGCTGGACCTGAAATCCGAAGAAATCAGTACCTACATAGCGAAGTTTCAGTAAATGCTTCATATACTGTACCTCAAGCAAAACGGTTCAGCATTACAATAATTACGCATATTACAATAAAAACCGAGACCGTAAGTATATCAATGACTTTAAGATGCGGGGTGTTCATTTTAGTCCTGCCGTCACCGCCGTGATAACAGCGGCATTCCATGGCGGTAGCAAGCTCGTCAGCACGTCTGAATGAAGAAATAAACAGCGGAATGAGAACAGGTATAAGCGCTTTTGCGCGGCTTATGATGCTTCCGGTTGTAAAATCTGCTCCGCGAGCCTTCTGAGCGCTCATTATTTTATCGGTTTCTTCGATCAGCGTCGGAATAAAACGTAACGCGATCGTCATCATAAGCGAAAATTCATGAACAGGAACCTTAATAGCTTTAAGCGGAGCAAGAAGTCTTTCCAAGCCGTCTGTAAGCATGATCGGGGATGTGGTGTATGTCAGCAAGACCGATGTTCCGATAAGCAGAGAAGTGATCCTGAGAACCATCAGTATGGCAAAGTTTACACCTTCGGCGTATATATCTATTATCCAGAAAGAAAAGATAAGATCATCGCCAACAGTCCAGAATATATTAAGTGCCGAAGTGATTATCAGCACAAAAACGATCGGCTTGAGGCTTTTAAGCACCGTTTTGAAAGATATTCCCGATATTATAATAAGTGCGATAGTAAAAGCAAGGACCAAAAGATAAGACAATGTAGATTTTGCAAGAAAAACTATCGCTATAAACAAGATAGTAAGAATGATCTTTATCCTCGGGTCAAGCCGATGTAAAAGGGAATTGCCCGGAAAGAATTGTCCGAGAGTTATGTCTTTAATCATAGAAAATACCGTATCGCAGTCATTTTGACTGCATTAAATCAGTTTGCATTGAATAGAGTATCAAGCGCGTCAACACAAGCCTCAACAGAATAAAAGCTTTCGGAAACAGGAAGACCGAGATCGGCAAGCTCTTTTGAAAAATAGGCTATGGGAGGAACATCAAGTCCGATCTCACAAAGCTCGTGGGCGCGCTTGAAGACAGCTTCCTTCGTGTCATGCATATAGATCTTTGCGTTGTTCATTACAGCGATCTCATCGGAATACTTCGCCATATCCTCCATGCTGTGGCTGACGATTATAACAGTAGCATTCTTTGAGCTTTTGTAATCGCGTATGCCGTCAAAGATCTCTTCGCGTCCTCTTGGATCAAGTCCTGCGGCAGGCTCGTCAAGCACCAGTATCTCAGGTTGCATAGCCATAATACCGGCAATTGCGACTCGCCGTTTCTCACCGCCCGAAAGATCGAACGGAGATTTTTCAAGCAGGGCACTGTCTATCCTGCATAGCTCGGCGGCATCGCGTACACGCCGATCGATCTCAGAGTTGTCAAGCCCCATGTTTTTAGGTCCGTAAGAAATATCTTCCTTTACGGTCTCTTCAAAGAGCTGATATTCGGGATATTGAAAAACAAGCCCAACCTTGAAACGGTATTTGCGTATTTCCTTTGGTTTTTGCCAAATGTCCTCGCCGAATATGCTCACAGTGCCGTTCTCCGGCTTTTCAAGACCGTTAAACAGCCGTACAAGCGTTGACTTTCCCGAACCCGTATGTCCCATAAGACCTGTTATTATCCCTGCCTTAAAAGATACAGACACATCATCAAGAGCAAGTCTTTCAAACGGCGTTCCGCGGCTGTAAGTGTATGATATGTTTTTTAATTCAATGGCGTTCATTGTATCAGTCTTTCGTTGTTCGTTTGTAATAATCGTAAACTACCTTGGCACAGTCCTCGGTCTTCAGCGACTCGGGCATTTTAATATCATGTCCTTTGCGCCGAAGCTCATATATGATGTCAAATTGTTGGGGCGAATCAAGCCCCGCGCTTTTGATCAGATCAACATTTTTGAAAACATCATACGGTGTGCCGTCAATAAGCAGATTGCCTTCGTTCATTACCACGACACGGTCGGCGAGCATCGCCTCATTCATGTAGTGAGTTATGTGTATGATCGTTATATTTTGCTCGCGGTTGAGCCTTAATATCGTGTCCATGACCTCGCGGCGTCCCGAGGGGTCGAGCATGGCGGTGGATTCGTCAAACACGATGCATTTCGGCATCATCGCTATGATTCCCGCAATGGCAATACGTTGCTTTTGACCTCCCGAAAGCTGATGAGGAGAGTGACGTTTGAAATCACTCATACCAACAGTTTCAAGAGCGCTGTTGACTCGGCGGCGTATCTCGGACGGTTCAAGCCCCAGATTTTCCGGACCGAACGCAACATCCTCTTCGACTATTGTTGCTACAAGCTGGTTGTCCGGATTTTGGAAGACCATGCCGATATTCTTTCGGATATTCAGCACGTCTTCATCACTCAAATCAGGGTCGGTGATGCGCGTGCCGTCAATGTAAATCTCGCCGCTTGTAGGTGTAAGTATCAGATTTAACAGCTTTGCGAGCGTTGATTTTCCCGAACCGTTATGACCGAGCACCGCAACAAACGAGCCTTCTTCAATGTCAAGCGACAGATGGTTTATCGCGGGAGAAGGAAGTTGCCCGGTCCCCTCATCATAAGAAAAGGTGACGTTTTTGATCTGTATGAATTGCTTTTTGTTCATGTATTTATCCTTGTACTATTTGCACTTTGTCCAACGTGAGGACGCGCCGCACGGAAGATACGAGCCTGTCTGCGAGACCGGCAGTCCGATCTCATCAGATATTACCTGTCCGCCGAGCAATGGCTTAAGATACAGGTCGAGCAAATATCCCATCGTTGATGCCGAAAGACCTGTTGTGTAAGAATTCAATAGAAAAAAGAGCGGATCGTCACTCATCAGCTGAGCCGAGAGCGAGATGAATTCGGCAATGCTGTCCTCGAGCTTCCAAAGCTCTCCGGACGGACCGCGTCCGTATGATGTTGGATCCATTATTATCGCG
The DNA here is from genome assembly GCA_017482465.1 of Clostridia bacterium. Taxonomy (GTDB): domain Bacteria; phylum Bacillota; class Clostridia; order Oscillospirales; family CAG-272; genus UBA4717. The sequence goes on from JAFUMW010000008.1 coordinate 10,329, forward strand.
TCGTATTTATTTTGGCGTCTGATCTCACGTTCGATGAATTTCTTGCAATCGTCCACGATGTACCGTATAGGTGCAGAGCCGAGACCGGATTTTTCGGCATTGATCTTAGCTTGCGCTACCATTCCTTTGGAAGCGTCAACATGACAAACAGACGCGCCGGCTTTGGCACATGCGACCGTTGCGCCTCCTGTATATGCAAACAGGTTTAGGACCTTTATCGGTCTTCCAGCTTCTTTTATAAGCTTAGAAAACCATTCCCAGTTTACAGCCTGTTCGGGAAAAAGGCCGGTATGCTTGAATCCGGTAGGCTTGATAAGAAAATTCAGTCCGAGCGATTCGTATGAAATATCCCATTGCTCGGGAAGAGCGGAGGATTTCCACGCGCCGCCGCCGGCAGATGAACGTTTATACGTTCCGTCAGGCTTATTCCAACGCCTGTCGCGTTTTACGTCCTTCCAGATCACCTGGGGGTCGGGACGGATAAGTATATGCTTTCCCCATCTCTCAAGTCGTTCACCGTTTGAGGTGTCTATAAGCTCATAGTCTGTCCAATTATCTGCTTTCCACATTGTGCCGTGTTTCCTTATATGATCTTATTCATCTTCATTGTTCTTGTCAAAAAATCCCAACTGCGAGCCGTTATTTGAAGCCGTAGTATAAGGAATGTTCAAATGCTCGTAAGCGAGTCTTGTTGCACATCTTCCGCGCGGGGTTCGGCTTAAATAACCGATCTGCATAAGATAAGGCTCGTATACATCCTCGATAGTTATCGCTTCTTCGCCTACAGTTGCCGCAAGCGTTTCAAGTCCTACCGGACCTCCGCCGTATGCGTGAATTATCGTTTCAAGCATCTTTCTGTCGGTGTTGTCAAGACCAAGCTCATCTATCTCAAGCATATTGAGTGCGTTTGAAGCTGTTTCGAGTGTGATCTTACCGTCGTATTTGACCTGCGCGTAGTCTCTGACGCGCTTTAAAAGGCGGTTCGCGATACGAGGCGTACCGCGAGAGCGTGATGCGATCTCAAGAGAACCGTCAATGTCGATCGGTACACCGAGTATGCCTGCGCTTCTGCGTACGATCTCCGCCAGCTCCTCTACGGTATACAGCTCAAGCTTAAGAAGAACGCCGAATCTGTCGCGAAGCGGTGTCGTGAGCTGACCTGCGCGTGTCGTAGCACCGATAAGCGTAAAATGCGGTATAGGAAGATGTATACTCTGTGCGCTCGGACCTTTACCGATAATAATATCAAGAGCAAAATCCTCCATAGCGGGATAGAGGATCTCCTCGACCTGCCGTGACAGAGCTTCCTCCACCGGAAATCCCTGAATCGACCCTTTCCAAGGCTGCCAGACAGACGCTTCACTGTCGTCGCGCGCCTCGCAGCGTACCACCTGTTCCGGCGCAAATCGGGCGGCCGGAATTAGGCGGCTGGCCCGCAGTTTGCCGCGCTGCGGCACCATAACC
>JAFUMW010000009.1 GCA_017482465.1 Clostridia bacterium
AAAGCTTTGCCTGCTTTTCATCATTGATAAGGATCATGATGATGTCTGCGTTCTTTGCTGCATCAGCTGAAGTCATTACCTTGAGTCCCTGTGCTTCGGCCTTTGCCCAGCTGCGGCTTCCTTCGTAAAGACCTACGATAACATTAACGCCGCTGTCCTTTAAGTTGAGGGCATGTGCGTGTCCCTGTGAGCCGTATCCGATGATAGCTACTGTCTTGCCGTTAAGCTTCTGAAGATCGCAATCCTGCTGATAAAAAATTCTTGCCATGATAAATTACCTCTCTTTGTATATGTTTTGAAATTTGTTTATATATTGAGCTCGCTTCGCAGCGTAGTTTCGCCGCGCTCGAGCGATACTATGCCGGTACGGCATATTTCAAGAATGGTGTAGTCGCGCATGAGATTGATAAAATCGTCTATGCGGCGGCTGTCGCCCGTAAGCTGGATGACGATCGCGTCGCGGTTGTAATCAACGGTCTTTGCGTCAAAAGCATCTGCCGCGTCGCGTATCTCACTGCGTGTTTCGGGAGAATTCTGCATCTTTATGAGCAAAAGCTCACGGTTTATCGACTCGTCGCTGTTAAGCTCCTTTATTGAACATACGTCCGGAAGCTTATAAAGCTGGTCGATAAGCTGTTCCTTGTTTGAGTGCTCACCGTCAAACAGTACGGTGATACGAGAGAAGTCGGGAGACTCTGTTTCACTTACCGTCAGTGCGCTGATGTTGAACTGACGTCTGCGGAACATACTTGTTACTCTGTTAAGAACACCGAACTGGTTTTTTACGAGTACGGCTACTGTGTATCTTTGCATCTTTTTTACCTCCTCGCTCAATCCTTGATCTTTACGATGATGTCTTCCATAGACCCGCCGGGCGGAAGCATGGGAAGAACAAATTCGTCTTTTTCGATCGGGCACTCGACGATGTACGGACCGTCGTACGCAAAAGCACGCTCAAGCGCACGGTCAAGATCCTCGAGATTATTTACCGCCTCACCCTTTGCACCGAACGCTTCCGCGAGCTTGACAAAATCGGTCTTGCGGTTAAGCACGGTGTTGGAATAATGCTTGTCGAAGAAGAGTGTCTGCCACTGGCGTACCATTCCGAGAACTCCGTTGTTCATGATAAGTATAACAAGCGGTATCTTATATGTTACAGCCGTTGCAAGCTCGTTTAAGCACATGCCGAAGCTTCCGTCGCCGGTAACGAGCACAGAGTGCTCTCCTGTACCTGTCTGTGCGCCTATTGCCGCGCCCATTCCAAAGCCCATTGTACCGAGTCCGCCGCTTGAGATGAACTTACGGCTCTTTCGGAAACGTAAGTGCTGTGCAGCCCACATCTGATGCTGTCCGACGTCTGTTGCGACAGGAGTGTTTTCTTTAAGGTGAGCGTTGAGCGTCATAATAGCTGAATAGGGTGTGATACCGTCGCGGCGATCAATATTCGAGTTTTCCTCTTCACGGAACTTATCTATCTGTGCCTGCCATTCGGAGTGATCGCCCTTGTTTATAAGAGGCAAAAGCGCTTTCATTGTAAGCTTTACATCTCCGCGAAGTCCGTGTGCAACAGGGAAGTTTTTGGAAAGCTCCGCTCCGTCAACATCTATATGTACTACCTTCGCGCCTCTTGCGAATTTTTCTCTGTTACCGGTTACACGGTCATTGAATCTGACACCGAGCGATATTATGCAGTCCGCATGGCTCATACCCATGGATGAAGCGAAATGTCCGTGCATACCCTGCATTCCGAGAAATCTCGGATGATCGGTCGGTATTCCCGACAGTCCCATAAGCGAGCATCCTATGGGAGCGTCTATGAGCTCGGCAAGCTCGAGCATCTCCTCTTGTGCGCCTGCGTTTATAAGTCCGCCTCCGAAATAGATGAAGGGACGTTTTGCGGCGTTGATACATTCAGCGGCTTCCTTAATGCGTATCTCTTTTGCAGGCTCGGGCTTGTCTGACTCGATCGGGCTTGCGGGAGTGTATTCGCATTTCGCTATCTGTATGTCCTTGGGTACGTCGATAAGCACGGGACCCGGACGTCCGGATGATGCGAGCCTGAATGCTTCTCGTATCGTGTCGGCAAGGTCCTCGACCTTTCCGACAAAATAGTTATGCTTTGTTATAGGCAGAGTGATACCGGTGATATCTATCTCCTGGAAGCTGTCACTTCCGATATGCGAGCTTGGAACATTTCCGGTAATTGCTACCATAGGGATAGAATCAAGGAATGCCGTTGCTATACCGGTTACAAGATTAGTGGCACCGGGACCGGAGGTCGCGATAACCACGCCTACCTTGCCTGTAGAGCGGGCGTAACCGTCAGCGGCATGTGCGGCGCCCTGCTCGTGCGCGGCGAGGATATGGCGTATCTCCGACTCATACTTGTAAAGTGAGTCGTATACGTTGAGTATCTGCCCGCCCGGGTAGCCGAACACAACCTCGCAGTTTTGTTCGATAAGGGTTCTGATTATGATGTCTGCACCTGATAAAATCATAAGTTTCTCCGTTTTCAACAGTAGTGTAGCGGTCGCTTGCAGTGCGGCAAAACAAAAACCTGCCTCTTATAAACAAAGAGACAGGATTAAATCGTAACGATATAATCTTGCGGTACCACTCTAATTGTTGCATTGCAACCACTCATTGTGACGATAATCACATTCCGATATAACGGTCGGACCCGTTCGTCCTACTTAGGCAAGCCGGTTCAGAGCGAACGCTCAAAGGTGACTTATACGGAAACATCTTTATCGGCTCACAGCGCCCGCCGACTCTCTGGAAAAGAAAAGTAACCGCTTTTTCCTTATCAAAGCGTTTGAAAAACTATATGCCACAATTATAGCACGTGCTTTCAAACTTGTCAAGCGGTAATGATGATTTTTTTGTGCAAAGAGCGAAAACTAAACATTTTTCTGTCAAGAATGCGCCAAACCGCAATTTTTTGCGTACGGTTTTGGCAAAATGTGTATGCTTTTTGCCTTTTTATCATTATTTTATATACATATACGCGTGAGAGATGATTTGATATGTTGCGGACTTCATTTATAAATAAAGTAAAGAGGGACAAAATGATATTTTGCGTTTTACTATTGTGCTTTGTTTCAAAACCTGCTAAAATATTGGAAATGTCAGCAGATGGTATTTTATAAATATTACTTTTTTAGGTGGATATAAGTGTTAAAATTCGTAAATCGCTGTCGGTCAGATCCGGCGCGAAACGGTATTATAGTCAAAGAAAGGACCTTTTATTATGCAAAGATACATCTTCGCGTCTTGGCATGCTTCAAATGAGATCTGATTCAATAAACAGCTTGAAAAGACCGCAGAGTTTTACGGCGCATGAGCATATGATCTGAACAAAATATCCTCCGACCATTGCACGGAGGATATTTTTCGCTAAAATGCGGTTGACTTTGGCGGTCAAAAATGGTATACTTATCATTACAGTAAACGATAGATATTCGAAAGGATGATTCCTTATGATAATAACACCGAAAGAAACAAATATCGCATACCGCTGTCCGAAATGCGGACAGGGAGTCAAAAGCGTTGTCGGTATATTCTCACTTACAGGAGATAAGCTTAAGCTAAAATGCACCTGTAAGGGCAGTGCACTCGACATAGTACGCGCTAAGGATGATAAGTATATGATAACCTCTCCCTGCGTTATGTGCGGTACTGATCACAAATTCACGATCACAGCTTCTTCATTTTTTGACAAGGAGCTTTTCAGTTATCCCTGCACATATACAGGCGTTGACTGTTGCTTTATTGGTACGTCTGACAAGGTAAGCAAAGCTCTTGACGAAAACGAGAAGGAAGTTATCGAGTTATATAAACGTATCGGTGTGGAGGACCCCGCGCAGATGCTCCATAATGACTACAGTGACGATGATGACAGATACGATATTGAGGATACGGATGTGCTTGATACGATAATATTCGTTCTGCGTGACCTTCTTGACACAGACTCGATCAAGTGTAACTGTGACACACCCGAGTACGATTTCACCCTTTGCGAAGGCTATGTAAAGATATTTTGCAGATGCTGTAACGCAAGTGCGGATATACCGGCGCGCGGTAAGCATGACGCGGATGCATTTCTCGATTGCTACGAGCTTAAGCTGAAATAAAAAAGTAGCAAATAATAACGGCGGGCATAAGATAATAACAGAGAGGCGGAAATCGCCTCTTGGCTGCGTACATAGCAGCGGCCGATCGCGCAAGCGTCGGCTTTACGGAATCTGTTTGGCCGCCGGGGGCAGTTCCGAAGCAATTTTCAGACGGCGGAGAAACGGAGCAAATATGAACAACTGTCTTTGCAATATCTTCGACGACAAATGCATCTGGATAATCATCATCGCGCTTCTTATCCTGTTCTGCTGCTGCGGCTGCTGAAGATAAAAACGAGAAGGAGATGCCGAAAGGCATCTCCTTTCTTAATAGGCAATTTTTGAAAAATATAAAAAATGAACTTTTTTTGCAAAAACTCTTTATTTTATGCGAGATATGTTATACAATATTATGTGAAAAAATACATTGATACCAAAGAGAGGTAAATACATATGAAACTTCCGTTTAATATTGATCTTTCAAACAAGGTTGCTGTTGTAACCGGTGGCGGAGGAGTGCTTTGCTCGGAATTTGCAAAGGCTCTCGGTGCGTCGGGTGCTAAGGTGGCTGTATGTGATCTGCGCCTTGAAGCGGCTAAAAAGGTAGCTGATGAGATCGTCGCTGACGGCGGCACGGCTATTCCGGTTGAAGCTAACGTGTTGGACAAGCAGAGCCTTGAAGCGGCACGCGAGCTTATTCACGAAAAGCTCGGTGAGGTCGATATACTTTTGAATGGTGCCGGCGGTAACAACCCCAAGGGCTCGACCACAAAGGATCAGCTTGAACCCGAGGATCTCAAGGGAAGCGTTGAGGGTGTAAAGACATTCTTTGATCTTGATCCCGAGGGCATTGGCTTTGTTTTCAATCTTAACTTTTTGGGCACTCTTCTTCCCACTCAGGTGTTTGCACGTGAAATGGCTGAAAAGAAGGATGCTGTTATAATTAATGTTTCGAGCATGAACAGCTTCCGACCTCTTACACGTATTCCCGCATACTCGGGCGCAAAGGCGGCTATCTCAAACTTTACCATGTGGCTTGCTGTACATTTTGCAAAGGTCGGTATCCGTGTAAACGCGATAGCTCCCGGATTCTTCCTTACAGATCAGAACCGTGCGCTTCTTACCAATCCCGACGGTTCGCTTACACCCAGAAGCGAGAAGATACTTTCGCATACTCCAATGAATCGCTTCGGCGACCCGTCCGACCTTATCGGTACGCTTTTGTGGCTTGTTGACTCAAAGTCATCGGGCTTTGTAAACGGCGTGGTCATTCCGGTAGACGGCGGATTTGCCGCATATTCGGGAGTCTGATATTAGTTTATGAGAAAGGGTAGCTAAAAAGCTGCCCTTGTTTTTATACGGCTTAATATCTGTTACTGAGTTTTACTGTTTTTATAAGGACTTTCTGTATTCGCTTGGAGACATTCCTGTGTATTTTCTGAATACACGGCTGAAATAAAGCGGGTCGGCAAATCCAAGCTCACCGGCGATCTCGTTTATCTTCATGCCTGTGTCAAGCATGAGCTTGGCACGCTCGATCGCGCTTGAAACAATATACTCATGCGGAGTTTTCCCCTCGATGCGTTTGAATTCCCGCAAAAAATGATACTCGCTCATTGAGCACATATCCGCCATTTCCTTGAGTGAAAGCGACATGGCTTTACTGTTTTGTGCCGCTTCTTTTATTTTTGAAAACTTTGTGTTGGAATGTTCCTTTTGAGGTGAGAGCATGGCGAGAAGAGTTAACAGGATGCCGATACCGTACACTTCCGCTCCCGGTCTGTTTTCAAAATACGCGTCGCTCATGCTTCGGCAGGCATTTGTAAAAGCCGCGTGATTTACCACACGGTATATGTTGCCGTTTAGCGAAAGCTCATTACAGATCGATTGCATCTCCGTGCCCGAAAAATGTATAAAGCCGAAGGATGCACCTTCCTTGAAGGCGTAAAGCTGTGGCTCGTGAGGCTTGTAAAGTATAGCGTCTCCGCGGCGAATGATGTGTCTGCGTCTGTTTATTATCGCTTCGCCCTCACCACTTGCACATATGATGAGCTGATAGTCCATTCTTCCGTTAGGACGGTTAGTTCTTACATCGCTGTACATGTCGATATAGTACCCCGAGTTGCCTATATGTATCGGTTTTTCCGAACTTCCGTCGGAGCAGACAGTTGTTTTTCCAAAGCGTACTATCATACTTACACCTCCGCTTTCGCAATAATTTTAACATAAATGGTGTAAATATGCAATATGGAAGCAAAAAAATCCATAAATAAGCAATATTGTCAATTGAAAAAATATTTTGAACTGATATAATTATGTTAGTGATAAAATTATCGGAGGCAGTTATGAGAAGAAAAATAGATTTTGATGCAGGCTGGCTTTTTCACGAGGGTGATATTGATACAGGATATCCGGCATACAAGGGACCTGTTTATTCGCAAGCAAAGACCGAGCGAGTTTTTAACGGCCCGGCCAGCCGTTATTATAATGCGAGAAATGATGACTTTGACACGTCCGCCGGACGCGAGCTTTGTATTGAAAAGTGGGAGAAGGTAAATCTGCCCCACGACTACATAATAAAAAAAGTACCACGCGAGGAAAACAATAACGCCGTAGGCTTCTTTGATCATAATAATTCATGGTACAGAAAGTCTTTCACGGTAGACGAAGCTGACCGCGGACGCCGTCACATATTATATTTTGAGGGTGTAGCGTCGCGTGCCACGGTGTGGCTCAACGGATGTCTGATGAAGTACTGCGGTGACGGATTTACGTCGTTTGAGGTAGATATTTCGGACGTAGTCGATTATGGCGCGGAAAACGTTGTTGCCGTGTACGTTGAGACCGGCACGTGTGACGGATGGTGGTATGAGGGAGGCGGTATCTACCGCCATGTAAGCTACATTATAACAGAGGATATCGCCGTTGATATGTATGGTGTGTATGTTTGTCCGAGAAAGGTGGGCGGCGCGCTCTGGCACACCGATATCGAAACAACGCTCGTGTGTGACCGTGTTAAAAGCGCGGCTGTGAGTGTAGAAACGCTTATATACTCATCCGACGAAAAAATCGTAGCAAGTGCAAGCACAAATAATATACTTGAACCGTATTCGAAAACCGTACTCAAATATGCGGTTGATATAGATTCTCCCGAGCTTTGGGACACAGACTCTCCGGTTATGTATAAAGCGATCACGAATGTATACGAGGACAGCGTTCTTATCGATACATACGAAACGCGTTTCGGTTTCAGAGAGTTCAAGATCGATCCCGACCGCGGACTTTTCTTGAATGGCAAGCATGTCAAGATCAAGGGAATGTGCGCGCACCAGGACTTCGGTATCACCGGTAAGGCAGTTCCCGATAATATCCAACGTCATAAGATCGCACTTATAAAAGAGATGGGAGCTAACGGGTTCAGGGCAAGCCACTACCCGCACAGCGAGGCAACGATGGATGCACTTGACGAGATGGGCTTTATAGTAATGAACGAGGTCAGACGCTTTGAGTCGACTCCCGAGGCGCTTTCACAGCTCGAAATGCTTGTAAAGCGCGACCGAAACCGACCGAGCGTGCTTTTCTGGTCGATCGGAAATGAGGAAAGATTCCACGGCACAGACGAGGGAGTGCGTATTGCGCGCCGTATGTCTGCGTTTGTAAAAAAGCTTGACGATATGAGGTATGTTACCACTGCATACTCGCTCGGAGAGGGACACAACGCTGTCGGCGGTGAGCTTGATGCGCTCGGCATAAACTATAATCTCGATTATCTTGACAAGGCGCATGCTGACTATCCGGATATCGGTATATTCTCATCCGAAAACTGTGCTACGGGCACTGTTAGAGGTCATTATCTGCCGGCATCTCCCGAGCGCGCGTTTGCTCCGGCATATGATGCTGACGTAAACCACTGGTGGTCCTCACGTGAGCGTACCTGGAAGATGATAGCCGAGCGCGAATATATACTCGGCGGTTATCAGTGGATCGCGTTTGAGCACAGAGGTGAGGCTGTATGGCCGAGGCTGTGCAGTATTTCGGGAGCGATAGACCTTTATCTGCAGAAAAAGGACGCGTTTTATCAGAATCAGTCGATGTGGTCGGACAAGCCGATGGTGCATATGCTCCCCCATTGGAATTTTGCTGGATTCGAGGGAGAAAGTATTACGGTTGCTGTTTATACTAACTGTGAAGAGGTTGAGCTGTTCTTAAACGGCAAAAGCCTTGGCAGACGTACTGCGGAAAAATACACCACGTTAAAGTGGGAGGTTACGTACGAGCCGGGTGAGATCACAGCTGTCGCGTATATTGACGGAAAAGCCGTATGCAAGGACGGACATGTCACATCGGGTAGCGCGGTCAGACTTGCCATGAGGACGGAAAACACAGCGCAGGCAAACGGACGTGACGTTCTTCTTGTGACCTGTAGCTGTGTTGACGAAAAGGGCATAGAAGTACCCGATGCCGAGCCGTTTGTACATTTTTATTCAAACGAGATCGGTGAGATCGTCGGAACAGGCTCGGCAAACATCGACCACGTGCCGCCGCATATTCCAGACAGACAAATGTACGCCGGCAGGATCACGGTAGCGGTAAGGCTTAAGGAAAGCGGCACGCTCAAGCTTTACGCAAGGTCACACGGCCTTGTGACGGGTATTCTAACACTTGATGTCTTTTAATTTAAGAGAGCCTCTCCACCATTTTTAATATAAGATAACAAGCCATATTTGTCGTTATACGCCATTTTTCATTATACCATAAATTAATAAACATCATATTTCAAATACTTTTTGGCGTAAGATCAACCATACGCTTTTAACTACCGAAATTATTCCATATCATTTTATAATTTTCCATTGTTTTTTACCGATTTCGGATATTCCTCAAATGTACCAAACTCCTTATTCTTCATTTCCTTTGTTGCATCAGCATAAAAATGATTTTCGAATATCTGTTGAAAAATGCAGAATATTGTAGTATAATGTGAAGTATAAAGAAAAATCCATTCAAGGAGTACATATATGAAATACGAATTCGGGTTTATTGGATGCGGTAACATGGGTGGAGCTATCGCCGATGCGGTCGCAAAATCTGTAGACGGAAGCAAGCTTGCGTGCGCTGACTATGACGCAGGCAAGTGCGCGCGTCTTAAGGAAGCGTACGGCTTTGATGTTACCGATGCGGCAGGTATTGCCGCAAACAGCCGCTTTATAGTTCTCGGAGTAAAGCCGCAGATGATGGCTGAAACTCTTGCATCGGTAAGAGACGCTTTAATGACGCGTACCGACCGATTTATTTTGGTTACAATGGCGGCGGGACTTACTTCTGAAAGAATCACAGAGCTTGCCCTCGGCGAATATCCTGTTATAAGGATAATGCCTAATACTCCCGTAAGCGTCGGAGAGGGTGTTGTACTCTACTGCACGAACGGACGCGTGGAAAGTGACGAGCTTGAAGCTTTCAAATCGGCAATGAAGTATGCCGGTGTGCTTGACGCACTCCCCGAAAAGCTTATAGACGCGGCAAGCGCCGTGTCGGGTTGCGGTCCCGCCTTTGTCAGCATGATGATCGAGGCTATGGCTGACGGCGGCGTTGAGTGTGGACTTCCCCGTGATAAGGCTTTGCTTTACGCCGCTGAAACATTTGCGGGAACAGCTAAGCTTCTTTTGGAGACCGGCAAGCATCCGGGTAAGCTCAAGGACGAGGTGTGTTCTCCCGGCGGAAGCACTATCGTCGGTGTACACGAGCTTGAGTGCGGCGGTATGAGAGCGGCACTTATGAACGCTGTGTACGCATCCTTTGAAAAGAACGCAGAGCTTGGTAAATAAGGCTTTATCCTGTTAAAAATAAATAAAAGGAGCAGGTCTTATAATGGAACTGTTTATTTTGATACTTGAGCTGATAGGTACTGTCGCATTCGCTGTGTCGGGTGCGATGGTCGCGCTCAGAAAGAGGATGGACGTTTTCGGCGTAATAGTGCTTGGACTTATAACGGCTGTCGGCGGCGGTATAATGCGTGACCTTATACTCGGTCTTACCCCACCGCTTACCTTTATTGAGCCGATATACGCTATCACCGCTATAATAACGTCTGTTGTTGTGTTTATCCTGGCGGCAGGACGGTTTATCTCAAAGAATCACCGCTTTTATGACAAGGTCATGCTTGTGATGGACTCGATCGGTCTGGGAGTCTTCTCTGCAAACGGAGTGATAATCGCGACCGAGGCGGGCTTTGCCGATAATATCTTCTTGCTGTTGTTTGTCGGCACGGTTACGGGTGTCGGCGGCGGTGTATTACGTGATCTTTTGGCAGGTGATATGCCGTTTATACTCGTCCGTCATATTTACGCTGTGGCGGCGCTTGCAGGCGCTACACTTGCGGTGCTTCTGCTGTCACTTGGTATAGATGCCGCGACGACCATGCTTGCGGTCACTGTGGTAGTGGTTATAATCCGCTTGCTCAGTGCCCATTACAAGCTTAATCTTCCCAGATGTAAAGAGGATATAGAATAAAAACAGATCTCCCGGTGCGAAAGCATCGGGAGATCGTTTATTACTTTTCGTTTACAAGATTTGCAAATCTGAATATCATTGCCGAGACTTCGGCGCGTGTTGCACCGCCCTTGGGACGAACGCTTCCATCATCGTAGCCGCCGATGATGCCGCTGTTTACGCAGAATGCGATTGCGTCTGCATATTCGGGTGTGATCTCATCGGCATCGGTAAAGTCAAGCTCTGCTTCTGCCGCTTCGCTGCCGGCGTATCTGTACAGCATATCGGCAAGCTCCTCACGCGTGATATTTTCGTCGGGTCTGAACTTATCTGCCGAAGCTATCACGCCGTTTTCGTATGCCCAAGCTATACCGGGTGTGTACCATGCACCCTCTGCAACGTCGGTATAGGGAAGTGCTGTGTTCTTTGCCTCACCGTCAGCCATACGCATGAGTACGGTCGTAGCCATTGCGCGTGTCATCGAGCCGTTGGGCGCAAACTCATAATTGCTTACACCCTGGAAAAGTCCGTTTGAGGTCACATAGTCGACATACTGCTTACCCCAGAAGTTGCTTGCAACGTCGGAGAACATCTTTGATCTGTCGATCGGCTCAAAGAGATCGTACATATTGCCGTAAGGCTCTGCCTTGTAAATATAGAACTTACTGCCCGGCTCAAAGCCTGTTACTGTAGCTCTTGAAATGCCTCTCTGATCGTAGCTGTAGTTAACGAGTGTACCTTCGCCGTCCATCGGGTCTGCTGCAAGACCGCCGAGCTTTTTGCCCTCTTCCATGATGTAAACGTTATCGTGGAAGTTATACTGGTCGGGGCCGGTTGATGCTACCTTAAGCGCTGTGCTTGATGCGAAAAGGTTTACGTTGTTGTAAACGTCGTTGTTACGCATGACCGAGGAAACAAGCTCACCGCTTGCACCGTAGAAGAAGTTGCCGTCCTTGTTCGGACGCTGATTTGACCAGCCATAGCCGTTGAAGCGTGTATAGTTATCATAAAGCTGCATTTTTGTGGTGCGTCCGCCCTTCTGCCACACCTCAAGACCTGTATTGCAGAATTCGGATACGTTACCGTACATCTTTACATCGTGGAAGGTCTGATATCCACCCGACTGTACTGTCCAACAGCAGTCATATATCTGAGAAGCATAGCAGTTTCTGATAGTGAAGCCATTGATGTTGCCGCCTGATTCAACGGCATTTCCGTAACGGGTGTTTCTGCCGTCGGTGTACTGAATAGAACCGCCGATGAAACGGAATACGCAGTTCTGAATTACGGTATTCTGTGAGCCACCTCCGAAGCCGATACCGTGGCTTCCTGTTCCGAAAACTTCAATATTATCAATGATAACATCTTTTGCAACATTTCCGCCGGCACTGATGCCGTGTCCCTTATCTACAAGCTCAATAGACTTGAAGATCTCTCCGGGGTTACCGTCGCGCGAATATAAGTAAAGCGTCTTTGTTGACCAATCGTGGTAGAATTCAAGGTTCTGATTAAGATCTATATATCCCTTGAATGCCGCGCCGTTGGTGTCAAGGAATTCAAGGCCGTTGTAAACTCTGCCGATATAAAGTCTGTTGCCCTGCATGGTTTTCTGAATCTGGATACCCCAAGCCTTGCCGTTATCGAAAACGATGTTTCCGACGTCATTGGTCTCGCCTGTTATTTCGCCGTCAAAGCGATATACGTTGGGAGCGTCTGTGGGTATCCACTTGTCAGCGCCAGATGCGTCTATAGAGCAAACGATTACCGGCTTTTTGCCGTAGCCGTAAGCCGAATAGGTTACTCCCTCGCTTACGATAAGCGATTGTTCTGTTCTGAAGCTGTCGCCGCGTCTGAAGAAGACACCGTCGCCGCTTTTAAGAGCTGCCTTGTTAACGCGTGAGATAGTCTTCCATGCCTTTTCCATGCTCTTACCGTCGTTGCTGTCGTCACCGTCGGCGCTTACGTAATATTTTGTACCTGTTACGGTAACCTCTGTGGGAGTATTAAGAATTTCCTCGATCTTCGCGTCGATCTCGTTCATGTATTTTTCAACAAGCTCATCGCTTGCCGTTTCGAGAGTTGTACCGAGTATTGTGCTTGCGATGTCGTCCTTTTCGTCAAAGGTATATTTTTCAGCCGCTTCACGGCTTGTGAAGCAGGCGATGTAAGCAATGTCGATATAATACTCTGCGTTGATCGTCATATTCTGCGAGCCGAAGGGCTTCATCTGGAAGGTGATGTTGGTTTCTCCGATTTCGGGAACGCCCTTTCCGCCCACCATATCGAGCATATCGACTATAACGTCCTGCCAGGAATCTCTTACGAGATCAGGCTGATTGCCCGAAAGCCAGCTTTCGCCTTTTGTGGAGTTGCAGGACATATCAAGCTTCTGCTGAGCAGAGTCGGTGCGGTATCTTACCTTTATGTATCTGTTTTCGGTAAGGCTGATGGTGAACGGAGCAAAATCAAGTCTTACCCTGCCTGAGGTATACGTGCCGGGCTTTACTACGTTATGAATATAGCGTGTGCCGTCCTTGTCTTCTTTTACTTCAGAGTCGACGCCGCGTGCTGTGAAAGCCAATTCGTCAATAAGCTTGTTTGGACCGTATACAACCTTTTCGGGAATGACCTTTTCAACAACCTTTTCTTCCTCGGCTTCCTTGTTGTATGCAAGCGCATCAGCCTCGCTCTTGAAGCAGGCGATGTACGCGATGTCAAAGTATGCAGGCTCGGGGAGAAGCACGTTTCTTGTACCGAATGGCTTAAGCACGAGGTTAACGCCCATCTCACCGGGCTCACCTGCTCCTGTTCCGCCGGTCATCTTGCTCATGTCAATAACAATGCTGTGCCACTTTTCGTCACCTATAAGTTCAGGATGAGGCGCACCCCAGCCCTCACCCTTTTTGGTGCGGTTGGTAACGTCAAGTAGGCCGGAAAGCGAGTCGGATCTGTAGCGCACTCTTATGTGCGGATATTCGGTAAGGCTTATGTCTGTGGGAGTAAAGTGTGTACGCAGGATACCGTTTAAGTATTCACCGTCCATGGCATCTGTTCTGACATAAGCTGTTCCGTCCCTGTCAACTCCGTAGATGATTTCGGCTTGTGAAGCCTTGATAAGCTCACCTGCTTCCATGTCGGCAGGAGTATAGAGCTTGAAATCGTCTGCCGAAGTCACGGTTGCAAGAAGTGTAGCGCCTAAAACAAGCGCGAGTAAAAGTAAAGCGATCTTTTTCATGTTCTTTCCTCTTTTCATTTATTATTCGGGTATACATACCTTATACATATCACCGAGCGGTGATTTTTCTATTTCATAGAACTCGGTGTTAGGCTCAAAGCCCATAGCCTGATATTTTTCGATGTTTTCGCGGGTATATTCTGCACTGATTCTTTCACCCTCGCTTGTAGCAGGGTT
>JAFUMW010000055.1 GCA_017482465.1 Clostridia bacterium
ACGCCTCTTCTTCATCTGTAAGAACTTTTGATGAACGTGCTTTTTCACTTTCTTCAAGCAGTCCGGCAAATCCCAAATCGAGAACTCTGTCCCACATAGGTACACTGTGGTCATAATCGGGCCACATGGTCACTATCCCCGATCTTTCCAAATGTGCTCTTTTCTTTTCTGTTTCGGGAATGACCTCCTCAAACACTTCCTTTCTCCACTTATTCACTAAAGTTGAATTGAGAGGACGGTCAATCATATTGATGGCAGGAAAACGGTCACGGCTGTCACATGATATTTTGGTGTTTTCCAAAACATATGCAAAAGCCATTGCTTTACGCACCGGGTGAGGCAGGTGACTTCTTTTTTTGTCACACTGCAGGATCTCTTCTTTTATTTTCTCGCCGTCCATACCCGTTTCGCCCGAAAATATTTCATCTCTTCTGATAAATCTTGAAAAACTGTCAAAGGGTTTTGACGCATCGTGATATTTGTTCATTATATAATCGTAGTCTACAGATTTGATGTATTCCATACTGCAACCTCCTTTTATACTGTCACAAGCGTAACATATTAATGGCGTTTTGTAAATAGGCAAAACAAAACACTTGACTTTTTCAAAACAAAATCTTATAATAAAAACCGAGGTGATCACATGATAGATTTTATGAATCATGATTTTGATATAAGAAATATAGTTCTTGCATGTTTTGTTCCTTCCGGAACAGGATTGTCCACACACAAAAACAGACCAAGCCACGGACTTGCAATTCACATCGGCGGTGAAAAGATCTATACCTTTTCCGACGGTAAAGAGCTTACCGTAAAAGCAAATGATATAATTTATCTTCCCAAGCACTCAACTTACACGGTTACAGCAAAAGGTCATGGCGATTGCTACGCAATAAATTTTGATATTGATGAAAGCATATCGTTTTCGCCATTTGTAATAAAAGCAAAAAAACACGTCGCAATTGCGGAACATTTCCATCTTGCAAATAAGATATGGGAATTAAAAAAACACGGTTATATGATGAAATGCAAGGCAGAGCTCTATAATATCATTTATGTCATACAACAGGAATATTTTTCAGAGTATTTCCCCAAAAACAAGCTTGAAATGATCCAATCTGCCGTTGACTATATTCACGAAAACTACTTCAAGGAGAACATAAGCATTGAAGCATTATCGAAAATGTGCAATATAACTCCTGAATATTTCAGAAGAATTTTTAAAAGCTTTTACGGAGTCTCACCCATAAATTACATAAACAATCTTAAAATTACAAGAGCCCGAGAATTACTTGAATCGCAAATGTATTCTGTAACCGATGCAGCTATAATATCAGGTTACACCGATATGAGCCATTTCAGCAGAGAATTTAAAAAAAGAACAGAAATTTCTCCGTCGGAATATAAAAAAAGCGCACAGCAATAGCTGCGCGCTTTACTCTTCTTATTAATACACACTTTTGCAAAAACGTGATACCGTGATCATATTCACACCAAGCTCGTAACAAATATGGCAAAAATATCTTTTCAAAGCTTACACTGTATGGTATAATATAAGCAATAACAGCAAAGAGGTAACAAAATGAACGCAAATACAATAAAATTTATCGCGTGCGTATGCATGCTCATAGACCATATCGGCGCTTACCTGTTTCCGGGTGTTACCCTATTACGCGCTATCGGGCGCATATCAATGCCGCTTTTTGCTTTTTTTATCGGCGAGGGCTGCCGTCATACCTCACACAGGCTACGCTATTTTCTGCGCGTGTTCGTACTCGGTGCGCTCTGCCAGGCAGTGTTCACCGCCGTAGAGATCATATCGGGCGACTTCAACTCGGTCTACCTCAACATTCTTTTTACATTCTCGCTGTCGATAATCCTTTGTTACTCATGGCTGAGGCTGGAAGACTCGATAAAGTCAAAGGACAACATCCGCATCACCGTTAACGCGGTATCCTTTGCGGTACTGATCGCGCTCGCGTTCATATTCGAGCTTTTCTGCAATTACTCGCGTAAGCTTATCGGAATAACGGTAACGCTTGATTACGGCATACTCGGCGTACTTCTGCCTCTCTCGGCTGTAATATTCGCAGACAAAAAGGATAAATTCACCTCTTTTACAGTGGCGTCTGTAATATTCGCGCTGTACAGGGCGCAGTTCACATGGTACTCCTGTCTGTCGCTTCTGTCATTGCCGATACTCGCACTCTACAACGGCAAGCGCGGCTCGTCCCGCTTCAAATACGGCTTTTACGTCTTCTATCCCGTGCACTTGGCGGCTATATACCTTACACGAATATTGTTTATGTAATTGTAAACAAATTGAAATATGCATTGACAAGTGAACCATCGAATCAATATAATAGAGATATACTATATTAAGGAGGCACAACATGAAAATTAAAACTCTGTCCATACTGATCACTCTGCTTTGCACCGTTTTGCTTTTCAGCATAATATCGGTATCTGCGGCAGAAGGCGATTCGGGCAATCTTGTAATAACAGGATACACCGACTTCGAGCTTTATGATCATGCCGTGCTTACTGCGCTCATCGACGGAACAGAAACAAGTATAAATGTAAATAAAATATACGACGGCACATCGCTTTGGGCTGATGTCACCGCGCTTGGTGACACAGAGCTTCAAAGCAAGCTTTCGGATGTTTTCGGGGCATACACGTATACGGTAGACGCTAACGGATATTATATGCTCACAAAATTCACCCCCTCGCTCATGCTTTCGGGTTTTGTGTCTACTGTAGGCGAAAACACCGACAATATTCTGCAATTTGAGGATTGGGAAGCAAAGTATTCCACACTCCTTGACCAGAATAATGACGGAAACGTCAGAACCGATATGCTGAGAGTAAACAGCAGCTCAAAGGTATATCTTATCGACGGCACTAACAAAAAAGTTTTAAGCATTCCCACATCAAGCTATTTCAACATTCAGCTCAATACAACATCTGATGCCGCCATCATGACCGACAGGATAGGCTACGGCGACAACGACTCAATACGTAACACCGACGGCAATGTATCGGTAAAATACGGCGTTTGCACGTATATGTATATCTTCTCTGACGGCTCACTTGTAGAAGAACCGGTCTTCACCATAACATATGATGCAAACGGCGGTACAGGCGCTCCCGCTCCGCAGACGCATTATCAGGATGCCTTAAATAACAAGATCACAGGCATTATCCCCACACTTGAGGGCTACACCTTCTGCGGGTGGTCGACCACTCCTGACGGAAGCGTTGAATACGCGTCAAACGCGGATTATACGAACACCGACGATATAACGCTCTACGCCGTGTGGACACCCGAGGATGAGCATATTATAATAAAAAAGCATGTAAGCTATGTTGTTTCCGATCATGCCGTGCTTGAGGCGATAATAGGCACGACCGCAACAAATATAACGGTAAAGACTATATATGAGCCGACTGCGGACGGTTCGGCTGTTGTGTGGGCGGATATAACAAAGCTGTCCGAATCAGAGCTTATCGCAAAGCTTTCGGATATCCTCGGAGTATACACCTACGAGATCGACGGTGACGGATTTTATGTTCTCACAAAGCACCCCGCGGTACTCGATCTTTCCGATTACGTAAGCACGGTAGGCATAAACTCGGATGATATCATAAGCTTTAGCGATTGGCAGGTAAGTATATCCGATATTCCCTCGAGAAGCGACTCCGACGTATTACACATCAACAGCTCGACAAGTATATACCTTATCAATAAAACCGACGGCTCTGTGGAAAAATATACTCCACAAGAAAACATGACCATCACTATCGATTATAACCACAAGGTCAAATTCATCACCGACCGCCTCGGTTACGGAGATTACGATGCGCTTCACCACTCGGCAGGCACCGACGATGTAAAATACGGTGTTTCTACCTACCTTTATCTTATTACAGAGAAGTCAACGGATGAAACTGCAATTCTAAACTCATTAAAATACGTATTCATTGACGATGAAATCGAGTCAACAGGCGTTGGTGACGCACCAAGCTTTGAACTTGAATCGGGAGAACCCGACATCCGCTACTATTCATATGATATTGAAAACGATGAAGCCTACAGAATATCGAACTTTGCCGCTTTGAATACGATATATATCAGCAATGAACTGCGAGACACCCTGCCAAGCCAAAAGCTTGTACCAGGAATATACCTGTTAAACGATGAAAACATAGTAGTAGGTTACACACTGCTTGATGATATCAAGGACGGCAAGAACACTATCACCTATAACGGTGTTGACATGCCGTACTACGTGTGGACGATAAAGCCCGAGAGCATAAGCATGTACGATTACAAATACAAGACAATACTCGATCAGGACTACACGTTTACTTCCGCTAACAACGTGCAAACGATAAAATTCAAGTTTTACGAGCTCGAAGCCGGACAAGACACGGTAAAAATCGACAAGTCAAACGATAAGCTTGTCGAATATTTGTACGATAACTTCAGCGACGGCGCACGCGTGCTGATACTTCCGAATACAAGCACCAGCTTTGATTCAGAAGCGGTATTTCTGAACAATACACTTTACGGTATCGCGCTTGATCCCGTGGTAATACCCGCTTTGGGCGATCTTGACAGCGACGGATACATCACCGCGACAGACAGCACGGTAATCGCCCGCTCTCTTGCAAGCTGGAGCGGCTACGGCACAGACACCTTCAACTCGGAAATGGCGGACGTTGACAACGACGGCTCGCTTACCGCCTCGGACGGCGTGATACTCTCGCGTCATCTTGCAAAATGGAGCGGCTACGAAACACTTCCCTACACAGGCTGAAACAAATAAAGTCCTGCGCTCAAGTCGGCGCATGACTCGTTTTTTTCAGTTCCTCCCTGAAACGCGAGGGAGTTATACACGTCACGCTTTTGAAAGTCTTGTAAAAGTGAGAAAGATCATAAAAGCCGAGCGTCTCGGGTATGTCCGAAATATTGAAATCGGCGTTTGCCAGAAGCTCTTTCGCTTTCTCGATCTTGAGAAAATTTATGTAACGCAGGGGGGATGTGCCCATTATACGCTCAAACTCACGTCTGAACGTACTTTCACCCATATGGCACAGTGCGGCAAGCTCGGATATACTTAACACCTTGTCAATGTTGTTTTCTATATAGGCTATTCCCATGTTCACCGAGCTTTTGGTCTGCTTGGGTGCGTCATACGAAAACATCACGGCGTTCATATTCAGCATGTCAAGTATGCCGTACACCTTCGCTTTGATAGCAAACGAGCGTCCGGTGTGGCTCTTGTAAAGCAACACTGCATTTTCAAACGTGCTTAAAAATGAGCATGAAGAATCACGCATGACTATCCTTACGCCGCTTTCGGCGGTGTCGGTATCAAGCGAAAAATTTATAAGATAGGACGAGCGTCCGAGCTCGTCGGGCGAGCCGAACACCACACCGTAAAACGACCCCTGCGGAGCATACACGATGTCCCCTCGCCTTGCCGTAAAGCTTTCGCCGTTTGCAAGCGTGTACTCTGCCTTTTCTGCAAGGATATATGTAAGCCCATGGTTCGGCCGCGGCAGTGTTAGATAGAGCGAATATCCCTTTTCCTGCTCCCACCTTTGCTCGTAACATACAATTTTATTGACATTGATCTCATCCGTAAAAGGAGTGCTGTCCTGCATATACGCCACACCTCCGTGCAATTCTTCTTTTTCAAGTATAACACAAGCGGTTGAAATTTACAATAGAGTTGAACGAAATATACCTGTACAAAACAAAAAAAATATGCTACCATTACCTTGGATAAAGCAATACACATATTATAAGGAGAAAAGTCATGAGCAAAATATCACTTCAGATGTATACGATGAGAAACTTCACCAAGTCCTTACCCGAGCTTGCGGACACTGTAAAAAAGCTTTCGGATATCGGATTTAAGAATCTTCAGTATTCAATCCCCGATGCTTACGATCCGCTCGAGGTCAAGAAGATATTTGATGCAAACGGTATCAAGAACGACTCGGTGTTCTGCCCTGCTATGGCACTCGAGGAAAAGCGCGACAAGGTAGCTAAAATGTGCGAGATATTCGATACCAAGCGCGTTCGTATCGACTCGATACCGAGAAGCCTTTCCGAAACAGCTTCCGGCTACAAAATGTTCGCTCACTACTTAAACGAAATGTCAGAGCTCTACGCTTCCATGGGCATAAAGGTTCTCTACCACTTCCACAGCTTCGAGTTTATAAAATTCGGCAACACTACAGGAATCGAGATACTTTTAAACGAAACCAATCCCGATTTTCTGCTTCTCAATCCCGACACACACTGGATACAGAGCGGCGGTAAGAATCCCGCTGACTTCCTTGAAAAATACAAGGACAGATACGAGTACATCCACACAAAGGATTACTCGATAGCAAAAATGGGTCCGACATGGGAAAACACCCTTTCGCGCTTTGCTCCCGTAGGCGAAGGAAATCTCGACTGGGACGGCATCATAAAGGTGTGTGAAAAGAACGGCGTACAGATCTACGCCATCGAGCAGGACGACTGCTACGGCAGAGACGAGTTTGAGTGCGTGGCATCAAGCTTCAACTTCCTTAAGAATATACTCGGCGAATAAAAAAGCCGCAATAGCGGCATGGAGGTCATTATGAAATTTAAGCCCGTAAAGACCGCGGTCATCGGCGCGGGAATGATAAGCGGAATATACCTTGAAAACCTTAAAAACAGATTTTCGATAATCGACCTTGTCGGTGTGTCCGACCTTGTGGACGCAAAGGCACAAGCACAGGCGGAAAAATACGGCATCCGCAAGATGACAAACGAGGAGATTTTAAGCGATCCCGAGATCGAGCTTGTACTTAATCTCACCTACGCAAGCGCACACTACGAGGTAAGCAAGAGCATACTTGAGGCAGGCAAGCACTGCTACAGCGAAAAGATGATGTGCCTTACGCTTGAAGAGGCGGCAGAGCTTGACCGTATCAGACGTGAAAAGAACGTGATGTTCACCGTAGCGCCCGACACGTTTTTGGGCTCAAGCCAGCAAAGCTCGCGTTATTACATCGACATGGGCATCATCGGAAAGCCGCTTCACGCGGACATCGCGCTCTCGCGCGGCTATTTCATGCTCAAGAGCGACGCGGACGACGCATACCGTAAGTATTCGGTAGTACGCGAGGGCGGCGGCATCCCCTACGACATGGGCGGATACTACCTGCACCAGCTTTTCAATCTTTTCGGACCTGCGCGCCGTGTCTGCGGCTTCTGCGACACTCACGCGGCAAACCGTCCCTACCTCAATCCGCGCCACAGCTCGTTTGAAGAGAATTTCTTTGTAAACACGCCCAACCGTATCTGTGCAAGCATGAAATTCGATAACGACATCACGGCAAGTATGTACATATCAAGCGAGCATAAGGTGACCGAGAACTCGTTCAAGATCTACGGCACCGAGGGCAACATCGAGATAGGCGACCCGAATGATTTCGACGGCAAGATAACGCTCTCACTTCCGAGCGGCACAAGCGAGCTTCCGCTTACCCACCCGTTTGCGAGCAATTCGCGCGGCGTTGGCGCGGCGGAGATGGCATGGTCGTTAAGACTTGGAAGAAAGTCACGTCTTACCTATGAAATGAGCTATCACGCGCTTGAGCTTATCGAGGCGGTAAGAGACTGCACAAGCGACATGTTCGTCAAGGAGCTAAAGACAGACTTTGAGCGCCCTGCACCGATAAGCCGCGATGCTTACGGCGGAGACTGCGAGGAAAGAAGTCTTTATCTTTAGTTAAATTGCCCCCATCTGTAAAACAGTACAGTTTGTCAAAAGCCACGCATTTTTTGCGTGGCTTTTTCTATACACAAAAACACAGGCGTGAGTTTCCTCACGCCTATGTCCCGGTCGCGCTGTCGGCCTGAAATTGCCGACATGGTTTGTAAATTGCTTACTCTGCAGTACAACTCATAGTGTCGGCGTAAAGCGTCTTTGTTTCACCGTTTTCGGTGTAAACGATGTACGCTCTGCCATACCATGTGTCACCTGCATTTACCTTTGTCTTGTTGATGATAAAGGTCTTTGTTGCTGTTGCAGGATCGGAGTTGACACGTCCTACGATGATATTGGGTGTGTCTATCTCCATTGTGTCTGCCACACTTGCGTCGTTTGTA